>NZ_CP042262.1:0-300000 GCF_007855645.1 Qingshengfaniella alkalisoli
CACGGATTCGGGAATAGTTGGTCCCGAAACAGGGTCGGTTTCGTCCCGCATACGGGTATGGGTTGTAGCTTAAATTACTGATTTTATGCTATTTACTGATACATAAATTTCTTAAAGATTCTCAAAGACTCTTACATCTTGTGTAAGTGATCTGCTTTCTTTCCAGTTGCTAGAATATCTGGATATGACCGTCTCGCATGCGAGACAGGCCATCCCAGCAATTTTCGTGAGTCAGAAAATCTATCACATTCGCGAAATTGCTGTATGGTGGCCATTAACGAGAACATAGAGGCCAAGTGGAAATGAGCAGTCAGCCCCCTTCTATATCATTGAAGCCGATAGATCCCGATGATGCGCTTGCGCATGTTCCCCAGCGCGTGACAACAGAACGGTTTACCGTGGCGGCCGAGATCAGCATGCGCGCGCGTGATGATCTTGCGAGACGTGGCTACAAGCCCGACGGAGAAAAAAGCCTCCGTCGATTCGGTATCTGGGAGATTACCACGTTCATGCTCCCGATTTCAGCGCAGCATTTCAGAAGGGTGCTGAAGGCGCACCCTACCCTGCCCCAAGGCGAATCCGACAAGCCGGGCGGTGCGAAGATGTTTACCTTGGATGAGGTGAATACAATCCGCGCATTTCTCGAAAGTGAGGGTCAGCAGGGAAAGGGCTACCGTCCTTACCGCCCCGATAACCAGCCGGCGAAGATCGTGTCCGTGTGCAACTTCAAAGGTGGCGTATCCAAGACGACCACGGGCGCACACCTCGCCATGGCGGCTGCGCTAGATGGGTATCGGGTGCTTGTGGTCGACCTCGACAGCCAGGCGTCGATGAGCACGATGTTTGGGTCCATGGCGGAGGATGAGGCCCAGACGGCCTACTCCATTCTTGCCCGTCACCGTGCCGAACATGTCGCGCGCAGTATGGGGATCGACGACTTCACCGATGAGCGATTGGACGAAGAACTGCGCGCGGCTGCCGCGGTTACGGCTGACGATCTTATCTTTGGGACACACTGGCCTACAATCGACATTTTGCCCGCCCAGCTGAACCTGTATTGGGCAGAGTTTCAGGTGCCGGTCTGGATGCAAACCCATCGAAGCTGGCAGTTCTGGGACGCGTTGAAGTCTTTTCTGCGCGACGAAAGCCTGCTTGATGACTATGACATCATCCTGATCGATACCCCCCCTGCCCTAGGATACCTGACGATCAATGCGTTGTCGGCGGCGGATGTGCTGCTGATCCCCGTCGGTGCGTCGTTCATCGAGTTTGATTCCACGGGTCGTTTCTTCGATATGCTCTACACGACCTTTGTTTCGATCGAAGACAGCATCGCGCGGATATCCGATGATGCTCCGAAGTTTTCCTGGGATGCTGTCCAGGTGCTGTTGACACGGTATGACGATGCGCAGCAATCCGAATTGGCGAATGTGATTCAGGTTTATCTTGACGATTTCGTGGCGCGGCACCGGCAGGAATTTACCGCCTTGGTCGGGCAGGCAGGAGAGAGAGTTTCCGGCATTTACGAGGCAAGCCATACCGATTTTAACCGTGATACCTATCGTCGCGGTCGCGAGACCTTCGATCGGTGCTATCATGAATTCAAAAGACTTTTGATTGGATGCTGGGAACGCGACCGAACTGAGGCAGAGCAGCGAGAGGCGGCGGAATGACACGTAAGCGACTTGGAGCCATCGACCGAACAAGCGTGACGGAGATGCGTGGAGCGGCGGAAAAGGCTGCTCGGGAACGGCGTGGAGTTGCCGCTGGCAAGGCACCTCCCATCGCGCAGGTTGCAGGAACTGCCGCACGGACAATCGAAGACGAAATGCTTCGGCTGCGCAAGGAAAATGAAAGCCTGCAAGGGACGTCCGAGAAATGGCAGCAAGCCGAGCAGGACGGGTTGCTTGTTCACATTCTCTCGCTGGATGATATCGACGTACATTCGCTGTCGCGTGACCGCAGAACGCTGGATCGCGATGGCGAGGCTTGGCACGAGTTGAAGGCCAGCTTGCAGGCGCGGGGACAGCAGGTTCCAATAGAAGTTGGCGCGCGAAATTCCCTGAACGGTAAGCGGCGGCTTATCAGCGGGTATCGTCGCTGGAGCGCCCTCAAGGAGCTTTACGACGAGACCGGCGATGAAAGCTTCTCTCGGGTTAAAGCGCTGGTGTCTCGCGCGCGAGACACCGTCGGTGACATGGTCGCGATGATTGAAGAGAACGAAATCCGGCAGGCGATCAGCTTTTACGAACGTGGACGGATTTGCTGTGTCGCTGCCGAGCAAGGGATCTGTGAAAGTGTCGATGATGCCATTCTCACACTGTTTGGAAATTCCAGCCGGAATCGGCGCTACAAGATCCGGAACTTCACGGTCATTCATGCGCGGCTTGGATCGTATCTCGACTTTCCCGAGTATATCGGCGAACGACTTGGCGCAAAGCTGGCACAGGCGCTCAAGGATGGTCGCGAAGATGAACTGGTAACGGCCCTGTCGGATCGGGAAACGAAGTTTTCTGCCCCCGCCGAGGAGTTGGATCTACTCGAGGCGTTTGTCGGCCGCAAGGGTGTGTTCTCCAAAGCGAAGAAGTCTGCACCCGCGCCAGAGATTTCGGCGTCGGTTTCGAAGGGGAGCGTGGTTTATGCCGCTACCGTGGAAAAGAACGGCAGGGTGTCGATCAAGGTGGATGGGTTGAAGGTCGCGGATGCCGAGGAACTCAATGCATTTCTGATAAAAATAGCAGAGGATACATTGTAAACCTGACCGTCTCGCGCGCGGGACAGCGCCAGTACGAGAGTGCAATATCGCGGGGGCCTCTCTCATTGGAAGCCTACCCTTCGACTGCGGGTTCTGGGCGGCGTGAATTCGCTTCACCCCAACAGATCGGCGGCGGGGTTTGCCGTGATCTCGACATCGTCGTAGTAGCGCATGACCTGGGAAACGGAGCGGTGCAGCGAGAGGCGGCCAGCAGTTGCTTCAGCACATCGCGGGTGATCGGTCGCGAATTTCGGGGGCGCGCCTGGGCACGCCGGGCCTTGGCGCTCCAGCTGGCGATGCGGCGATTCAGCGTCGACGAGCAGGGGCCGCCAATGTCCGGCGTAACCGGGCGGCGATCAGCGCATCCGTGGTGGCGCGTGCCGGGCCGTGGGCGTCGCCGAGATCGCGGGCATGATCCAGAACGAAACGCAGGGCGGTGGTGTCGTCTTCGGACCAGGTGAGGGCTCGGCCCATGCGGGTGGTGACCCAGGCGGAGATGTAGAGAAGAGCCCGCGCATAGGCGCGGAGCGTATTTTCAGGCGTGCCGTGGACATAGAGATCATGCAACGCCGCGTGGTCATCTTCGATGAGGGCAAGCGCACTGTCCGGGAGCGGCAGGGCAGGGGGCGTGTGTCGCGTCGTCGGGCGGCTCCGGCGGGGATTTCGGTGCAGCGTGGCGGGCTCGTCCATCAAAGGCAATAACGCAGACTTATCGGAGCTAAATGGGTGGCGACAGTTGCTGTACCAGAAATGCGCAAAATAATCGAATTACGATCGCACAGATTATAATAAGCTGATAATACACGATAATGTAAACCCTAATGGGCCGGAAGCCAGCTCAGAATCCTCGGCGATCGATATTGTCTTGGTATCTGCCAGTCGCCAGACTGTTCAGCCCGCGACACCAAACGGATGACAAGGGACATCGAAGTCGGTCTCATCTGCTTAATCTGCGCACTGTATGGTAAATCCGCCGGGAGCGAGCATGCCGCCAGGAACAACGACGGTCGGCTTTGAATACATTTACGCGAAGAGTCTAAGGGCCACGGAAGGCTGCATGGAGGATTGCCAACTTGTTTGCGCGTGCTTGAAAAGGGTGGATTCTGGCCGGTCAGACGATCATTTCGGCCGCATAGCTGTCCCAATGGTCGAAAGCGTCGGCTCTGGCGTAGCGGTATGAGGTGGCGGTCAATCGATATCGGCGGGTTTGGAAGATTGTGTTGATCTGGTCGTGAGCGGCGAGAAACCTCGGGGTCTGGCGGGGTGAGTTGAACCTGCCCAGAAGCTTTTCACGTTTGCGGTTGGCCGGTGCGATCCTTCAATCCCTTACCCAACCCGTCGTCAATGCCGTCCTTGAAGCATAAGATCGTTTGGAAGTTCGAATGGATACCCTGTAGATTCAACTTTCAAAGGATGCTGGAAATGTCGCAAGAAGCCATTAGAAAGGTCTGCACAAACCGGTGAAAAGGGGGGATGGACCGATGAAGAAGTGCAGCACCTTGTTCGCGTCGATTGCTTTGTTGAGTTCAACGGCGTGGGCTGACGGCCACTTGGCGGATGGATCGGAGGAAGAGGCGCCGGAAACCGCCGCGGTGGCGGAAGAGGTCGATCTGGCAGCGGCGGAGGTGATATTTCGCAAGTCCTGTCGGGCTTGTCATGGGAACAAGGCGCAGGGTGTCGCAAGCTATCCCAAGCTGTCCGACAAGGAGCCCGAATATATCGCGGAGAAGCTCAGGATCTATCGTTCGGGCGAGCGCATTGGACCGAACTCCATCCTCATGATCCAGCACGCGAAGAAGCTCTCCGACGAAGACATCACTAACTTGTCTATCTACATCACAACGGCATTCGAATGACACAGAACCGGACGGGACCTTCGCCTAATGCGGGCGGTGTGCGGATAAAATCGTTGACCGGCGGATTGTTGATAACCTAACGTCAATGTGTCGGGCTGACGGGATCATGAGAGTGGTGTCAGGTCACCCTTCCCGATTGGTCCGAAACATCGGTTAGGGAGGAAAACCATGTTTCGCCGTACTTCTTCTTCGGCTCTGCCAGCTGTTGCAGCTTTGCTTGCTGGGACAGCCGTATACTGTTCACCCGCGCTCGCACAGAGCGGCATGAACACGACCAGCCTACAGCATGAAATTGTACTGGACGGCCTCGAAAACCCGTGGGACATGGCGTTCTTGGACGATGGCACGATGCTGTTTACCGAGAAGTGCAAGGGCCTGTCCGTCCTTATGCCGGACGGGACGGTCAACGCGATCTACGGGGTGGGTGAGACCGAGGGATACGCGTCCAACGGCTCGGATCTGTTCTGTGAAGGCCAGGCTGGCATGATGGGTGTCGCGTTCGATCCGGACTTTGCGAACAACCACCTCATCTATGTCTATTCGACATCGAACATGTCGGATCCGCACACCAACCGGTTGATGCGCTTTACGCTTAACGAGGATTTTACCGAAGTCTCCGACCGGACCGACATCGTCGACGACGTGCCCTACAAGATGGCGGCGTCGAACCACCCGTTCGGTGGCCCTGGCGCGCATAACGGCGGGCGAGTACGTTTCGGACCCGATGGGGCGTTGTGGTTGACGACAGGCGATACCCATAACGGGCAGGTACCGCAAAGCCCGACGATCATGGGGTCCAAGGTCCTGCGGCTGGACACGGACGGCAATGCCCATCCCGACAACAGCCCGCCCGAAGGTTTCGATCCGCGCACCTACACCTATGGCCACCGCAATGTGCAGGGGCTCGCCTTCCATCCGGAAACCGGCGCGGCGATTGCCGCCGAGCATGGCCCTTGGCATTCGGATGAAATCACGATCCTGCAAAACGGAGGCAATGCGGGCTGGGACCCGAGGCCGAACATGGCCGGGCGCGAAGACTGCCCGGACGACTACTGCGGCTACAGTCCGAACCAGGAAGAGGGCATGAACCGCTATGAGCGGGCGGCCTATATGCCGATGACCGATTTCGACACCTATCCCGATGCCATGCCGCCGATCTGGAACAATAACGGCTGGTCACAGGGTACCTCTTCGGCTGCATTCCTCGAAGGTGAGGCCTGGGGCGACTGGAACGGCGCGATGGTCGTCGGCATCATGGGCATCGGATTTGGCGGTACGCCCATCGGTCAACGGATCGACGTGATCCAGTTCAATGACGACAATACCGACGTCGAGGACGTGACCGAGATGACCCTGCCAATGGAACCGGGGCGGTTCCGTTCGCTCGTCTCCGGCCCGGATGGCAGCCTTTATACCGCCATCGACGAGGGCACGATCAGCAAGCTGACACCCGGTAGCTGATGTATCATGTGGCCGCACGGTTTTGCCGTGCGGCCCGGTCTGGAACGACCAGCGCATCAAGACTTTGGACGCGCTGGTCGTTTACAGTGTTATGATGAATAACCTCGGCAAGATGCATGTTCTTGTCGGCGCTGACAGCGGCGGCCCCGGTTATACATTGCCCGGATTATGTTGCATGAATAAGGTTCGGGTGGCACTGGCGCCTTTCCCCGTGGTTTCAGGCGACACAATCTTCAGAACCCGCCGATATCGCCTTTCCGCTCCGTCCTACCGCCACGCGAGAGCCGACGCGTTCGGCCTTTGGAACGCTTACGCTGCCCAGCTATCAGTCTGATTTCACGTTCCTCGAAAACCGCGTTCCACCTCAAACAACTTGGCAATGCCTTTGCGTAATACGGCGGCAACTGAGGCCTGATTGCTTCGAAGGCCGCGGGTGAAGGATACAAGCATGCTATCCTCGGCTTCGTCGAGCCAGGCGGCCATGGTATGCTCACGGACGTTTCGTACCATCTCAGTAGACCGGTCGGTCAGTTCCCGGGCGGCTGCCAGGGCTGGTGGCGCCGCTTCAATCTGCGCGACCAGCACTGCATCAGGCCGGCACCGTTGATCTCGCCCCATGGTTAGGAGACGAGCGATCCGTCGGATCGGCAGGCCATCTCTGGCCATCCTGCGGAGAGGCTGTGTGCAAACTCCTCCGATGATCTGCTTGATGGTATGAATTTCGCATTCGGTGGGAGGCTATCGATGGGTCAGTATATGGAAGGCGTAGACAGGCAACAGTCGATGTGACATCGCCGGTTGCCCGAAGCCGCGTCGGGGCCAGGACGCACCGCCTGAAGCTTGTCGCAGAGCGGATCATGTCACGAGATCCCGACCGCCAGACCGCCGAAATCCATATCCGCATCGCCATCATGAACCGCTTTACCTCCCACGGCAGCGCCGAGATCGAAGCCACATCCTCACCTCGGGCAGGAAAGGGTCAACTCACCCTGCTGGTCGCTTTGCGCAACAAGAGTCCATGTTGTGGGTGGCGGGCAGATTTGGTGACCGTCCGCTCCGCCATGGCTTTTTTACCGTTCGAGGTTTTCCATCACGAAGTTCAGGCCGAGGGAAAGCAACTGATGCTCGGCGGCGACCACGCGCACGGTGGCGCCGTGATCGCGGGCGAAGACTTGCTCCTCTGTCCGCCATGTTGGCATCCACCATTGCTTGCCCGCGGCCTTCGCCTGTGCAGCGAGCTCGGAGATGTCGGCGCGGTCCTGATCCGTGAAACCGTAGGTCGGACGGCCACGGGTCAGCGCCAGATCGAAAGGGCCCACGAAGATGCCGTCGACTAGCGGGCTGGCGAGCAGGGCCTCGACATCATCGAAGGCCTCGGCGGTCTCAACCATCGGCAGGCAGAGCATCTCGCGGTTCTGCCGGGCGAAGTAATCGTCGTCGGGGGCCTTGAAGCGGGCCGATCGACCGGCGGCGTAGCTGCGCGTGCCCAGCGGCGGGAACTTGCAGGTCGCCAGTGCCGCCTCCGCGTCGGCCAGCCGGCCCACGTGGGGCAGGATCACGGCGTCGACACCCAGGTCGACTGCGCGCTGCACCCAGACAGGCTCGGGTGCCTCAATCTTGGCACAGACCGCGAGGCCCAGGGCGCGGGCCGCGACCACCAGCGCCTCGCGCCGGTCGGCATCATAGCCGTTGTGTTCGATGTCCAGAACCACGCGGCGGAAACCGGCATCGGCGGCCATTTCCAGCAGATCGAGGTTGGGGGTGCTCATCCAGAAAGCGAAGGAATTCATCATCATGCCATCACGTGGTGGGTGTTGGAGGGCAGGGTGCTGCGCACCCGGTCTAGATAGGCGAAGTCAAGCTCGGCAAAGGTGACACCGGGCTGCGCCGAGGCGCGGGCGATCACGGTGCCCCAGGGGTCGATCACCATGGAATTGCCAAAGCAGGCGCGTTCGCCGGCGGGCTCCGCATGCAGGCCGATCTGTGCAGGTGCGATCACGTAGGCTTGTGTCTCGATAGCGCGCGTTCGAAGCATGCACTCCCAGTGGTCTTTCCCTGTTTCCATGTTGAAGGCGGCCGGCAGCACAATCAGGTCACAGCCGTCGCGCATATGGGCGAGGAACAGTTCGGCAAAGCGCAGGTCGTAGCAGATGGCACAGCCCGCGCGGCGGTCCGCGATGGTGTAGCCGGTCACTCTGTCGCCCCGGTCGATAACGTCGGATTCGCGGAAGACATGGCCTGAGGGCGTTTCCACGTCGAACAGGTGGATCTTGCGGTAGCGGGCGATCTCTGTTCCGTCAGGGCCGAAGGTAATGCTCGTATTGTAGTAGCGTCCGTCTGCGATCTCCAGCATCGAGCCTGCGTGGAAGGTTGTGCGATAGCTGCGTGCCAAGGATTGCAGTGCGCGGTAGGCCTCGCCATCGGGCAGGCTCTCGGCTGCGTCCCATTGCGCCTCCTGCGTGCCTCCGAGGAAGGTAGCGTATTCAGGTGCCGCTACCAGGTCCACCTCCCCTGGCGTGATATGGGTGCGGAACAGCGCCTCGATCCTATCGAGGTTGCGGAGCTTGTTGTCCCGCGAGTTCATTTGAAGCATCGCGATCTTCATAGAAGTCTCTCTCTTTCTAAGCAGGGTCTTGGCCCTTGTTGCCTGCAGCGCCCTTTGGTCACCGGTCTGGAGCGTTCAGCGACGCTGCTTGGCCGAAGGTCTGAAAAGTTAAGAAAACTTTTCGTTTGACCTCAGGGTTGATTCTTATATTGTATTATGATGCATTAGAATACAATACAGAGACATCCTGACAGGGAGTGACAGAATGATATTTCGAAACCGAGTTGGATCTTCGCTTCTGGGCATCATGACTGCTCTGGCCGCAGGCGGGGCCGCAGCAAATACGCTGAACGTGCAATTGTCAGCGGACATCCGAAGTTCCCGCCCCGGCGTGAATCGCGATGCGCTGTCGGACATGGTGGCGCTGAACGTTGCCGAAGGACTGTTCGCGATCGGTGAGCGGGGCGACATCGTGCCGATGCTGGCAGAAAGCTGGACGGTGTCGGAAGACGGGACTGTCTACACCTTCACCCTGCGCGACGGGCGGACCTTCCATAACGGCGCGCCGGTCACCGCAGAGCTGGTGAAGCAGAGTTGGGAGGCCATGCTGGCCGCGCCCGATTTCAACTGCACCGGCTTTTTCGATGGCAGCCGCGGAGTCGAGCTGGTCTCGATCAAGGCGCCGGACACGCGCACCGTGGTCATGACGCTGGCCGAGCCCGACGCCATGTTCCTGAAGAACGCCGCGCAATCGCAATGCGGGGGCATGGCGGTGACCCATCCCGACAGCTTCGCCGCCGACGGCAGCTGGGATCATCCGATCGGAACCGGTCCCTTTGTCTTCGACGAATGGCGGCGCGGACAGAACCTGATTCTGAAGAAATATGACGAGTACCGTCCGCTTGAAGGCGAGATCAACGGATTCGCGGGCCACAAGGGGGCTTTGGTCGACACCATCAACCTGGTGGTCACTCCGGATCGTGCCACCGCAGTGGCGGCCCTGCGCAGCGGCGATCTGGACGTCGTGCCTTACCTGTCGACCTCGGAAGCGGCGGAACTGAAGGAGGAAGACGGTTTCGTCGTGAAATCCGCGCCGCACGGCGGCATGATCACCCTGCTGATGCAGACCGAGGATCCGGTCCTGTCTTCGACCGAGATGCGCATGGCTGTCGCCAAGGCGCTGGACATTCCGCAACTGGTCGACGTGGCGACCGACGGGCTGGGAACGGCGAATGCTTCGCTGGTGCCGATCAACTCAATCTACCACGACTCGGTTCAGCAACGATCTGTGGGCTATGCCCCCGAAGAGGTTCCCGCGCTGCTTGAGGCGGCAGGCTACGGCGGCGAGGAACTCGTCATCCAGACCAACCGTCGCAACCCGATCAACGAGAACGTTGCCGTTCTGGCTCAGGCCATGCTGCAGATGGCCGGGATCAACGCCCGTATCGAGGTGCTAGAATGGGCGACGCAGCTTGACCGCTTCCGCTCCGGCAGCTTCCAGATGTCCGCCTTCAACTACTCCAACCGTGCCGACCCGGTTCTGGCGTACAGCGCCGTCGTCGACAGCAAGGAAAACCGGGGCAGCGCCATCTGGGACGATCCGCGCGCGATCGAGCTGGTGGAGCAGACCCTGCAGACCCCGGACGGTGAAGCGCGTCAGGTGCTCTTCGACAAGCTGCATGAACTCTATCTCGAACAGATGCCGTTCGTGATGCTGGCAAACAACCTGAACGTTTCGGTCAATGCCGACTACGTGGAGGGCTACAGCACCTGGAACGGGTTTGCTCGTCTCTGGGGCGTCAGCGTCGACAAGTAAGCCCGACGGCAAGGAGACACGGGGACAAGCATGACCAGATTCGTTTTGTCGCGGCTCATTTCCGCGATACCCACCCTCTTTCTCGTATCGCTGGCGGTGTTCACACTGATCCGGCTGATCCCAGGGGATCCCGTAAGCCTCATGCTCGGCGACAATCTCGACGAGGCGGCCTATGCGGCCATGTCGCATCAGCTGGGTCTGGATCGGCCGATTTCGATGCAGTTCCTTCTGTGGTTGCAGGGGGTGCTCCACGGAGATCTAGGTCACTCCATCACCACCGGCGAGGCTGTACTGCCACTTGTGCTGCAGCGCTTTGCCATCACCGCTCAACTGGTGCTGGTCTCGGTCGGGTTGGCCACCGTGCTGGCTGTTCCCCTAGGCATGCTGGCGGCCTGGCGGCAGAACTCGGCCTTCGACCTTGGCGTGGTCATCGGCGCGACCGCGTTGATGTCGATCCCGACCTTCTGGATGGGCCTGATGCTTCTGCTGCTCTTCGGCCTGAACCTGGGCTGGCTGCCGGTCCTGGGCTATGTCTCGCCCTTCGAAAACTTCGGGGCAGGGGTGCTTTACCTCGTGATGCCTGTGGCAGCACTCGTGCTGCATGAATGCGGCATCCTGGTGCGGATGTCGCGGGCCTCGACGCTTGATGTGCTGCGCCTCGACTATGTTACCCATGCCCGCGCCAAAGGCCTGACCGAGGGTCAGGTGCTGCGCCATCATGTCTTCCGCAATGCCTTTGGCCCGACGTGGACCCTTCTGGGGCTGATCCTGGGCAACCTGCTGGGTGGCGTCGCCGTGGTCGAGACGGTCTTCACCATCCCCGGACTCGGTCGGTTGATCGTGGAGTCGATCTATGGCCGCGACTACCCGGTGCTGCAGGGGTGCCTGCTCTTCGTCGCCGTCACCTACGTGGTCGTGAACCTGTTTGTCGACCTCTGTTATCCGCTTTTCGATCCGAGGGTGAAGACCACATGAACCTTGGCAGATCCAACAAGTATCTCGGCGGCCTGCTGATCGCCTTCTTTCTGATCGCGGCCTTGCTGGGATGGCTCTGGACGCCTTACGATCCGCTGGCGCTGGATCTGGACGCAAGGCTTCAGGCGCCCGACGCCGCCCACTGGCTCGGTACCGATGAATATGGCCGTGACGTGCTGTCGCGCCTGATGGCGGCGGCGCTCACCTCGGTCACCATTTCGGCGCTGACGGTCAGTTTCGCCGTGACCTTCGGCATCCTGCTGGGCGCCGTCTCGGGCTATGCGCGGGGCTGGGTGGACCGAATAGTAATGCTCTTCACCGACACCTTGCTGGCCTTCCCGTCGATCCTCCTGGCGCTCGCGTTGCTGTCGATCATGGGCGCCACTATCTGGGGTGTGATCCTCGCGCTCGGACTGGCCTATATGCCGACCGTGACCCGCGTCATGCGCGGGGCGGTGATGTCGCTGCGCGAACAGGAGTTCATCGAGGCCTCGCGCCTGATGGGGCACCCGGTCGGCTACACGCTGCGGGCCCACGTCATCCCCAACTGCCTCGCGCCGATGATCGTGATTGCCACCTCCATGTTCGGCTCGGTCCTGCTCACGGAAAGTGCCCTGTCGTTCCTCGGTCTCGGTGTGCCACCGCCGGCTCCCACATGGGGAAACATGCTTGCCGGGGCGCGGCCCTACATGTCGCAGGCCTCGTGGCTGGGCATCTTCCCTGGTCTCTGCATCGCGCTGACCCTGTTGGGGATCAACCTCTTCGGCGATTACGTCCGAGACCGTTTCGACCCGCGCATGAGGGGGCTGTGATGAGCGATCAGGAAAAACTGCTGAGCGTCGAGAACCTTGAACTGGTGGTTCCCGGTCTGCCTGAAACGCAGATCGTCCGCGGCGTTGGATTCGAAATATCGCCGGGCGAGATGGTGGGGCTGGTCGGAGAATCCGGGTCGGGAAAGACCATGCTCGGCCGCGCCATCGTCGGGTTGCAGCCCGGCGGAATTGTCCGCCGGGGTGGCACCATCCGCTTGCGTGGGAAGGACCTGTCGCAGATGTCTCCGCGCGAGTTGCGGCAGATGCGGGGCGACGAGGTCTCGATAGTCTTCCAGGAGCCGATGACCTCACTCAATCCCTCGATGACCATTGGACGACAGCTGGATGAACCGCTGCGCACCCATACCAAACTGAGGGCCTCCGAACGGCGGGCAAGGATCATCGCCATGATGGAACGCGTCGGAATTCCCGGTCCGGAGGAGCGGCTCGAAGATTTCCCGCACGAGTTCTCGGGCGGCATGCGGCAGCGGATCATGCTGGCTTCGGCCATGCTGCTGAAGCCAGCGCTGCTGATTGCGGACGAGCCGACCACCGCTCTGGATGCATTGGTTCAGCGCGAGGTGCTCGAGCTGATGGTGGAGATGACACGTGAGAACGGGACGTCGCTGATCCTGATCAGTCACGACCTGCCGATGGTCGCGCGGTACTGCGAGAGGATCATGGTCATGCGCCAGGGAGAACTGGTGGAACAGGGTAAAGCGCGACAGATCCTGGCCACGCCCGCGCATGATTACACCCGCAAGCTCTTGGCCGCGATGCCCGAACGTGGACCCTTGCGCGAGTTCGACGAGGACGAAATTCCGCTGGTCGAGCTCCGCGACCTGAAGGTCGAGTATGTCTCGCGGGGTGGTCTACTGTCGCGCGCGAACCGCAAGCTGGCCCTGAAGGGCGCAAGCCTGTCGGTGCGGCGCGGCGAAGTGGTGGCCGTGGTCGGCGCCTCGGGTTCCGGCAAGACGACACTTGGCCGGGCGCTCGCGCATCTGATCCCCCATAGCGGAGGCGAGATCCTGTTTCGCGGGGAGCCGGTCCGGCAGGGTGGAAAGGGTTGGATGGATTTCCGCCTGAACTGCCAGATGATCTTTCAGGATCCCTTCGGATCCCTCGATCCGCGCTTTCCCATTCGCCGCGCGCTGGCCGAGGCGCTCTATCACGTGGATCTGAGCCTCGAGGACAAGGAGGCCCGTATCCGGCGCATCGTGACGGAGGTAGGTCTTGAGCAGAACCACCTCGATCGTTTGCCGCACGAGATGTCGGGCGGTCAGCGCCAGCGCGTGGCGATCGCCCGCGCAATCATCTCCGAGCCCGATTTTGTCATCGCGGACGAGGCGGTCTCGGCGCTCGACGTCACGGTACGGGCGCAGGTACTGGATCTGCTGGCCGATCTGCAGAGACGGCACGGTTTCTCCTGCCTTTTCATCAGCCATGACCTGGGTGTGGTGGAACAACTCGCCGATCGCGTCGTAGTGATGCGCGACGGCGAGATCGTCGAGGCCGGGTCGCGCGACGGCATCTTCGACAGCCCGCAAAGCGGATACACCCGCGCCCTGCTTTCGGCGATCCCGACCCTGAAGCGTACCGGAACGGGGGTCGAACTGAGCTGGCGCTTCGATGCCCCAGAGGCATGGGCATGAGGCGGGGGAACGACCTGCCGCGCCGAGCGCCCGAGGACCACGGGACCGATCCACAGATTCTGTTGCGGATGCTTGACAACATTGCCGCAGAGGGTCTCGAGGTTCACAGCTTGCTGGTCTGGCACGATGGCGTCCTCATACAGGATGCCTACTGGGACCCCTACGGGCCAGAGCGGCTACACATGATGCATTCGGTCACCAAGAGCTTCACCGCCATGGCGGTCGGGCTGGCTTGGGACGACGGGCTTCTGGATCTTGACCTCCCGGTGATCGGTTTTTTCCCTGAGCATCGCGCCGTGGCACCCGAAGGGATCGAGGCGATGACCTTGCGCCATTTGCTGACGATGACCAGTGGTCACGGGCGGGGCATATCCGGCGGTGCCTGGCGCAAGTTGAAGACAAGCTGGGTTGCGGATTTCCTGCGACAGCCGCTCGACCATACGCCCGGAAGCGTCTTCGTCTACGACAGCGCCTGCAGCTATGTCCTGTCCGCCATTGTCCAGAAGGTCACCGGCCGAACCTGCCACGCCTACCTGCGTGATCGAGTGTTCGATCCGATCGGCCTTTCGCCGGCGATCCGCTGGGACCTGAGCCCAGAAGGGATTAACAGCGGCGGCAACGGCCTGTGGTGCCGCAGCAGCGATCTGCTGTCCCTAGGCATCCTGCATCTGCAGGAAGGACGTTGGCAGGGACGCCAGATCCTGTCACGCGATTGGGTGCGGGCGGCCACGGGCATGCAGGTTCGCGACGTCTCGCTGGGCGTTCTGACCGGCGAGGCCTATCTCGGCCCCGGCGAAAGTCACGAGGGTGCCGAGGCGGAGCGCCGTGAAGGCTACGGGTTCCAATGGTGGCGCGGGCCCCGCAACAGCTATTCCGCCAACGGACTCTTCGGACAGAACTGCTTCGTTTTTCCCAACGAGCGTGCGGTCGTGGCGGTTACTGCCGGCATGGATGACGAGGACACCCGCCTGAAGCGCATGATCCACGACGATCTGCGGCCTGCTCTGGGACAATGGCGCGGAGCAGAGCTGGCACCGCGCCTGGCTGAGCTGGATCTGGCTTGCCCCCCGCCAGGCAATATCTCCGTTGCGCCTGCGGGGTGGCAGGGCCTATATCTGGCGCGTCAGAACGAACAGGATATAGCTTGCCTCCGGCTGGAGATCGTCGGTGATGCGATCCGCCTTGTGGTTGAGGATCGCCGCGGCCGGCACGAGGTGTTGGCTGGTCTGGGGCATCGTTGCGAAGGCATGACGACCATGACCGGCGCGCGGCTCCATCATGCCTACGAAGCCGATCCGCCTGGCTTTCGTGTTGCCGCCTGGGCGGCCTGGTCCGCCTCTGACGCCGAGGGCTGGAGTTGCCTGACGCTCGACTGGGCCTTCGTCGAGACGGCCTTCCGAGACACGCTCCGGATCCGGCTGCGCGGTGGCGAGCTGCGACTGCAGCGCGAGGTGAATGTCAACTCCTCGATCCGCAGCCTTCCGGAACTGCGCGCCGATCAGGTCGCAGAGGATTGTCGTGAACCCGAGGAGATCGCCCCATGAGTGTGCCCCTTCATCTGGCCCGCATGACCCAGGACGAGGCCGCCCGGCATCTGCGCGAGAACCCCGTGATCCTGCTGCCGCTTGGCTCGCAGGAAGGGCAGGGGCCGCACGTGCCGATGGGCGACTACAGGCTCTCCGAGGCACTGGCTGAACGGGTTTCCGCGCGCAGTGGGGCGTTGGTCGCCCCGGCTCTGCCCTTCGGCTACGCGGATTTTTTCCGGGACTACCCGGGGGGCATGCAACTGCGGCCCGCGACCTTCACAGCCCTGCTGACCGATATGCTGACCAGCCTTCTGGACCATGGGTTGACCCGATTGCTGATCCTGAACGGACACAGCACCAACGAGCCGCTGATTGCGCAGGTCGCCCGCGAGTTGCGCCGTCAGCGTGGGGCGGTTGTCGCCTCGGTCGATCTCTGGCCCTCGGTGCCTGCGTCCCTCCTACGGGACCTGTTCGGTGAGGTCCGGGTGCGGGGTCACGGAGCAGAACCGGTTTCCTCCGTGGCCATGCACCTGTTGCCTGGAGAGGCCCACGCCCTCGACGAGGCTCCGACCGACAGGCGGGGTCGCTTGTTCGACCTGCCTCTGCGCGGAGTATCTGGCGCGAATTTCGAAGGCTTGCGGGTGAACATGCCCGTCATGGCGGGCGAGATCGCGCCGGACGGACTTCTGGGCGGTGACGCGACACGCGGCTCGGACGAAGCCGGCGCCGCGATCACCGAGGATCTGGTGAACCGCCTCTGCAAACTTGTCACCCACTTTCAAGAGGCGGACCCGCCGTCGCTTGCACCCGGAAAGGAACCTGTGCCGTGAGCCGTTACCGTATCGACCCGATGCCCGCCCCCGCCGATCCGGCTTTGCTGTCCGCGCTGGAACGCATCGAAACTGCCACTCTCGGCCACGTGCGCCTGACCGGGATGATGGACCGCCGCGTCCGTTCGCTGGACCCTGCCCAGAGCGCCCGCGCCGGTGTGGCGGTGACACTGGCCCTTCCTGCCATGTGCTCTACCTTGATGCACCATGCGGTCAGCATCCTTCGACCCGGGGACATGCTTGTCGTGGACCGGCTCGGCGACGATCGCTTCGCCTGTCTCGGCAGTGCGGTGGCAAGGGCAGCCCGGCTGGCGGGTGCCGTCGGCGTCGTGATCGACGGCCCCGTCACGGATGCAGCCGACATCCTGACCGAGGGTCTGCCGGTCTGGTCCCGCGGTCCCTCGTCGCTGACCACCCGACGGCTGGAGCTGGGTGGCACGCTCAACCGGCCCGTCAGCTGCGGCGGCGTGCCGGTGCTGGCCGGTGACATCGTGCTGGGCGATGCCTCGGGCGTGGTGGTGCTTCCCGCCGAGGAGGCCGAGGCCGAGGCCGCGGCGGGTCTGGCCCGCGAGGGCCGGGTCGCCCGCACAATGGACCGCCTCGCGGCAGGCGAAAGACTTGGCGATATCACCGGGGTGAACGCCCGGATCGCCGCCCTGAGCGAACCGGAGGATATAGAGAAATGAAACAGGACCTCGCCGTGGCGCCACTGGTGCCAATGCCGGCCTCTGTTGCGGACGTTCTGACCGTCACCGCGCCCCGCACGCCGATGATACCACTGGTGCTGGACAGCCCTCACAGTGGTACGTTGCTACCCGGGGATTTCCAACCTGCGGTCGGCCCCTCCATGGTGCGCATCTCGGCCGACACCCATGTCGACGATCTCTTCTCGGAGGCGCCTGATCACGGTGCGCCGTTACTCGCAGCGCTCTTTCCGCGCAGTTTTCTCGATGTGAACCGCTCCCTTTCGGATATGGACCGGCTCATGGTGAAGGGGGGCTGGCCGCATCCGACCCGCGACAGCAACACCGCGCGGCGCGGCATGGGCCTGATCTGGCGCAAGGCTTGGGGCGAGACGCCGATGTACGACGCGCCGCTGTCGATTGCCGAGGCCGAGGCGCGAATCCGGCGCTACTGGTTGTCCTACCACGACGCGCTTCGGCAGCTCTTGGACGGGGCCTTCGCCCAATATCGCCGCGTCTGGCACATCAACTGCCACTCGATGACCGATGCGGGGCATGCCATGTCCTCTGACGGGCCAGGCACGGCTCGCGACGATATCTGCATTGGTGACATGCATGGCACCTCCGCCGGGCCGGAGTTCACTGCTCTGCTGCGCGAGATCCTCACCGACGAGGGTTTCCGCGTGGCGATGAATAAGCCCTTCAAGGGCGCCGAGCTGACCGAAGCCTATGCCAACCCCGTCATCGGCCGCCATTCCGTGCAGTTCGAGATCAATCGCCGCCTGTACATGGATGAAACCACTCGAGAGCGCAGCGCGGATTACCCTGCCTTTAAGGCGGCAATGACCCGCCTGGTCGAGCGCGTCGCGGATTACATCGAAGGAGAGCTGTCCTGATGGCCCGCATGAATTTCTACCGCCTGCCGGCCAGCGCCATGTTCGCGGCCCGTTGCGACCCGCGCTTCCACTACTGCACCTATGTCCCCGAAAGCTACGACCCCGAGGGAAGCCGAAGCTATCCGCTGGCGGTGCTGATCCACCACAGCAAGCGCGACGCCCAGGCGCTGCGCGACCGGTTCATTGCGTTCGCCGAAGTGCATCAATGCGCACTTCTGGCGCCGCTATTCCCCTGCGGCATCAACGGCGTCGATGATTTCAACAACTACAAGCTGCTGCGCCACGGCGGCGTGGCCTATGACCAGGTCCTGTTGGAAATGATCGAAGAGATTTCCGAGGTCTTCCACCTGCAGACCAACCGGGTGCTGATGTATGGTTTTTCGGGCGGAGGGCAGTTTGCGCATCGCTTCCTGCTACGCCATCCTGACCGGCTCCGCGGTATCTCTATCGCGGCGCCGGGTACGGTCACCCTGCCGGGCGATCCGCGCGGCTGGTGGGTCGGCACCGGCGACATGGAAGACGTTACGGGCGCGCCGCTGAACCCCGGGAAGATCCGCGAGGTGCCGATCCAGCTTCTGGTCGGGGCCGATGACCTTGGGCCGGAGGGCATGACGATCGGTCCCGGGTCCGATTTCTGGTGCGAGGGGGCCAATGATGCCGGTGCCACACGCGTCGCCCGGCTGTCGGCGCTGGAGGCGGCATTGCGCGACCTTGGTGCGGCACCGGAACGGCAGGACCTTCCGGGCGTCGGGCATGATGCCGTGGCGGTGCAGCCACCGGTCGAGAACTTCTTCGGCCGACTGCTGGCGGGTTAGTCTATATTCGCTGTGTCGTCTGATGCGCGGTTGAGATGACGGTCGAGGATTTGCGCGGCGGTTTCCGTGTCGCCGGCTTCAATCGCGTCGAGAATGGCCAGGTGGTCGCGCGCCGCTTTGCGTATGCGGTCGGCGCTTAATTCGGTAAACTCCACCACCTCGGTTATCCGACGCAAGCTGTTCTGCCGTGCGATCGCCTCTGACAGGAACCGGTTGTGTGCCCAGCCCACGACCGTCGCGTGGAATTTCGCGTTGGCCTCGAACCATTCCGCTCCGGCTATCTGATCGACGGGTGTGTCGTTAAGACGCTGCTGCTGCGAGCGCAACTCGGCCAGTTGAGCCAAGTCCGGATGAAAACCGGGATCACGTACCGCGCCGCATTCGACTATCACGCGGAAACCATAGCTGGCGTTGATCGCCTCGGGATTGTCGAGGGTCTCGGCAAAGCGCCAGCCATGGCCGGTGCGCCGCTCCGCGAGGCCGGCATTGGCGAAGCGCATCAGGACCAGCCGGATCATGCCGCGGGTGGTGCCGAAATGCTCGGCTAGCTCCGCCTCGGACACATCAGAGGCGATTTTGCCCGAGGCCCGTGCGGTCATGACCCGCTCGTAGAGCGTTTCGGTTTCCGATTTGGGAAGCAGGGTCGTCAAGCGATCGTTTTCCGCCGGGAGCCCATGAAAGCGGAAACCGACGTTGGGTATCTTGGTGAATAGCCCACGTTCCTCCAGCAACGTCAGCACTCGACGGACCGGCGTCCGCGACGTGCCCAGAAGTTCCGCCAGTGGCGTTTCCGAGACATGCTCGCCCTCGACCCACTGCCCGTTCTGGGCGAGGGTGAGGATCTTGTGGGCGATCTCGGCCTGAAGATTGCTCAGCCCCGTGGTGGATGTATCGGAAACGGAGGTCATGTTTGGGTCTCGGATTTTTCGTGCAGTTGTCTTGCCTTGCGGCGAAAGCGGAGCGGTAGTCGGATAATATTGAACGCATACGACAAATTCCGGAGCCTGAGAAGCTCGCGTGAACGGCTGAGAGCGGGTGTGCTAGAGCGTGCTCGAATGGAGCGGGCGGGATGCGTACCATTCGTGCGGCATGAAAGCACGCGCCAGTAAACGCTGGACCGTGCGCAGTTCGGTGTGGTGGAAGCCTGTCAGCATCGCGACGGAACTCTGGTTCAGGATGTCATTGCGAAAAGCCTTGTCGGATTGGAACCTCGCAGCGAGACGGATTAGCAATGCGAGTTCTTTGGCTGGATAATTGACTGGGCGATCGTAGTCGTCTTCCAGATCAAGCCCATCGCAAACGCTTTCATCCATTTTCCGTTTCCCGTTCTGCTGGGCCGCGAAGCCCTCCAGAACCCCATCGAAACTCCTGTCGGATGTTCTGCGTGGCGATCCGGTCTGTCCGGCAAACGGCCCTAGAGCTGCACGACCGTCATTCGTTTGGCCGAAGAGGCGAATCAGGTCGTCCGCGTAGTTAAACCAGCTTGGCAGGCGCCAATCTTCTCTGTGTTTCTTTGTATCCGGGAATTTTTTGATCACGGGCATCTCCTTTCGGGAGGGCCGTATGATGCGTGGCGTTGTTGCAGATATCGGCGAGGATTCCCTTCATGAATCCAGTGATGTAGCTGGCGTCTATGCCGAAGCCTCCTCCAACCCGCTACCGTACGACGAACTGGTCCGAGTATAACGCTGCGCTGCGCAAGCGTGGCTCGCTCTCGGTCTGGTTCGACCCCGACATGGTTTGGTATGCGCAGAAGTCCGGCAAGCGGGGACGGCCCGAGACTTTCTCGGAATGAGGAGGGCCAGTAAACCGTCCGGGGGACGGTTTACCCGACGAATGCGATCCAGGCTTGTCTGACGCTGAAAGTCCTGTTCGGTCTTCCGCTCCGCCAGACCGTTGGATTGGTCGAAAGCCTGATCCAGATGGCTGGTCTCGACTGGCCGGTGCCGGATTTCTCGACCCTGTGCCGTCGCCAGGCGCGGATTGCGGTGCAGATCCCGTATCGCGTCTCCGGGCAGCCGCTGAACCTGTTGATCGATAGCACAGGCATCAAGTTCCGTGGTGATGGTGAGTGGCTGGCCCGCAAGCATGGAACCTCGCGCCGCAGGAAGTGGCGGAAAGTACATATCGCCATGGACGCCGGCACGGGAGACGTTCGCGCGGTCGAGTTCACATCAAGCCGTCAGGGCGACAGCCGGCTGCTGCCGGAGCTGCTGGCACAGATCCCGACCGACGAGACGATCGAGACCGTCACCGCCGACGGCGCCTATGACACGCGACGTTGCCATGGAGCGATCATTGATCGAGGTGCCGATGCGTTCGGGCATTCCTTCGAACCCGTGGCAGTCATGCCCTCACTACCCATCCGTCGCAACGGGCGCGCCTGGAAGGCAGACTGCCACGCGGCCATCACGAGAAACGAAATCCTGCGTGCAACCCGACATCTGGGCCGGGCACTTTGGAAGAAGTGGGTACGATACCATGTCCGAAGCAGGTTCGAGGCCAGGACGAACTGCCTGAAACTTTTCGGTGAGAGGATCATGTCCGTTCGCCATGGTCACTCGAACCGGTGGCGTGACATGGCTCACTCCCGACCGCCAAACCGCCGAAATCCACATCCGCATCGCAATCATGAACACCTTCTCGGCCCTCGGCAGGGCCGAGATCGAAGCCATCGCCTGAACTCTGCCGGGAAAGGGCGCATTCACCCTCGAACCTGATTTGCGCAACATTGCCGGGTCTCCCTGCGCATAAAGGTCGAGATTGAGAAGCCATACCGTTTCATCGTCGATCATGACCTGATCGGGATAGAAATTGCGGTAAATGCTGTGTGTCAGCGTGAAAGTTTGACCCATTTCATCACTTTGAATTGACTCACCTTGGCTCCATCTCTTCTGATATGTTTCAATAGGTTATAGTGACCTCTAGCGGATCACGCTTCCTTGCACATATGGTTCAAATTCACAAAACGACGCACAGCGCTCAGGCGCGCAGATGTCACGACAAAGTTGCTCCGGGACTGCGGCATGGAGCTCCTTCGTTGCGATATATCAGAAGAGGGAAAGAACTCCATGATCGACACGCATCAAAGGTAACTCAGAGCCAAAATTTCATCCCGATAGTTTACACGAGTAAATTAATACTATACTCGAGTATAAATCTGGAGGAGGATGCTGGCCGATGGGCGGAGCAGCATCCCGATGTCCTGGGAGGAACACTTATGCGATCCATCACCCGCACGCTTCTTGCGTCGACCACGCTCGCGCTCATGACCGCCACTGGCGCCATGGCCGATGGCATCGGCGCGTCGCTGCTGACGCAGCAGCACCCGTTCTACATCGAGATCAACAACGCCATGGAGGCCGAGGCAGACGCCCGCGGCGTCCCGCTCGAGGTGTCCATCGCCAACCAGGACCTGTCCAAGCAGCTGGCCGACGTCGAGGACTTCATCGTCAAGGGCGTCGACGTGCTGGTGATTTCCCCCGTCGACAGCCAGGGCGCCCTGCCCGCAATCATGAAGGCCAAGGCCGCCGGCATCGAGGTGATCACCGTGGATGTGCCAGCCGAAGGCGTCGACGTGACGTCCTACATCGGCACCGACAACTACACCGGCGGCGTGCGCGCGGCGGAACTGATGGGCGAACGGCTTGGCGGTGAGGGCAAGGTCGCGATCATCGACTACCCGACCGTGCAATCGGTCGTCGCCCGCATCGACGGTTTCAAGAAGGGCCTCGAAGAGTTCCCCGGCATTGAGATCGTCGCCCAGCAGACCGGCATCACCCGCGCCGAAGCGCTGGCAGCAGCGCAGAACATGCTGCAGGCTAACCCCGACATCAGCGGGATCTTCGGCTTCGGCGACGATGCCGCCCTTGCCGCCGCCGTGGCGGTGAAGAGCGCGGGCCTCTCCGAGCAGGTCCAGGTCATCGGCTTCGACGGCATGGAAGAGGCGCGTAATGCCGTCGATTCCGATCCTGTCATGGTGGGCGTGATCCAGCAGTTCCCCGATCAGATGGGCAAGATGGCCGTCGACACCGCCATCGCCATCATGAACGGCGAAGAGGTGCCCGCCGAGCAGCCCATCGTCCCGGGCGTCTACACCGGCAAATGACCCTTGGTGACCGGTGGCCCGAGCGCCGCCGGTCACCACACGGCCACCCCCGGGGCACATCGCGTCACCGGGACCGACCCGAGTTTCCTGATTTTCCAAAGGAGGCCGCTATGGAGCATGGCGACGTCGTCCTGCACCTGACCGGGGTCCGCAAGACCTTCGGCCCCATCGTTGCACTCAAGCACATGGACCTGACCGTGCGCGCCGGCCGTGTTCACACGATCCTTGGCGAGAATGGTGCAGGCAAGTCCACGCTGATGAAGATCCTCGCCGGCGTGCAGCTGCCCACCGGCGGCGACATCACCCTTGGCGGCGCGCCTTTCCAGCCGCGCACCCCGCAGGAGGCCGCCAACGCCGGGCTGGCCATCGTGTTCCAGGAACTCAGCCTCTGCAACAACCTGACCGTGGCCGAGAACATCCTTGCCACGCGCGAACCCACCCGGATGGGCTTCATCTCGGACCGCAAGCTGGTGGCGCAGGCGCGCGCGCTGGTGGCCGAGCTTGGCCTGCCGCTCGATGTCAACGCGCGGGTTGCGGACCTGTCGATCGCGCAGCGCCAGCTGGTCGAGATCGCCAAGGGCCTGAGCCATGACGCGCGGGTGGTGATTTTCGACGAGCCGACCTCGTCGCTGTCGGACAGCGAGGCCGAGATCCTGTTCCGGATCATCGACAAGCTGACCGCGCAGGGCAAGGCGGTGATCTACATCTCGCACCGCATGGAAGAGATCATGCGCCTGTCCGATGACATCACCGTGGTGCGCGACGGCGAATATGTGGACACCGTGGAAAAGGACGACACCACCATCGATGCGCTGATCGCCATGATGGTCGGGCGGCGCATGGACAAAATCTATCCTCCTCATCTCGAACCGGAAACCGCGCCGGGCACCAACCCCCTGCTCAGGGTCAGCGGCCTGTCCCGCCGGGATGCCTTTGACGACGTGAGCTTCGATCTGGCACCGGGCGAGATCCTCGGGGTCTTCGGCCTTGTCGGCTCAGGGCGGTCCGAGGTCATGAACGCGCTTTTCGGGATGCTGCCCGCTGATGCTGGGCGGGTCGAGATCAACGGTGCCGAGGTGAGGATCAACAGCGCCGCGCAGGCCATCGCGCAAGGCATCGGCTTTGTCACCGAGAACCGTAAGGAACAGGGGCTGGTGCTATCCCATGCCCTGCGTCCCAACGTGACCATGGCCGCGCTGTCGCGGTTTTCCGGGCGCGGCTTTCTGCGCAGCGGCCCCGAACGCGCCGCCGCCGCCGCCGAGGTGCAGCGCCTCGGGATCCGTACCGGGTCGATCGAGACGGTGACCGGCACCCTTTCAGGCGGCAACCAGCAGAAGGTGGTCCTTGCCAAGTGGCTCGCCACCCGCCCGCGAATTCTGATCCTCGACGAGCCGACCCGGGGAGTCGACGTGGGCGCCAAGTTCGAAATCTACCGCATCATCCGCCAGCTTGCCGCCGAAGGCACGGCAATCCTCATGGTGTCCTCGGAATTGCCCGAGGTGCTCGGGATGGCCGACCGCGTGATGATCATGTCCGAGGGACGTGTGGCCGCCACCGCCCCCCGCGACACGCTGACACCCGAGAGGGTGATGACCTTTGCCACGGGACATGTCCAATGACCGATACTACCTCCACGCAGCCGCAGGGCCACAGCTACATCCGCGCCATGATCCGCCAGTATGCGGGGATCGTGCTCTCCCTGCTGGCGCTTTGCGTCATCTTTTCGCTGACCAACGACCGCTTCCTGTCGCTGGCCAACTTCACCAACATCTTCCAGCAGGTGGCGGTGATCGCCATTGCCGCCTTCGGCATGACATGGGTGATCCTACTCGGCGAGATTGACCTGTCCATCGGGTCGATCATCGCTGTCGCGGGGATGGTCGGGGCACAGGTGATCGGGCTTGGCTGGGGATTTGTGCCAGCGCTGGTGCTGACACTGGCCTCGGGCGCGATCATGGGGCTCTTCAACGGCACCATGACGGCCAAGCTGATGCTGCCGTCCTTCATCGTCACAGTCGCCACCATGAGCATCTACCGCGGCTTCGTCAGCCTGCCCACTGGCGGCGCCCCCGCCATGAACATGGACCCCACCTGGATCGCGATCGGCGCGAACAGCTTCCTCGGCCTGCCGATCATCATCTGGATCGTGCTGGCGCTGTTTCTCGTCAACCACGTGGCGCTGGCGCACACCACCTTCGGCCGCAAGGCGTATCTTACGGGGGGCAACCGCGAGGCGGCGCTGTATTCCGGCATCAACGTGGATGGCATGAAGATCAAGATCTTCATGATCTCGGGCGTCATGGCGGCGATCTCGGGGATCCTGCTGTCCTCGCGGCTCTATTCGGCGCAGACCAACGCCGGCATGAGCTACGAGCTCGATGCCATCGCCGCCGCCGTGCTGGGCGGCACGTCGCTGGCAGGCGGGGTCGGCACCATGGTGGGCACGCTGATCGGCGCGCTGATCATCGGGGTGCTCAACAACGGCATGAACATGCTGTCGGTGCCCTATTTCTACCAGCTGATCGTCAAGGGGCTGGTGATCCTCATCGCCGTCTGGCTCGACGTGCGCTCCAAGCAGCGGCAGGGCTGAGCCATGGCAAAGGTCCTGACCGTCGGAGAGATCCTTGTCGAGATCGTCGCCACCACGAAAGGCGATGGCTTTCGTGAGGCCCAGCCGCTGATCGGCCCCTTCCCCTCGGGGGCGCCGGCCATCTTCATCGACCAGGTGGGCAAGCTCGGCACGCCCTGTGCCATCCTCGGCCGCATCGGCGACGATGATTTCGGCCAACTCAACCTTGACCGGCTGCGCGCCGACGGGGTGGATGTGAGCGGAGTCGAGATCGCGCCGGGCGAAAGCACCGGCTCGGCCTTCGTGCGCTACCGCGAAGACGGCTCGCGTGTCTTCGTGTTCAACATCGCTAACGCCGCCTGCGGCACCCTGCCTGCCACGCCCCACGGCCGCGCGGTCATGGACGGCTGCACCCACATGCATGTCATGGGCACCGCCCTCGCGGCCCCCGGCCTTGCCGCGCGCGCCATGGAGGCCATCGAGGTCATCAGGAAGAACGGCGGCACGCTAAGCTTCGACCCCAACCTGCGCCCAGAGATCCTGAACACCCCCGGCCTGCGCGAGGCGCTCGACAACGTGCTCGAACAGACCGACCTCTTCCTGCCTTCGGGGGACGAGATCTTTCTCTTCACCGAGGCACAGACCGAAGCCGAAGCGGCTGCCGAACTGCTGGAGCGCGGCGTGCGCGACATCGTCATCAAGCGCGGCGCCGATGGGGCAAGTCACTTCAACGCCGGAGGGCGCACCGATGCTGCGGCGATCGCGGTCGAAGAGCTCGACCCCACCGGCGCAGGTGATTGCTTCGGCGGGGCCTTCGTCAGCTTCTGGCTGAACGGGGCCGATCCCGCCACCGCGCTGACCCACGCGAATGCGGCCGGTGCGCGCGCCGTCACCCGGCTTGGCCCCATGGAGGGCACCTCGACCCGGGCGGAGCTGGCCACGCTGCTTGCTACGACCGAAACCGCCTGAACATCCAGGACTGATCCCATGACAAATCCCCTGCACGACCTTGCAAACTGGCGCCACAAGGCCGGACCGTCTAGCATCCCGTCGGTGTGTTCCGCCAATGCCCTGGTGCTGCGCGCCGCCATGCGTGCCACCGCCCCCACCACCCTGCCCCTGCTGATCGAGGCCACCTGCAACCAGGTGAACCAGGATGGCGGCTACACCGGAATGACCCCGGCGGATTTCCGGACCTTCGTCGAAGGCATCGCGGCCGAAGAAGGCTTCGACACCGGGCGCCTGCTGCTTGGCGGCGATCATCTCGGCCCGAACCCGTGGAAAGCCCTTCCAGCGGACGAGGCGATGGACAAGGCCGACGCGATGATCCGGGCGTTCTCGGCAGCGGGCTTCACCAAGCTGCACCTCGACTGTTCCATGGGTTGCGCGGGCGAGCCCGTGGCGCTTGACGACACGGTCACCGCATCGCGGGCCGCCTGCCTTGCCGCCGCTGCCGAGGACGCCCGGCCTTCGGGCGGCATTGCCCCAGTCTACATCATCGGCACCGAGGTCCCGATCCCCGGCGGCGCCATGGAGGAACTCGACACGCTCGAGCTGACCGATCCCGATGCCGCCCGCACGACGGTGCAGGTTCACCGGGACGCCTTTGCCGCTGCAGGGCAGGACGATGCCTTCTCACGGGTAATCGCGGCAGTCGTGCAGCCGGGCGTGGAGTTCGGCAACCACAACGTCATCGACTACGACAGCGCGGCGGCGCGGGATCTGTCGGCAGCGCTGAAGGACCTGCCGGGCCTCTGCTTCGAGGCGCATTCCACCGACTACCAGCGCCGCGCCGGCCTCGCGGCCCTGGTGCGGGACGGGTTTGCCATCCTCAAGGTCGGCCCCGGCCTGACCTTCATGCTACGCGAGGCGCTCTACGGGCTCGACCAGATCGCCGAGGAACTCTTCCCCGGCCAGCGCAGCCGCACCCTGCGCCAGACCATGGAAGACGTGATGATGGCCGCGCCCGCCAACTGGGATCGCTACTACGAAGGGACCGACGCGGAACGCGCGCTGCAGCGGCATTTCAGCTACTCCGACCGCATCCGCTACTACTGGCCGCAGCCCGACGCCGAAGCCGCCGTGGCCGAGCTATTCACCCTTTTGGGGGACAGGCTCTTGCCCGAAACCCTGATCGGGCAGTACCTAGGAGCGCGCTATGCCGCCGTCCGGGGAGGCACGCTGACGCCGAAGGCCGAGGATCTCGCGCTCGCCGCCGTCGAAGCGCTGATGCAGGATTACCTTTCGGCCTGCGGGGCCTGAGGCTATCAGGTGGCCCGTACGCCGCACAGGAGCAAGACACGCCACATGGTGAAACGAACGGATATCAGGACGATGGAGGATTTCTCGGCCTATGTCGGGCTGTCCCGCCCGACCGTGTCGAAATTCTTCAACGATCCAGCGTCCGTGCGCGACACCACCCGGGCACGGATCGAGACGGCGCTCAAAGAGAGCGGATTCAGCCCGAACATCTTCGCGGTGAACCTCAAGCGGCGGCGCAGCCGGATCATCGGGATCATCATCCCCAATTCGACCGATCCGTTCTACATGGAGCTGACACGGTCAGTCGAAGAGTTGGCGGCGAAGGCGGGCTATCTTGCCTTCATGCTGTCGACCAACGGCCAGCACGCGCTGGAAAGCTCTGCCATAGACAGGCTGCAGTCGATGACGGTGGCAGGGCTGATCGTCGTTCCCACCGGCGCGACCGGGCGCAGCGTGCGGCTTGCGCAGCTCGAGAACGAGATACCGCTGGTCTACGTGGACAGCCCCCCCGATCACCCGGTCGCCTTCGTCGGCACCGACAACATGCAAAGCATGGGGCTGATCGTCGACTACCTCTGCCGGTCGGGCGAGCCCCCCTGCTATCTCGGCATGCCGAACATCAACCGCAACGCGGCGGCCCGTCTCGACGCCTATGTCCGGGCCATGGCGGCGGCGGGTCAGCCCCCGCACATCCTGCCTATCCCGGACAGCGACAGCTGGGAGTTCGAGCGGTTCGGCCATGAGTGCGCCCGTGATCTCCTTGCGGGCGGTCTCCCCACGCGCACGCTGCTGTGTGCCAATGATCGTATCGCGCTAGGCGCGCAGCTTGCCGCCTGGGAGGCCGGGCTGAAGGTCGGGCGCGACGAGGATTGCGACCTGCGCATCGCCGGGCACGACGATCACCCTCAGGCGCGCTTTTCCTGCCCGCCCCTGACCACGGTGGCGCAGAATTACGGCGAGATGGCCCGGGCCATGTCCGAGTTGATCTCGTGCATCGAACACGACGGCAAGACCAAGCCACGCAACATCCTGCTGCGGGCGGAACTGAAACTCAGGGCCTCGGCCTGACCTCTCCGACCCGCCGCCGCAATCCTCGGCGCCGGCATTGAAGGTTCCCGTCGGTGCGGGAATGTTCGCACCAATATTTCCTGCCACACGGAAAACAGAACGACCATGCGACCAATTTCCTTCGAGGCGATCCTGTGGGACGTGGATGGCATCCTTCCTTGCGACAGAGCCCTCGGCAACGTCCCCCCGGTTCGACAGGTTACGGCTTCGGTACCGGGGCGATCCGCATGTCGCGGGCATGGCGCGAGAGCGCGAGGTAGCGGTAGAGACCGTGGACGAACTTGCCGTAGGGCATGGTCAGGAAGAACGTCAGCACCGCGCCCAGGTGCAGGGCGAGAAGGGGGCCCAGCAGGGCCGTTTCGCCGAGGACCCGCAGGGCAAGGCCGCTTGCGCCGACGAGAAGCAGCATCAGGATGAAGCCCACCTCCATGCCGCGGAAGCCCTGGGCGCCCAGTTCCTCCATCCGGCCTTGCTTGGCCCGCAGCAGTCCGATGGGGCCGATCACCAGGCCGAGGCCGCCTGCGATCCCCAGAAGGGCCGGGCCGCTGTGCCAGGCGTAGGGCGCATGCCAGCCGAAGACATAGTGATAGATCGTCGCCAGCGAGGTCGCTGCGAGGCAGAGCAGGAAGCCGTAGAAGGTGAAGTGATGCCACAGCCGCCGACGGTCCGTCGGCTGGTCGTCGTCGTTGAAGCAGCCCATGCCACCACCGTCGAGATAGCGCAGCTGCGCGGCATCGAGGGTCGCCTGGGCGTGATCCGTGACGCCGACCTGTGGCGTGCCGACATCGTGCCAGAAGGCGCGGGCGCCCATGAAGACCGCGATCAGCATCCACAGGAAGGCCGCGCCGAAGAGGGCGATCATCGCATTATGCGGCATCAGGGCATAGAAGCTGGCGTCGTTCAGATGTGAGCCCAGCAGTGCATCGGGCTCGTTTGCCGCCACGAAACCAAGGATGAAAAGCGCGGTAATCAGCGTCATGCCGATGGCCAGGGCCGTACCGTGGCGGGCGAACAGCGGCCTTGCGGCCTTCGGGCAGGCATAGTGGGCGTAGCTTTCGGCGCGGACCTGCGCCAGCGTGCCCGGCACGTTCACCGCAAACTCATGCGGCGGGGCGAACTGGCAATCGTGATAGCAGGCGCCGCAGTTGTGACAGAGATTGGCGAGGTGGTTCAGGTCGCCATCACTGAAGGATCGCTTCAGCTCCATCGCGGGGAACACGGCGCAGAGCCCTTCGCAGTAGCGGCAGGAGTTGCAGACCGTCATCAGACGGTCGGCCTCGGCCAGGGCGGGTGTACTATGCGACATGGGCGGCGGCCCCCTCTCCGGCGAGACGTCCGAAGACGGCTCCGATGGTCATTCCGATGCCGGCGGCATAGCCTTGGCCCAGTACGTTGCCGGCCATGATCTCCCCGGCCGCGTACATGTTCTCGGCGGGGCAGCCATTCTGCATCACCATGCGAGCGCGGTCATCGACGCGCACCCCGAGGTAGGTGAAGGTGATGCCGGGCCGAACGGGGTAGGCGTAGAAGGGCGCGGTCTCGATCCGCTGCGCCCAGTTGCTCTTCTCGGGGGACAGCCCCTCGGTACGGTTGCCGTCAGGCTCCACGTGGTGGAAGGGGCGGCCGCCGACGACCGCCTTGTTGAAGGTATCGACGGTCTCGCAAAGCTGCACCTGGTCGAGCGAGAGCTTGTCCGCAAGCTCGACGATGCTGCTGGCTTCGACCGGCGGGTAACGGCATCTAGTTTCCGCGTAGTGAATTACGCAGGCAGATTGAAATCAGTGGGTCAAGACCCTGTAAACGACTTACTAGGCAGGTATCGAGTTCTTGTGAATGTATCCATCCTTCATGATCAAGAGAAGGTTGGCGTCCGGGTCGGCAATAAGATCAATATCTTCTGTCGGGTCACCATCGACGATCAGAATGTCAGCAAAGGCCCCAACCTCGATGACACCGAGTTTCCCCCTATAGGGTGCACGTTCGCCTGAAAGTGCAAGGAGATCCCCGTTGTCGCCCGTTGCCATTTTTAAAGCCTTGGCAGGTGTATACCAGCGTTTCATTGCCGCAAGCATATTGCCCTGATTAACCGTCGCGGCCGGAGCAAAGAGGATATCCGTTCCCCAACCCACTTTTGCCTTGTGCTTGATGGCCAATTCATAAGCCCGATCAGTGCCGTCCCAGACCATCTGTTGTTTTCGCTGGTTCTCCTTGTCGGAGTATCGGTTCATGTCGGAGGCCTCGGTGAACGGCTGCAAACACCACCAGACGTCATGATCGACAATGAGCTTAACCGAGTCTTCGTCGGCCAATTGACCATGTTCGATACAGCGCGCTCCAGCCTTGACATAGCGGCTAATGCCCGCCGGGGTATAGATATGGGCCGTGATGTATGTGCCCCAATCGGCCGCTGCCCTAACGGCCACGCTGATTTCTTCGGGCAGGAACTGGAGCGTGTCGAGCGGATCATAGAGCGACGACACGCCGCCGCCGCCTGTCAGCTTGATCTGGCTGGCGCCCAGCATGAGTTGCTCACGCACGCGATGCAGAACCTGGTCTGGCCCGTCCGCGATCGCGGCCGCGCCGATCTCTTCGGAATAGGTGATCCGACCCTCGGAGCGCGGAACATCTGAGCGCATACGAAAATCGCCATGACCGCCAGTTTGCGAGATCAGCGCGCCGGCAGGAAAAATTCGGGGGCCAGGAGCAAGCCCTTCATCGATCGCGCGCTTGAGGGCAAAGGAAGGCCCGCCAACATCGCGGACGGTAGTGAAACCCCGCATCAAGGTGCGCTCTGCCTCGGCGCTTGCTGCCAGATAAACATAGCCGATATCGCTCGTCAGCAGACTAATCATGGGCAAGGGGGCGAACATCGCGTGCCAATGCGCGTCGATCAGGCCCGGCATCAACGTGCGCCCGCCGCAGTCAATCACCGTGACGTCCTGCGAAGCGGTCACGTCACCTTCGGCGAGCGCGGTTATCTTTCCGTCATCTACGCGCAGATGAAAGCCGTCGCGAAGTGTCTCTCCCTGTCCGTCAAAAAGACGAAAATTCTTGAATACGGTTGGTGCAGGGGTAGTTTCCAGTGCAGTTTTCGTTTGCGCGGTCGCCAAGCCCGGCAAACCAAGAGCCGCAATCGATGTCGCCATGCTGGCCATAAAACCGCGCCGGGTCAGGTCAGCAGTCATCCGGTCGGTCAATGCAAAAATCTCCGGCCGGCAGCACAGGCAACTGTGCGGGTCGTGAGCATGAACGCCACCATCCATAGATCTAGTCGCCATGATGATTCCCCTCGTTGGTGCCTTGTCGCGGTCAGCCTCTTGATGGGTTAAGATGAATGTTCTTTATATGCAATGTTTTGCAGGCGATGTGGACACAGTATCTTCGGCATAGATTACTCGCAAGTTGAACTTGATACACAAGCTGGAGCACGTAAAAACTGGGTGATCTCCGTATAATTTCGAACATTCCAACAGCGGCAGATAGTGTCCGATCTTGAAACACGGATCGGTAAGCTTGGCGCTTGAGTCAAGGCGCGCGCACAGAACAACGAGGTGGCCCGGCGGTTGATGACAATCCCCGGCGTTGGTCCCATGATCGCAACAGTTTTGGTCGACCTCGCTCAGCCACCCAGCCCGGCTTCAGTCCAATGCGCTCTTCTGTGCGGTCGAGCATATTGCGCATCGCACCCACCTCGGCGGCCTTGTTTGACCGGCTGGCATACACGTCGACGATAATGGGCGAGCGATCCCTGCGGCGCTTGCTGATCATTGGTGCCAGCAGCGTCCTCATCAAGCGGCATGTGATCATCTCGACCAAGCGGGCGCGCAGGAGATCACCTTGTTCTACGGGCGGCTTTCCGGGCTTCATATCACGGCTCAAAATGGTAGAGGTTCTCCGGACACAATACCAAACGTTGCAATTTCATCCCAATGAAACCAATATGTTACGTAGTAAAATCAGATAGATGAACGTTGTTCGCCCGGACGAATTACTTAACAAAGCCTATACCATCCACAATCCACCAGAGCATGCTGAGGGCATCGTTCGCCGAACCAACATCAATGCTGGTACTGCCAGTGAGCGCTTCGACGGAAATCAAGCCATAGGTAGATCGTCATTCCGAAGCGCATGATCATGGCACGGGTACTCGATGGGGGCTACGATCTTTTCTTGTTCGCCCGTGGTGGTAGGATAGCGAAGCTGTATCCAACCAGGAGATGACGTGCAGAACCCGTTTGATCTCGATCGCTCGCTCATTCTGACAACGCTTACCTTCATTGGGATGCTGCTGGCCGTTCTCGCGCTCTGGCCGCTACAAGAGGATGCTGCCGGTCTCGCTTTGGCAGTGGGTCTTGCTCTTGTCTATTTGGCAGGCGGTCTGCCTGCCGGATGGCGGGCAGCGGTCACCTTGTGGGAGGAGCGCATCCTCGACATAGACCTGCTCATGGTCGTTGCCGCTATTGCAGCGGCGGCGGTTGGCGCACCATTCGAGGGAGCGGTGCTGCTGACGCTCTTCAGCATTTCCACCACGCTGGAGGAGCGTGCGATCGGTCGCGCACGCAGGGCGATCGAGGCACTGATGGCGCTGCGCCCGGAAACAGCGCTGCGCAGAAATTCGGATGGGTCGGTGTCGGAGGTCCCCGCCGCGGATCTGAGTGTGGACGACATCGTGGTGCTGCGTCCCGGAGCGCGCGTTCCCGCCGATGCGGTGATCGTTAGCGGTCGCGGCTCTCTCGATGAGGCAAACATCACCGGCGAATCCATGCCGCTCACAAAGGAACCCGGCGCACAAATTTTCGAAGCGACAATGAACATTGACGGTGTGCTGGAAGCGACCGTGACGAGAACGGTCGCGGAAAGCACGGTCGCCCGCATGATAACGCTGGTCACCGAAGCGCAGGCAGCCAAGGCTCCTTCCGAAAAGTTCAGCGCCTGGTTCGGTCAGCGTTACACTGTTGCGGTAATGGCGGGCGCTATCCTTGCTTTCGCGGCCTTCTATTGGCCGGGGCGTGACTGGGAGGAAGCGCTCTACCGATCCGCGACGCTGCTGGTGGCGGCAAGCCCGTGCGCCATTGTCATCTCGGTGCCCTCCGCCATTCTGTCGGCGCTGTCAGCGGCTGCGCGCGGCGGTGTGCTGTTCAAAGGAGGGGGCGCCCTCGAAAGGCTGGCAGCCGTTGATACTTTCGCCTTCGACAAGACCGGCACCCTGACCACCGGCAAGGCGTCCGTCACGCAGGTGGTGGCGCTTGACGGCGACGAGCGGACGTTCATGTCGCTGCTTGCCGGTCTCGAAGCTCAATCAGAGCATCACAGCGCAGCAGCCATCCGGCAGGAAGCCGCCATGCGCGGTGTTGCGCCGGTGGAGGTTGGCGATGTCGCCACGAGGCCGAGCGCAGGCATTGTCAGCAGTGGTGGCGAAGGCTTCTTATGGGCAGGCAACCCGCGTCTTGCGGAGCAGATGGGAGCATCCATCGACCACCCCGCACTTCTGGCACTGGCAGCGGATGCGCAGACAATCATTTATGCTGGTCGTGACTCGCATGTGCTGGGCGCGGTCACCGTGGCCGATACCGCACGCGCAACCTCCAAGCCTGCACTTGCGGCGCTACGCCAAGGCGGGGTCGAGAAGATCGTCATGATGACGGGCGATCGGCTGCCCGTAGCTCTGCGGGTAGGCGAAGCACTAGGGCTGAAGCCCGAGGATATTCACGCCGACATGCTGCCGGAAGACAAGGTTCGGATGGTGGGCGACTTTGCAGCGGAAGGGAAGGTGGCGTTCGTAGGTGACGGCGTTAATGACGCGGCGGCGCTCGCCCGTGCCGATGTGGGGATCGCCATGGGCGCGGCGGGATCGGACGTCGCGCTTCAGGCTGCCGACGTAGCGCTGCTCTCGGAAGACATGGGGCGGCTTGTCGATGCGCGCCGGCTTGCTCGCAGGACGGCGTCGATCATCCGGCAGAACCTGACCTTTGCCATAGGTGCCATGGCGACCCTCGTGATCTGTGGCCTGCTATTCGAGTTGCCGTTGCCGTTGGTAGTCATCGGCCACGAAGGCGGCACTGTGCTGGTGGTACTGAACGGGCTGCGCTTGCTCAGGGACCCTATCCGGGGCAGCGGAACGAAGCAGACATCCACCTACCAAACACCGAACGCTTTGGGCATGGACCAGCCGGTGCAGCGCCAAGCCTATCGCAGGAAGGTGGCACGTCGTGCAGTTTGACATGGAGCATGACTCGGAACGCATTCCAAGAAGATCCTGAACGCGCGGTCGGTTGGGTCGCAGCGGATATGGGAAGCGCCTTTCGGGTTGCGGCGGGCGGGCGACACGCCGACTGACTGCTCTTTCCATGAGAATAACGGGCTTGACAAAGCCAAGGGCGACAATGCCTGATCGCAGAAAGGGAACTGCGCAAAATACTGCTTATTCTAAAAGGCCTTATGAAAACTTCTGGATGAGGAAGCACGGATATGGATTTACCAGTCGATATACTACATTGGTCCTTATCCATATTACCGGTCGTCGTACTTGCTTTCTTGCTGATTCAGCTTCGATGGACTGCGCAACAGGCTGGTGCTTTCGGAATCTTTGTGGCCGCAGCGATCGCGCTTTTTGCCTTCAGGACGCCCCTTGATACCTTGGCCGTCGCCGGCGCCAAAGGAGTATGGGACGCAATATTCATTCTGCTGGTTATCTGGCCCGCACTGCTTCTCTACCAGATCATGGACAAATCAGGCGGATATGAAGCGATGCGTCAAGGCATCACCCGCCTGAGCAAGAATGAATTGTTCATCGTCGTCGCGCTCGGATGGGTCTTTACCTCCTTCCTGCAAGGGATCGACGGCTTCGGTACGCCGATCGCGATCGTTGCTCCCTTATTGGTCGCCTTCGGCCTCAAGCCCATCTATGCCGTGGCGATTCCCATCATCGCGCACATTTGGGCAAAGTTTTACGGAACACTGGGAGCAGGCTGGCTGGCAACGCTTCAGGTAGTGGATATCGATCAGGCAACGACGATGGCCACAGCATATCAAAGCGCAATCCTGATCGCGATCCAGGCCTTTCTGGGTGGTTTCATGGTGGTGTGGATGTACGGGCGCTGGCCCGCCATTCGCCACGGCTGGCCGCTCGTTCTGATTGTCGCCGCCATACAAGGGCTGGGCCAGATCGCTGCCGTGGCGATCGATCCGGCATTGGCGGCGTTCCTGCCAGCAACGGTGGCGTTGTTGGCGCTGTTCCCGCTCGCGCGCTGGAAACGATATGCACTTCCAGCGAACTCCATTGTCGATCGCCCTGCGATGCTGACAAGCCCCGTGGAAGCTATCGAAGAGAAATCGCCTCCGATGGGTACGGCAATGGCTTTTCTGCCCTATATCATGCTGAGCATCATTGCGGTGGGCACGTCGGTAATTGAGCCGTTGCGCCAAGCTCTATCGGCCTTCACGTTCGGCTTTCCGTTCCCCGCCGTATCGACCGGTTTTGGGCTGACCATCCCTGGCACCGAAACCTACTCGGCGCTCCGGCCCTTCTCGCATCCCGGCGCTGGCTTGCTGGTGACCGCGTTTCTGACCTGGATAGTCTTTCAGTCCCGCAGCTACTTCTCGAAATGGGCGCAGATTGCTCAAAAGGGTGCCAAAAGCATGTTGGCAGGTCTTATCGATACAGCTGTTCCCGCTTCGGTGCCGATCATCGCCTTTCTCATTCTGGCCTCGATCATGAAGCATTCCGGGCAGAACGAGGTGCTGGCACTTGGCATCTCGGCGGTGGCTCCCGCTTATGCCTTCGCGTTCCTCTCCAACGGCATCGGTGTCGTCGGCGCGTTCACGACATCAAGCAGCACATCCTCCAACGTGCTGTTCTCCGATCTCCAGATCACTATTGCCCGCCTGAAGGATTTACCTGAAGCAACAATACTCGCGGCACAGAGCGCTGGCGGTACCATCGGCAATGCCATCGCGCCGGCAAATGTTGTCATGGGCGCTAGTACCGCCGGCATCAACGGCAAGGAAGGCGAGATCATGCGCAAGACGTTGCCCTGGACCATCGTCGCATTCCTTCTGACAGGCGTCGCAACGGTCTTCCTTGTGATCATTACCGCATAAGAGGAACTCCATGAAAAGATTGTTTAAGAACCGGGTCGTTTATCTAAGCGTATCGTTCCTGCTTCTGCTCGCCTCTTTTCCTCTTATCAGCATCGGCACGACCAAAGGCCCCACATACCTATGGTGGCTCGGCCTCGTGGCCCTTCTGGTAGGGGCGATGATCCCACCGGCGCAACGTCTGTTTTTCCCCCCGAAAGAGAAATCTGAATAACTCTTACGCATCAAGGAGCGCGTCATGAGCCATTCCAATGGTCCCCGTACCGGTCGTCCGCCTACCTTTGCATCGCGTGGTATGGTGTCCACGCCCCATTATCTGGCGTCCGCCTCGGGTCAGGATGCACTGAGGCGCGGCGGCAGCGCGGTGGATGCCGCAATTGCCGCCAATGCCACCCTGTGCGTGGCCTATCCGCATATGGCTGGCCTGGGTGGCGATGGCTTTTGGCTGATTGCAGGTGCCGGGGCGGACGGTGTTCATGCGCTTGATGCGAGCGGCCCGTCGGCGAAAGCGGCGACACGCGAATACTATCGCGCACGCGGTATTACGGACCATATTCCGATGCGCGGCCCGTTGGCAGCCCTGACCGTACCGGGCGCTGTCGATGGATGGAGGCTCGCGCATGAGCGCTTTGGCAAGCTGTCCTGGGAGAGCCTGTTCGCCGACGCCATCCATTATGCCCGCAATGGCGTCGCTGTTACCCGCTCGCTTGCGGACTGGCTGGCACAGGATGCTGAAATCCTGGCTCAGGACCCTCGCATGACAGCAACCTATTTGCCGCAAGGCGCCCCCCAACGCGAAGGCTCGCTGCTGGTTCAGGCCCAACTGGCAGAAACATTCGCCGCTCTGGCGGCGTCTGGCGCGCGAGAGGGATTCTATGAAAGTCCCGTCGCGGAGCGCATCTGCGAAGCGATCTCGGCAGGCGGTTCACCACTAGCGCAGGATGATTTTGCAAACTATCAAGCCCGTTGGGTCGAGCCGATCTCGACCACCTACCGCGGCTATGACGTTTTCCAGATGCCGCCCAGCACGCAAGGGTTTGCGGCCCTCCAACTCCTCAACCTGCTCGAAGGGTTTGACGTCAAGAGCTGGGGAGAAGGGACGGCCGACTACTACCATCACATCGTCGAGGCGGTGAAGGTCGCCTTTGCCGATCGTGACGAATGGCTGACGGATCCCGCCTTTGTCGACATTCCGCTCGATCAGCTGCTTTCAAAAGACTATGCCGACGAACGGAGGGCATTGATTTCCTGCGAACGTGCATTGGTGCAGCAGGAGCTGGAGCCTGGACTGCGCTACGCGAAAAGCTTCGACAAGCGCAGCCCGGACGGTGATACCATCTATCTGTGTGCAACGGATTCAGATGGCCTTGTCGTTTCGATGATCCAGTCCATCTATCATGATTTCGGCGCGGCCGTGATGGGTGGCGATACCGGAGTTATCCTTCAAAATCGCGGCTCGTTCTTTTCGCTGGACGAGAACCATCCCAACCGTCTGGAGCCCGAAAAACGCATTTTCCATACGATCATTCCCGCAATGCTGATGGAAGGCGGCAAGCCGGTCCTCGCCTATGGTTCGATGGGCGGTGAAGGCCAGCCCCAGACCCAGGCTGCCATGCTGACGCGACTGGTCGATTTCGGTTTTGACGTTCAACAGGCGATTGAAGCGCCCCGCTGGCTTATGGGCAGGACGTGGGGCACGGCATCCAGCGATCTGGTGCTCGAATCACGTATTTCCGATGAAACGGTGCGCGACCTGCGGCTGCGCGGCCAGCCGGTCCAAATGGTGGAGCAGTGGAGCGGCGTTCTGGGCCATGCGCAAGCTATCCGTATCGACCCAGCGACTGGCATGTTCGAAGGAGGTGCCGATCCGCGAGGCGATGGGGCGGCTGCGGGATACTGAACTGCTCCATAGCAACAACGCTTGTAGCGATGCTTCCATAGATATGCACATGACGATGCGTAAGAAGGTCATGAAGTTTGTGAAGTTCGCGGGCTGTCCGGCGAGTTAACAACTGCCCGGAAGCGAGATTGTCGAGCAGGCGTTGGCACCGCGTAAGCGCCGGGCGTCCGCCGACCACGCTTAGCTGTCGGCGGCGGTGTCCAAACCATATCCGGGTCAAACCAAACTGAAAGTGAGCTGCGCTGCTTCAGCGATGCATTACATGAAGGCCAGTTCTTTGTCTGGTACTGCGTCGGGGGCTAACTGCTCATGCCTTCCAACTATCACGCTGGATTTACGAGGTGAATCCCCGGCGGTATTTGTGCAACGAAGTCCCCAGGAGGTCATTCGGCTCGGACTACAGAAGCGACGTCGCCTTCCGTCCGCAACGGCAATGGTGTGCAAGGAGGTCAGCAGCCAGTTTGGCTACCGGTTCCGGATCACGATATATGCCGGTCGGTGAATGTTCTCGTATTCCGGAACTTGATCACGTCCAATTGCGCGCGCAACCGGTAGTGCGATCAGGCTGGCCCTTGATTCATGTCGGCACGTTCGGTGTGCGTCAACGGTTCGGGCGTGATGGCATCCACGATGGCGTCTCGGTCGTGCCGCCCGCGGGCCATCGCCGTCTGCTCGGCCAGAAGCCGCTCGTCTCGGTTATGGATCGTGGCCGTCGTCTCCTCGATTTCCTCGAGCGTATAGCCCAACGCATGGAGCGTCCGGCCGCCAAGCTCCAGAGCCGAGGCCAGCGTCTCGCGCACGATCGTAGCGACGCCTTCATTGGCGAGCCGCACAGCGTGAATGCGGTCATGCGCACGTACCAAGAGCTCGGCACCGGGGAACTCGTGCCGTACGAGGCTTGCCACGGCAAGCGTCGTCACGGGATCGTCAGTCGCGACCACGATTGCGCGCGCCTCACCGGCGCCCGCGGCGTGCAGCACCTCGCGCCGCGTGCCATCGCCGTAGTGGACGCGGGCGCCGAAGCGCTCCGCCTCGCGGATGCGGTTCGCGTCGTGGTCGAGCAGGGTGATGGGTACGCCCCTTGCGATCAGCGGCTGGGCGACCATTTGGCCCACGCGGCCGAAGCCGATCACCAGCACCGAGCCGCCGGCGTCGGCATAGTCCTCGTCCAGGACCTCGCGCGCGGGTGTGCCGACAACCCAACGATAGGCGCGGTCGGACTGCGAGGAAAGCGCCATCGACAGCGTGACAATGGACACCACCACCGAGGCGGTCTCCCCGTCCAGGATCAGGGCGGACGAAGCGGCCGCGAAGAGCACGAAGCCGAACTCGCCGTGCTGGGCCATGGCGAAGGCGATGCGCGTCGCCAGCTCGTTCGGAGATCCGAACAGACGTGAGACGAGATATATAGCGATACCCTTGAGCACGATCAGCACGGGCACGGCGGCGAGGATCACGAGCCAGTTGTCAGCGACCCCGCCGAGGTCCAGCGACAGGCCAACGGCGACGAAGAACAGGCCCAGGAACAGCGCGCGGAACGGCTCGATGTCGGCCTCCACCTCGTGGCGGAAGGCGCTGTCGGCGAGCATCATGCCCGCGATGAAGGCACCCATGGCGTAGGACAGACCCGTCAGGGCCATGACCAGGGAGGCGAAGATGACGACGCCGAGCGCGGCAGCGGTCATCAACTCCGGCGTACGCGTGCGCGCGACCATCCGGAACATCGGGTCGAGGCCGTAGCGCCCGACCGCAATAAGGAACGCGATGGCCGCGAGTCCCAGAGCAACGGCCACCACGTTCTCGACCGTGGTCGTTTCTGCGCCGGTAGGCGCGATCAGCGTCACGAGCAGCAAGAGCGGCACGATGGCCAGATCCTCGAACAGCAGCACCGCGATGGCCGTCTCTCCGAAGGGCGTACGACGCTCGCCGCCCTCGTCGATCTCGCGCATCACCAGCGCCGTCGAGGACAGGGCGAGCCCGAGGCCGACGATCATGGCGGCCCGCCAGTCGAGGCCGAAGGTGTAGGCCGCTCCGCCCAGAACAAGGCCGCAGGCGAGCACCTGCACGAGCCCGCGTCCGAAGATCGTGGTTCGCAACTCCCACAGACGGCGGGGCCGGAACTCCAGCCCGATCACGAACAGGAACAGCACCACGCCGAACTCGGCGAAGTGCAGCAGCTTCTCGGGATGTTCGGCGTAGGACAGGCGAAGCACCGCGCCCGCCGCGACGCCCGCCACGAGGTAACCGATCACCGTACCGAGGCCGAACCGCTTGGAAAGCGGCACGAACAGGCATGCCAGCGCGATCAGCGCCAGCGCTTCGGTGAAGGCGAGCTCGAGAGAGGTGAGGCCGAGCGGCCCCTCCGCCTCCGCCGCGTGGGCGGGCACGACGAGCGTGGTGAGCGACGCGAGAAAGGCGGCGACGCACGAGGCGCGCCGAGCGTGCCTGTGGACGGCAGGCCGGATCACGGGTAGCGCACTCCACCTTCCGCCCGCTGAACCTCGCGCGCCCCGGTGGGCAGGGGGATGAAGTCCGCCTCGTCGCCCGGTACGGTGTCGAAGCGCCCGCGGCGCCATTCTTCCTTTGCCTGTTCGATGCGCTCGGGACGCGACGAAACGAAGTTCCACCAGATCCAGCGCGGCCCGCCCATCGGCGCGCCGCCGAACAGCATGAAGCGGGCACCGGCGGAGCCAGGGTTGCGCACCGTGATCGCGTCGCCCGGCCGCAGCACCAAAAGCTGGCCCGGCTCGAACGTGTCGCCCGCCACCTCGACCGTGCCTTCGATCGTGTAGAGCGCCCGCTCCTCGTAGGTCGGGTCGATGGGCACGGCGGTACCGGGCGCGAGTTGCACGTCGCCGTAGAGCGTCTCGGACGATGTCTGCAGCGGCGAGCTTGCGCCGAAGGCGGACCCGGCTATGAGCCGGGCCCGCACGCCGTCGGCGTCGATGATCGGCAACGCGTCCGCGCCATGGTGCATGAAGGCCGGATCGCCCTCCTCGTCCGCCTCGGGCAAGGCCATCCAGGTCTGGATGCCGAACAGTTTCTGCCCCGTGCGCTTGCGCTCGGTCGTGGTGCGCTCGGAATGGACGATGCCGCGCCCCGCGCGCATCCAGTTCACCGCGCCAGGCTCGATGGCGACGTCCGTGCCCAGGGAGTCGCGGTGATGGATCTGACCTTCGAACAGGTAGGTCAGCGTGGCCAGGTTGATGTGCGGGTGCGGCCGGACATCGATTCCCTGATCGGTCAGGAATTCCGCCGGCCCCATCTGGTCGAAGAAGATGAAGGGACCGACCATCTGGCGTTTGGTCGAGGGCAAGGCGCGGCGCACCGTCATCTCACCCAGATCCACGGCACGCGGCACGATCAGGGTTTCGACGGCATCGACCGAGGTGGCGTTGCCGAGTTGGGGGTCGGGGCAGGGGGACCAGGACATGGGGAACTCCAATGCTTGAGTGTGGTGTGTTTTCGGGCGGAACGTCGGCGACCTATCTTTTGAGGACGTCGTGCCACTCGGGGTGCCTGGCGATCTGCGCCTTGGCGAACGGACATAGCGGTACGATCGTGCGGTTCTCGGAACGGGCATCCTCGACCGCGCGGCGCACGAGCGCGAGACCGACCTGGCGCCCGCGCAATGCATCGGGCACCCCGGTATGATCGATGATGATGCTGGTTGCGCCGGCGCGTGAATAGGTCAGTTCGGCCTCGTGGCCGTCCAGGGTCACGTTATAGCGCCCCTTGGTCTCGCCTTCCTGGCGGTCGATCGCGATCTCGTTCATGCCTCTCCCTCCATGCGGCCGGCCCGCGTTGGTGCCGCGTTCAATTGACCTCGCAGCCATGCCGCCTCCTCGGCCACGATGCCGTGCCCGGCGCCCGGGATAACCAGCGTCTCGACGTCCGCACCCATGTGGCTGAGCACGTCGCCGCTCTCGTTGACGCGGGCGAGCGGGATGTGCGGGTCGCGTTCGTGACAGCCGATCAGGACGGGCACGTCCGCGAGTGATCCGTCGTAGTCGAATGTCTTGGGCCTGCGGCCATAGAGATCGTCGCGCGGCGGGCCGTCGCCCTCGCCGGTGCCTACCAAGCCGCCCGAGAGCGCGGCAACAGCATGGAAGGGTCGCGCGAGCCGGGCCGCCGCTTCCAGCGCCAGACACGCGCCCTGGCTGAACCCGGCCAGCACCACTCGCTCGGGGCCGAAGCCCGCTCGTTCCAGATCATCCAGCATCGCCGCGACGATGGATAATCCGCTCGACAGGCCGGGCTCATTGACGGCGAGCGGCGCGAGGAAGCTGTCGGGCCACCACGAGCGGCCCGCCGCCGCCGGCGCGATGACCATGATGTCGGGCAACGCGAGATGGGCATGCAGGCCCAGCATGTCCTCGGGCGAGCCGCCACGGCCATGGAGCATCACGACGGCAAGCCGCGCGCGAGAGAGCGGGGCGCCGGCCGTTGCCAGCCGCTGCCCCGCATGCGGGGCAGCGCCGCTGGTGCGGGACGGGAGCGTTGCCACCTCCGCGCTCATGCCGAGCTCGGCAGCTTGATGGGCGGCAGGATGCGCTCGAGGCGGTCGCGGGCGGCCTCGTATTGCGGCGGCAGCTTCAGGGCCTCGCCCAGATGCGCCTCGTCCTCGTCCACCGCGAAGCCCGGTGGGTCGGTCGCGATCTCGAACAGCACGCCGCCCGGCGTGCGGAAGTAGATGGCGTCGAAATACTGCCGGTCGATCACGGGGGTCACGTCCATGCCGATCGCCGCGAGGCGCTCGCGCCAAGCGATCTGATCCTCCGGCGAGGGCGCGCGGAAGGCGATGTGGTGTACCGTGCCCGCACCCGGCCGCCCGATGGACGGCGCGTCGGAGGTCATCAGGTCGACCACGCTCGCGCGCCCGCCTTCGCCGGCACGGTAGCGGACGCGGCGCTCGGTGCCGCCGGTGCCGCCGGTAGGCGCTGCTTCCTCTCCCTCGCGCACATAGCCCATTGCCTCCAGCACCCGCGCCGTCGGCTCGACATCGTGCAGCCACAGCGTGACCGAATGGAACCCCTCGTCGCGCGCACCCCCCTCGATCATCTCCACCCGCAACCTGTCGGGATCGCGCAGCGCGATCCCGCGCTCGCCCATTCTCGTGAACGGACCCTCGAAGTCGATTGCATCGGACGCCAATGCCTCCATGCGTGCGTCGAGATCCGGCACGGCGTAGCCGTAGGCGCTCGCCATGCCCGCGCCCGTCCGGCCAGGTCCGGCGTCGACGAAGGGAAAGAAGGTAAGGATCGAGCCGGGCGCGGCGTCCTTGTCGCCGTAGTACAAATGGTAGGTGCCCGGATCGTCGAAGTTCACCGTGCGCTTGACCAGCCGCTGCTTCAGCGTGCCGACATAGAAGTCGAGGTTTGCCTGCGGCGGGCCGCTGATCGCAGTCACATGGTGGAGCCCGGGAATGATAGGGGTCGGATCGTTGTTGGTATCGCTCATGATCGTTCTCCGAATTTGAGCCCGTCGCACTCGCGGGCCTCGCTTCGATGTATTAGATAGGAGTCAAGTTCCCAAACGAAAGTGGTTACCCAATGGAAACTACCCCTGACGATACCCCCTCCGAAAAGTCCTCTCCCGCGGGTTGTCCGTCCGACGCGGTGCTGCGCCTGCTTTGGGGCCAGTGGAAGACGCATGTCATTTACATCCTGGGCGCGCACGGGCCACAGCGCTTCGGTGCCTTGCGGCGCACGATTGCCGGCATCTCGCCCAAGGTGCTGACCCAACGCCTGCGTGAGCTGGAAGCGGACGGTCTTGTGTGGCGCGAGCAAGCCCCAACTATTCCGCCCGAGGTGACTTACGGCCTGACGGAACTCGGACGGCAGATCCACGGCGTCCTGCAAGGGTTCGATGCGATCGCATCGCGCTGATCGCCGGTCTTTCCTGTCACCGGGTCCCCGCATCCGATCAACCGCGGACGGGTCGCGCTACGCCCGGCTTCTGCAGTCCGCAATCGAGAGCCTCACGATCCCAGCCGGCCGTGTCGGCGGCGGCGGCGTAGCTGCTTTGCAGGAATGCCATGAGCGTGGCAGCGGGATCGGCGCTTGTCCGTACCGCTTCGTAGGGGAGTAGAAATTCCCCGAGCCCGTCGTCCCAGTACGCGCCGTCAGGCTCGACGGGCCGATCCGAGAAATCGTCCGGCACGGGGTATGCGTAGGAGTAGAACATCGGTTCCCCCGCCCCGCCATTGCCCGGCCAGAAGCCCGCCGAGGAGACCTCGTGATCGTAGGCTTCGTGCGTCACCGCGTCGGGCAGGTTCGGGATGCCGCCGGGATGGAGCGATGCCTTGCGGCCGGAGAAGCGGGTGACGGCGAGGTCGAACGAGCCCCAGAACAAATGCACCGGCGAGACTTTGCCAACGAACGCCGTACGGAAACGCTCGAACACCGGCACGATGCGCAGCAGGGCGCCGTGATAGCGCCGCACGGCATCCGCGTCCCAGGGCCGCTCGCCCGTGTCCTGCATGAATGGCACGGCCTCCGGCAACTCGTTGGGGGCGCCATGGATGGAGAACCGACCGCCGACCGCCTCCACGATTGCGCGCGTGCGCTCGTGGAAGCGCGCGACGCTCGCGGGCTCCAGGGCGAAGCTCTCCCGCGCCCCGCCATCCGCCTCGGCGACGAGCCGCCCGTCGACGAAATCGAACGTAAGCGTCAGGCACCCGCCCGCCCCGTGAATCGGTCCGGTCGTAAGGCCGCGCGGGGTGACGTAGAGCGTGGCGTGCCAGGAATGGTTGACCCATGGGGTCTGCGACAGCCGCATCTTTCCGACGATCTGGGCGTAGAGGTGCAGCGCGGTACAGGTCTCGGCCCAATCGGCATAGGGCAGCGTCGGCCAATCGGTCATATCGTAGGTGCTTTCGGTCATCCGACCGGCTCCATGTTTTGACGCTTCAGCGCAACACGCACGCCCTCGTCTGCCTCCATGCGCGCGCGATGCGCCTTCAGCGCCGGGTAGTCCTCGATCGACAGGGGCGTCTGCTCGAGCCAGCGCGTCAGAACGTAAAGGAATGTGTCGGCGAAGGAGCGCTGGCCGAGATACCATTCACCGCCGTTGTCGCTCAGGGCACCATTCATCCGCTCGTAATGGCTGGCGAGGGTCTTGTAGGTCTTGCGCTTGACCTCCTCCTGTGCCGCCGCGCTCTCGGCGAGGTTCTTCGGTGCGAAGTGGCCGCCATAGGCCGCATGGACTTCCGAGGTCATGTAGGACAATGCCTCGGCCTCCTTGCGACCGAGCCGGGTGTCGCGCGCGTATCCCTCCTTGCCGTGCGCCGCACCGAGCCAGGCGAGGATCGCCGCCGCCTCGGTCAGCACATCGCCGTCGTCAAAGCGCAGGGCGGGCACCTTGCCCTTGGGATTGATGGCAAGATAGTCCTCGTTCTTATGATCGCCGTAGGCCATGTTGTGGACTTCGACCGGCGCGTCGAGCCAGGCTACGGCTATGTTCGGCGAGAGCGAGCAGGTTCCGGGCATCGTGTATAGCGTCGTCATCGGTGGGTCTCCCTATCTGGTCGGCGGGGTCGCGCTTGCCGCAAGAATACGTCGCGACAGCAGCCGATCAACCGGACTGAGCGCCCGCGAAGGCCGCGAAGCCGGCGAGAAAGGTCTTCAGCCGGTCGCGCATCTGCTCATTCGTCATGCGGCCCTGATCGTCGAACACGCTACCCGCCCGAGCCACCATCAGCCGCCCCTCGTGCCAAGGGCGCGCGCCCAGCGTCCGCAGCACGCTCAGCCAGGCATCTTGGGACAGGATCGTCCCGAACCCGCCAGGCGACGCTCCCAGCACCGCCACCGGCTTTCCGCCGAAGACGCGGCCGATGTCCGTCGCCGGCCGGCTCGCCCAGTCGATTGCATTCTTGAACACGCCCGGAATTGAGTTGTTATATTCCGGTGTGAAGAGCAACAGGCCGTCGGCGTTTGCAATCTGCTGCTTCAATTCTGCGACGGCAGCCGGCAGTCCCGAAGCCGCCTCTTCGTCGCCGTTATAGAGCGGAATGCCCGCGATGCTGCCCTCGATGAGCCTGGCGCCTTCGGGCATCAGTTCCTGCGCCGCGCGCAGGAGGGCGCTGTTGTAGGAAGCCTGTCGCAGACTTCCCGATACTCCGACAATCTGGCTCATGTCTCGCTTCCTCGCACCTGCATTTCCCTGTCGTGGTCCGGCCTATTGCCCACGACACTACAAACTTGGCACGCTTGGTCCCACATATTTTTCACCGCTGATACGAGGAATTCCATAACTGGCCGACGTGCCCAAATCGCCGTCATCGATCAGTGGGCTCGTTGGCACTGCAGAGTCCGGCGAGTGGACCGACGCCCCCAGGCTGCTGGCGTGGCGGTGTAGCCTATCGAAACAAGCAGTCATTCCAGCAGCTGCGGCGAACGGCGGGAAAGTCCGGATACTGTTGAAGAAGTCGGCGTTCGAAGCGTTCTGACTGGCTCTGTCGCATTTTTCATCCGGAGTGAAGTCGAGCGATCCAGTGGACGGATTTATGCTGCGAGGTCAGCAAAGACGCGGAAAGGGCAATCACCCGCGTTGCCGACCTGGCCCTTGCGGATCATATGGGCGGCCTCGATCCCTTTGAGCGTCGCCTGAGCAGCCTCAAAAGATTTGAACCCGAGCATCAGGCGCGTGATCCGTTTGATGAAGCGGTGATCCTGCTCGATGATATTATTCAGGAACTTGACCTGCAGGATGTCGACCAGCGGGGCTGAGACCGTGATCTTGTGAACCACATTGGTCGCCAGCAACCCCGCAAGATTGGCGCCGCTCTTGTCGATGACGACCTTCTCGGGTGGGCCGTTCGCTTCGATGCCACGTCTGAAGAAGCGCCGGGCTGCGGCGGCATCCAGAACCTCACAGCTTGGCAATATCCTCCGAACTGCATACGACTCTCGCTGAGAACATGACCATGGGTACCCTCTTCACCACGGTGTCAAGCACACGCGGTTACCGCTTGCGGCAGCCGTCTGACGCAATGCGATCTTCCGTCCAGACCGGTTGAAATTCTACGACTTTCCGAAGTGGAAGGCTGAATCTTCCTTTGGTCGGTAGAGCCATGATGTAGGTTCGTTGCCGTTGCCAAACGTGTCAGATCGTCGTGTATCCGCCATCCACGAGATAGTAGCTGCCGCTGACGAATGATGCATCGTCGGACAACAGGAAGCGTACCACCTTGGCTACCTCTTCAGCTTTTCCGAGACGACCGAGCGGATGACGCGCCACCAGTTCCGCACGGACCTCCTCGGACAGGTTGTCCAGAAGCGGCGTGGCAATATAAGCTGGACCAACGCAATTGATGCGCAGCCCTTTCGGTCCGTATTCTGCTGCTGCGTTTTTCGTCAGCCCAACCACGCCATGCTTCGCCGCCGTGTAGGCACTATTGCCGATCGCGGCAACTGAGCCGTGGATTGAGGCCATGTTGACGATAGCGCATTCGGCAGCACCGGCATCCAACATGGCAGGAATCTGATACCGCATTGCATAGAGAACGCCGTTGAGATTAATATCGATCACTCGATCCCAATTCTCAATGTCGACCTCGCCGGTAGGTGCTGCATTTCCCCCGATGCCGGCATTGTTCACCGCGTAATTCAACTTGCCGTAGGTGCGGAGTGCGAAGGCAACGGCTTTCTCGTTATCGTCAGGCGAGGCACTGTCGGCTTTAAAGGGAATAGCGGTGCCCTCTTTGGCTGCAATCTCGTCTGCCACTCTTTGAGCACCAGCTTCATCAATGTCAGCGAGAACAACGCGAACTCCGAGACCAGCCAATTCCTTCGAAATGGCTTCGCCGATGCCGGACCCAGCACCAGTGACCAAGGCAACTTTATTATCGAATGACATGATTGGTACATTCCTCTTGGGTTCTGCTTAAATCGATTGCGGCTTGCTCGCTTGCCACCTGAACGGACTATTCTCATTAGTGAAACCGTACACTCGGCGACGGGCCATTGGAAGAGCGTCACACCGACACAGCGCACATATGGGAGCATTGACAGTTTCGACTTCAAGGCTATTCCTTTGCTAAACAAACAAGATCCTGGGCATAGAACTTGCCGATGTTGTCACACAACTGTTGCCCGCCTGAACGCAGGCCTAAAGGGTTGCTAGTTCATAAGGTGGATACTCATGAGCACCGACCAGATCCTGATTTCCTGTATTCTGGTCGCCACGATGGGGCTGTTTCTATGGGGTCGGTTTCGCCACGACATTGTGGCTCTGGCTGCGCTGATGGCCTGTGTGATAGCAGGCCTGGTCCCGGCGGCCGATGCCTTTGCAGGTTTCGGCCATCCAGCGGTAATCACGGTGGCATGTGTGCTTATCCTCAGCCGGGCGTTGCAGCATACGGGTGCCGTGGATTGGCTGGCGCGCAGCGTGCTGCCGCGCGATGCGGGGCGATTGGGAAGTATGGTCGCGCTGATGGCGCTTAGCGTGGCGTTGTCGGGGTTCATGAACAATGTGGGCGCAATGGCGCTCCTGATGCCAATCGCGGTGCAGGTGTCGGAACGGTTGGATCTGGCGCCTGGCCAGGTGCTTATGCCATTGGCTTTTGGCACCATTCTCGGCGGAATGACTACGCTGATCGGCACGCCACCCAACCTGATCGTCTCGGGCTTTCGCGCCGAAGCGGGGCTTGGCCATTTTGCGATATTCGACTTTGCGCCTGTCGGGGTTGCCGTGGCGACCGTGGGGGTGATCTTTATCGCCATGGTTGGCTGGCGGCTGGTTCCCGAGCGAAAATCTGCAACAGATGCAGGTTTCGACACGGGCGCCTATTTCACGGAACTGCGCGTACCCGAAACCAGCAAGGCCGTTGGTCTAACCCTGCGAGCATTCGAACGCGAGATCGAAGACAGCAATGTACAGATCGTCGGTCTCATTCGTAACGATGTTCATTTGACCGCACCACATGGCGGGCGACGTATCCGGGCGGATGACATTCTTGTGCTAGAAGCAGAAGTCGATGCATTGGCAGAGGCGCTTTCCGTGTTCGACATCAGGCTGGAGCAGTCGGTTATTGCGCCTGCCGAGGAAGGCCAAAATGAAGCCTCCGGTAAAACCGCAGAGGAAGCGGATGGCGTGCATGATATGGTCTCCGATGATGACGCCGGTCCACAACGCAAGGACAACAGAGACATTGTGCTTCGCGAACTGGCCGTGCTTCCGGGGTCAAGCATTGTCGGGCGCTCGGCCAAGGAGATGCATCTGCGCGCGCGCTACGGGCTGAACCTGCTTGCCGTATCGCGCGAAGGACGTCCACCAAGATCGGGTTTGCGCATGGTCAAGCTGAAATCCGGTGACCTGCTTTTGGTTCAAGGCCCAGCAGATGCAGTGGCTGAGTTCATTGACGATACGGGCTGCGTGCCCTTGGGCGCACGCGATTTGCGTATCCCGAACAAGCGCATGGCGATCATCGCAACCGCAATCATGCTGGGCGCGATCGCACTGGTGACACTGGGGTTGCTCCCGGCAGCTGCAGCCTTCGCGCTCGGTGTTCTGGCTTCGATGGTGTCGCGCACGATACCCCTGCGACAAGTCTACACGTCCGTCGATTGGCCAGTAATCGTCTTGCTGGCGGCGCTGATCCCGGTTGCGGGTGCGATGCAAAGTACAGGTGCCGCCGAAATGCTGGCGAGGTTTCTAGTCAACACGGTCGCTCAGGGCAATGCAGTTGCGGCGTTGGTTGTGGTTCTGGTCACCACCATGTTCCTGTCGGACGTGATGAATAACGCCGCCACCGCCGCCGTATTGTGCCCCATAGCGCTCGGCATCTCTGCGACATTGAGTGTCAACCCTGACAGCTTCCTGATGGCTGTCGCAATCGGAGCCTCCTGCGCGTTCCTGACTCCGATTGGCCATCAGAACAATACGTTGATCTTGGGACCGGGCGGGTTCCGCTTTGGCGACTACTGGAAACTCGGCCTGCCACTGGAAATGCTTGTCGTCGTCATTAGCGTGCCGTTGCTGCTGTTCGTTTGGCCGTTGTGATATTTCGAGGAAACGAGCGTCGCAATGAACGATATCGGCTCTGTCGCAAAGTTTGGCGGATCGTGAATACACGCGGGCCTCTGGGCACACCTATCCTGCGCGGTTGGTGAATATGCGGAACGGACAATCACCCGCATTGCCGACCTGGCGCTTACGGATCATGTGAGCCGTTTCGATCCCAGCGAGCGTCGCCCGTGCTGTTGTGAAGGATTTGAACCCGAGCATCAGGCGCGTGATCCGCTTGATGAAGCGGTGATCCTGTTCGACGATGTTGTTCGGTCCACAGCAGATGCCCAATAGACTCAGCCGACCGCAACCATCAAAATGCTGCGGGCGCGATCACAAGCCGTTCCTTGCGACAGAGCCCTCGGCAAGCATATCCCGTACGTCCCGGCACGAAGCGGGTAGCGGCGGTACCACCGCACCGCCAGCAAGATAACATCGCGCGGAAACCGGTGTCGCTTGAACGGATTGCGCCAGGACATTGCTCACTCCTCAGCTTGGGGCAGTAATGTCTCTGACATCTCGATGGTTAACGCAACGGACCCGGCCAATGCGAAGCATCGGCCGCTTTGGCTTAGGGAAGACCGCTCTTGGAACGAGCGGACACTGAGCCGACGAGGCTTCAGCGTCCTGTCTTCGGCGACGTGAACGCTTGGGTTATTGGAGCATCTCGGCCTGAACGCTTTCGTGGAGACGGTTCAGCCTCTTGATGCCGTCGCTGCAGGGACCGACGACGACTCTGCCTGGTCGACTGCCGGGCGCAGTCGAGACGAGGTTCAGCGCGGCCTGCACGACCTCCTGTGAATCGAGCGAGGGGTCCGGGGCGAGTTCATCGCGCACGCGCGTTACCAGCCAGTTCGTCATAGCGGCTCGCATTCGCTCGCTCGGCCTCGGGCAACGCTGCGAGCATCTCGTTCAGATAGTGGATGCCGTTTGCCTGCAACTGCGTCGGATAGGGACCGGCCGGCTGAATGATCGAGACATCGACACCGAACGGTCTCTGCTCGATGGCAATGGCGTCGCAGGCTGCTTCGACAGCGAGCTTCGAGGTGCAATAGCCCGCGAGTAATGGGTCGAGGAGGCGGCCAAGCGCGCTCGACATCTGTATGACCTGACCTTGGCCACGATCCTGCATATGCGGAGCCAGTGCCCGAAACATGCGCAGCGAACCATGGCAGTTGGTATCAATGTTGGCAGCGAAAGCGTCCACCGGCTCCAAACCAACTGGACCCGGCACGACGATGCCGGCGTTGTTGACCAGAATGTCGATGCGACCGGTGAGCCGCAGCGCCTCGGCAACGCCTTTTCGAACCGATGCCTCATTGACCACATCAATTTCCACTACATGGATGGGAAGGCTCTCGCTCTGCGCCAATCCGCGAAGTTCTCCAGCGGCACCTTCGTTGTGGCCTTCGATGTCACGCATTGTGGTAATGACCGTGATGCCCTGGCGCGCGAATGTTTCCGCCATGAGCCTGCCGAAGTCGGAACTTGTACCAGTGACAATGGCGACGCGGTGACCATTGGGCCCTGTGGCTTGACCCTATAGTTGCTATAGGCCCTAGATAGTCACAAACGATGATGAAGGCGAGGCCTGACATGCCCTGTTGTTCTACCGACACCTGTTCCTCCAGCGCTGCGGCTACGGGGCGCTACCGCGGCGTTCTTTGGGTCGTGCTGGGGATCAATCTCGTCATGTTTCTTGTCGAGATCACTGCGGGTTTGGCCGCCGGATCAGCGGCTTTGCAGGCCGATGCGCTCGATTTCTTCGCCGACGCCGCGAACTACGGGATTAGCCTTTTCGTTCTGGGGTTCGATATCCGCTGGCGGTCCCGCGCGGCGCTGGTGAAAGGTGGCTCGATGGGGCTGTTCGGTTTCTGGGTTGCCGGAAACGTCATATGGCATGCGCTTAACGGAACGGTGCCGTCCTGGGGCACGATGGGGGCGGTTGGTGTTGCTGCCTTGATTGCCAATGCGGCCTGTCTCGTGCTGCTGTATGCGTGGCGCGATGGCGATGCAAATATGCGCTCGGTCTGGATCTGTTCACGCAACGATGTGCTGGCGAACCTCGCGGTACTGGCCGCAGCACTTGGTGTGTTTGGAACCGGCACCGGCTGGCCTGATCTGATCGTCGCGGCTGTCATGGCGCTTCTGGCGATGCAGGGGGCCATGACGATCATTCGTCATGCGATGGCCGAACTGCGCGATAACCGGAACAAGACGGTGCCGGTCCTGAGCTAGCTTTCGCGCTCGCCGTCTGGCCTTCGTGCCAAGCGGTCGCAGGCGACTTGAACTGCAGGTCTCCGACCCCCACGTCGATTATTTGGATCACCTTTGAAAAGGCACCTTGGATATGGATGTAAGCAAGCTTCTGAACAGCTTTCTGGGCAATGAAGGCACATCGGGGTCTTCAGATAAGGGCCAGTCGCCGGTCGATCGGATCAATGCTGCGTTGCCGGGCGGTTTCGCGGGCGGGGCCGCTGCTGGCGGGTTGATGGGGCTGGTTCTGGGCACCAAGAAGGGCCGCAAGCTTGGGGGCAAAGCACTGAAGGTCGGTGGCATGGCCGTGGTCGGTGGGCTTGCATATAAGGCTTATCGCGATTGGCAGACGAACAAGACATCGGGCACCGAAGCGGACCCGCTGAATCTGCCCAAGCCGCCCGCAGATAGCGGATTTGATCTTGAGAACGATCAGGACGCTGCCGGACGGGATTTCCGTTTGGCCATAATGCGGGCCATGATTTCGGCGGCAAAGTCGGACGATCACATCGATCAGGAGGAACACGACCGGATCCGCGAACAGATTCAGGAGTTCGGGTTGGGTCAGGAAGAAAAGGCGGCATTGTTTGACTATTTCTCGGCACCGGCGGATGCCAATGCCGTGGCCCGTCTTGCGCGTACAGATGAGCAGCGCGCAGAGCTTTACATGGCATCCGCACTGGCCGTTGATCCGGATACAGACGAAGAGCAGCGCTACCTTGCCCAACTGGCGCAGGAACTGTCCCTGCCAGTTGGACTGAAGGACCATCTTGACGCGGAAGTGGCGGCAGTGCACCGGCAGGTGAGCACGTAAAGGACAAGCTCGATACCCTACAGCACTGGCGTATCGTGATGTGATTGCGGTACGCCTCGTTGTACTGTTTTGGGAGCGTCCTGAAGGCTTCCGTGACCGCTTCAAGTTTTTACTGCCGGGTTTCTCCTGATATGCCGTGCCAGCTTTCGTTGCCCATCGGGCCAATCCTTATCCTGGATGATATCCGCGATGGCCACGCGCATCTCGCGGCGCTGTTTATTGCGCCGAAGGGCCAGAACATTTCGCCCGTCGAGATCGAGGGGCGGTCTGTTCCGACAGAAGCCCTGGCCGAGTTCGAGACGGCAACCGCGCATCGCTGCCGCTTTTCCGTGCCGATCGACCGGGCGTCTGAATATGTGTGGGATGGCCATAGCTACCCGCTGTCACTCGATCTCTTGGGGAATCTGCGGCTCGCCTATGTGTCGTGTAATGGCGAAGAGGTCGGCGATCTGGATCGCGAAGGGTCCGAACGCAACGCAATGTGGGCACGTCTGCGGGAAGAACACTGCAGGCAGCCTTTCGCGTTCCTGCTGCATGGCGGAGATCAGGTCTATGCCGACGAAGTCACGCGCGATCATGACCTGAGTGAGCACTGGCCGGAACGGGTTCCGTCAAATCCGTCGGCCGACGCTTTGGCAGATTTGCGCCTCCACCTGCGGGAACGTTTTCTGGAACGCTATGCCGCCCTTTACGCATCGCCAGAATTTGCGTGGCTTGCTGCGCGGGTTCCGTCGCTCATGCAATGGGACGATCACGACATTTGCGATGGTTGGGGCTCGCTGCCGGAGACGCAAACGGAATCCGCCGTCGGACAAACACTGTTTTCGGTCGCGCGCGAATGTTTCCTGATCTTCCAGCACGCCGCGTTGGATGGTGATCTGCCTTTACGCTTTGCTGATCCTTCGGGGATCCATCTGGGGTGGTCCGTCAAAGGGTCCGATCTGAGCATTATTGCGCCGGATCTGCGGTCTGAACGCACACGGCACCGGATCATGGGCCAAGGCGGTTGGGCGATGATGGATGCCGAAGCCGCCGGTCCCGCACAAGGCCATACATTCCTGATGTCGAGCGTGCCTTTGCTCGGCCCGCGGCTGTCCCTGTTGGAAGCGCTCATGATCGCGGTTCCGCAGATGCAGAAATACGAAGACGACCTTCGGGATCAATGGCAAAGCCGAGCGCATCGGACGGAATGGCGCAGAATACTGCGGCTGGTTCAGGACATGGCGTTACGTGATGGTCACGATCTGACCGCGATTTCCGGCGAGATCCATCTTGCCACACGTGCGGTCATGGAACTGGGCCAGGGCCTGCAGCTTCAACAACTGGTCGCCTCCGGGATCGCCCACCGCGCCCCGCCAACTGCTTGGGCAAGAACATTGGGCGCGCTATCATGGTTGGGCGAAGCTCCGCTGCCGGGCCATCCGATCCGTATCGAGCGGCTGCCGGGGCAATCAAGCCGCTATGTGGCCGAGCGCAATTACCTGCTGCTTGAACGACATTCGGGCGCGTGGTCCGCAAGGTGGGACCTTGAGCAAAGCGGCATGACCGCGCCGCTTGCACTGTCGCAATAAGCTGATCGCGAGGTGGCCGTTGAACGGACTGACAAAGCAGTCTCGCAATAGGTATAGTCCCTGCGACCTCTTCTTGCGCGGCATCAACCACTTCTTGTCGAATACCTAAAACGGCGACAAGGCCCACGGCAGGCCAGCCGGTTTTCAGTATCCACGCTCTGGAGCAAACCCTCCGACTTCCAGCCGGACCGGCTTCAGCATGAAGAATCGGTCTATGATCTTATCCTGCAATACGACACGGGCAAACATTGCGTGTACTATCACTGCTATCATATCGTCTGGTTGACGAAGTACCGTTACAAGGTTTTGACAGGATTGCTGCGGCTGCGTGTATGACATTTGCCGGCAGGTGCGTCGCGGGAACGGTGTCGAAATCTTGCGCGGGGTGCTGTCGAGCAACCGCGTCCATGTCATTGTATCCGTACTGCGAAAGCTCGCGATCTCCGATCTGGTGCGCAAGATGAAGGGCCGTTCGTCCCTCCGGGTGCGACGCGAATTTCCACATATCCGCTAGCGCTATGGGGGCTGCCGCTACTGGGGCGCGGGTACTTCTCGACGACCAATGGTGCTATCACCGAAGACATCGTACTTCAGTACCTCGAAAAGCATATCGCTGATCCTACCGGCATCAGAAGCCGGTAGTGCTTCAGTCATTCTGAACAACATCCGCGCCTATGGGGCCCTTTCGCCACTTTCGACAAGGCAGCCGATCGCATGACGGGCGCCCTGGGCAATCCCGGCGGGATCAATGCAGCCAAACCGGAAGCACCCCGGCGCTATGTGTGCCGGGGTTTCGTGCCGATATGCGCGAGCGGTGGAATACACTCCACCCGCAAATCTGCCATCAATCGGAAGCCGGCACGCCGTCCTGCCATTCATCCCAGTTCGCAATGATCTCGCGGGCAAGCGCGTTTCCGACGCGGAAAGCATTCTCGGTTGCCGGACCGAACGCCCCGGAATCCGCGGATAGGGACTCGGCCGCGCTCTGCTCCGGTGCTTGGCGGTCGAAATTCGACCCGGTCCGCACCACCGCGATGCGCCCGAAATCAAGGCGACCCGCCTGCGCGCCGCGCTCGAGCGCGGTAAGCGTCGCGTTATCCTCCATCTGCGAGGTGCAGTAGGTACCATTGCCGCCAGTCAGTGTCGCGACATGATCTTCCATTTCCGCCGCGATCGTCGTGCCGTGCCAATAGGTGTCGGCCGAGACCGTGTCACAGGCGCTTACGAACGGAGCCTGCTGCGCGGCGTCGGCGTCATAGGTTGCCCGGTACTCCGCCGCCTGGTCGGAATCCGCAAGCTCAACCGCTTTGCTCGCCTCAACTGCTGCAGTCAGGAGATCCGGATTGAGCTCGAAAAGCTCGCTTCCGGCTTCCCAGCCGCCATCGGCTCCAGGCTCCGCGGTCCCGAGCTTCAGGGATCCGGTCTCCCAGCCCTCCGGGATCTCGCGCGGATCGATCTGGTGACGCAGCCCGCCATCGACGACGTAGCGCGCCCAATGCGCCGAGCCGAGCGTGCCTTCTTCCGGGTCAACGCCAGCGATACCTGCGATGATCGTGTAGGTCTGCGACAGGTCCAGCTTGTCGCTCAAGGCGACGGCCGTGACGGATGCGGCCGCATTGGCGAACCCCATCGTCGTGGTCATGACGCATATATCGTCATTGCAGCTCAGCGCGGGTGCGCTTTCCGGAAGGCCGGGGATATCGATTTTCCGGTCGAGGTCCAGATTGTCTAGCCATGGCTTCGTCTCGCCATCGAACATGGTGTTGGCCAGCACCTTCGGCGCAAAGGCTTCCTGAGCATAGGCGGCGAAGGGCAGTAGGGTGGTCGTGACGGCAATCGTGGTGGCTCTGAACAGCATGCTGTCTCCTTGGTTGTGCTGACCGGCAGAGAACACCTTGCGGGTCTGGGCTTCCAGGGGAGATGTGAATACGCGTCCCGATATGCCATTTCCGAGCCGGCGATATATCCTTTATGCACAAGGATTAGGCAGCTCTGTCTACTGCATTGAATTGGGTCACTACCGCGCCTAGCCGATCACTCGCGGCGATTGCGAGTTTTAACATATCGGGGGTCGGCAGATAGGAAAGGGCTTGTGCGCTACTGATCCCGCAGCAAGTCGATAGCAGCGGCCAGCGGTATCGCACGCAGGCGGTCACTCGCGGGCACATTCCGCTCACCTGCATAGACCAGCAGTTTTCGGTCTGCCTTGATGTCTTCGGCCGCAAGATGAAACCCGCGCGACACCTTGGGTGATGTGGTGCGCTTTATCTCAATCGCCCAGATTTCATCCTTGGGAAGTCGCAGAACGAGGTCGATTTCAGCCCCGGCCGCAGTCCGGTAGAAGTAGGGTTCCGTTCCGGTTGGAGCCGCAGCGACAAGGTTTTCGATACAGAATCCTTCCCAGCTTCCACCGACCACGGGATGCCCCAGCAGGCTCTCCATTGAGCCAAGTCCGAGCAGGGCATGGACGAGGCCGCTATCGCGCACGAAAACCTTGGGCGACTTGACCAGACGTTTGCCGACATTCTCGTGCCAGGGCTGCAGGTGCCGCACCAGCATCAGATCGACGAGCAGATCGAGATAACGGCCAATGGTTTGGCCGGATACGCCGAGACCTTCTGCCAGCGCCGCGGCATTCAGCAAACCACCCTGCGCATGTGCCAGCATCGTCCAGAAACGGCGCAATGTGGTTGCCGGGATGCGCGGACCCAGGGAAGGGATGTCGCGTTCAAGATAAGTACGCAGAAAATCCTCTCGCCATGCCATGCTGGCCTGTGCGCTGTCCGCCTGAAAACTATCGGGGAAACCGCCGCGCAACCACAAATCGCTCAACCGGTTCTCGCCCACCTCATCAAGCCGCAGCGTGGGCATCTCGATGTAACGCACGCGACCGGCGAGCGACTCGGCCGATTGGTGAAGCAGAGCATTTGATGCGGATCCGAGCAGCAGGAACTGCCCCGAGCGAAACCCCTTGCGTCGTCGCATGTCGATCTGCCCGCGAAGGCTTTTGAACAGACCCGGCATCTGCTGGACTTCATCCAGGATCACGAGCCGTCCGATCTGCTCGTCCAGATAGAGGTCGGGCTCGATCAGGATTTGCCGATCTGCGTCACGCTCCAGATCCAGATATACGGATGGGCGTTGCTCTGCGATGCCGAGCGCAAGCGTGGTTTTCCCGACCTGTCGGGGCCCCAGAAGGACAACAGCCGCCTGATTTGCAAGAGCAATCATCACAGAGCGATTGATTCTACGTGGGTACATTCCTTGTAATTACTCCACTCAATGGAAGATATACAAGGTTATTTTTGTTTGCTGAAATGCAGGCGTGGCCAGCGTGACCGTCAAATAGTCGCTGATACATAAACAAGTGTGGGTCAAATATTGCTGAAAATACCGGGTCACTTCTCAGCGGAAATCCACACAGAGGAACTGCTATGGGCGCGTGACAATTGTTGACGGAATGAGTCACAGCAGACCCGATGCCAGATGCTCTGAATGTGTAGACGCCCCCAATCTGACGCTGGCTGAGGCTTGCTCGGCGGTCAGTGAATGAAGCCCGCAAGAAACTCCGTTCTGCGACGGGTCAGTTCAGCGCGCAATCCGTCCGACGCAATGTGGGGGTATTTGCCGGCTGCAAACTCGACCCAGGCCTCGCGATACTCCAGCCAGCGGCGTTCGGACTCTCGGATGCCCTGTTTTGTAACCGTGGTGTAGGGTAGGCGGTCTTCCGCCCCTTCTTGAGACTCTATTGCCATCACCAGGGCATAGGCTTCGTTCAGTTCCCGGTCGTGCGATACTAGCTCCTCTGGCGGCGGCAGGATCAGCGAGCCATCTTCGATGCCATCCAGCGTGCCGACGAAGCCCCACTTGATGCTCTCGCGCCGCTCGATCACGAATACAGCGCGGGCCGTTCCGCTGAGATCGACTTCGTTGGACCCGCTCGTCTCGGCATAGGTGTTGGCCGCGTCTCGGAGTGCAACAAACCTGTCTTGAAGCTCCGGAGACAGGGTTGCGGTGAAGCTGTCCAGCTTGTTTTCTCTCTTCGTGCCCGCGATCCATGCGTCGCGCGAGGCGCATAACCCTGCCGCAAGCCCGCTGGTAATATCGTCGCAGAAGTCAAAGGTCACGTCCGGTCCGAGGTGCTGTATATGCTCCACCCGCCCGCCGACTTCTGCCGGCGCTCCGTCAATCCGGCACGCGAGCGATGTGGCGAGATCGAGATCTCGCTCGACGCCAAACCCGTTGGCATAGATCATCATGAGGATGGCCAACCCCGCGAACGGCCCTCGATCATAGTCGCCTTGGCGCGCCTCCAGCAAGGCGCAGTGCCGCGCACGCAAAGGGTCCGGATCTTGGCCGACGCCGTAATAGAGTGCTGCCGAGCTGCACCCGTTCAACGCCCGCTGCTCCGCGTCGTCGGGCCAGTCGGCGTCGGGCGGCTCCAGTGTCCGGACTCTGCGGCAGGCTTCTCGTGACGCAGAGGCGTCGAGGCTTGCGAATTCTGTCGTCTCGTCGGCCCAGTTCGACCCGGATTGCGTGGCCTGGGCGGGAAGCAATGCTGTTGTTTCAGCAGAGGCAGTGTTGCTGACAGACAGGGCGGAAATGATCAGTGCAGCCGACGTGGCAAGTGGTCTCATCCGGAATTCCCGTAGCGTAAGCCGCCATGTTTATGCGTTGCTATCCCATCGAGGTCAACTGGCGCATGCGATGACCGGGCAGCGCTTGCCTCGGTGCCGGGTGAAAGGTCCAGATGATCGGTTCGAAGAAGGTTGGAATGGTCTGGAAAATCTGTCTAGATAATCCGGCATTGATCACGGGTGCCTTGATATGCCGCACCGCCATCTGCCGATTGTCGTCATTTGCTGCGAGTGTCAGCGCCGAAGACGTAATGGTTGTGTTCGACGGGTCGAACTCGATGTGGGGCAGATCGACGGCACCGCCAAGGTCGAAATCGAGCGCGAAGCGATGGGTAATCTGATCGGAGGGGTTGGCGCGGATACGCAAGTGGGGCTGATGGCCTATGGCCACCGCCGCGAGGGTGATTGCGGAGATATCGAGACGATCCTGTCGGCAGGTCCGCTGGACTCCGAAACCTTCCTCGAACGGGTGAACGGGATCACGCCCACCGGCAAGACGCCCCTGACAGATGCCGTGGAACAGGCGGCCGAAGCGCTTTCCTTCCGCAATAATCCCGCTACCGTTATCCTGATTTCGGATGGGCTGGAAAGCTGTGAACGCGACCCCTGCGCCCTTGCCGAAACGCTTGAGCGCGCCGGAGTGGACTTTACCGCGCATGTCGTCTGCTTTGGTCTGGGCGGTAATGAGAACACGGCATCCCTTGCCTGTATCGCTGACGCGATCGGTGGCCGGTTCCTGGTCGCGGCCAATGCTCAGGAACTGGGGGCAGCCTTCAGCGAGGTCGGGGTGGCAGTCGCGGAACCTGCTCCGCAGCCCGAGGCCGAACCGACCCCCGTTTCGGACGTAGCCCTGAGTGCTGCCGAAAGGGTCATTCAGGGATCGGCATTTACCATAGGTTGGTCACCGCTCGCACGTGAGCCGCGCGACCTGATTACCGTGGTGCCGGTGGGCGCGGATGAACCCGACACCGGAAACTTTATTCGCGCACAGGACGAATCCGAAGGTGAACTGATCGCCCCAGCCGATCCGGGTCTTTATGAGCTGCGCTACGTGCTGGAAGAAGGTCCGCGCGTTCTTGCGACGGCGCAGGTTGAGGTAACAGAGCCCGTGGTGACGATTTCTGCGCCGGACCAGACACGAAGCGGAGAAGAGATCTCCGTCGGCTGGTCGGCGGGAATTCACCCCAGAGACTATATCGTGATGGTTCCCGCCGGTAGCCCCGACGATGAAAACGCGAACTTTCGGCGTGTTGGCGAGGCTGGCGAGATGAGGCTTGCCGCGCCGGAGGATCCTGGCCTCTACGAGCTGCGCTACGTTCTTGCCGAAGGAAGCCGGGTCCTTGCCCGGTCGAGTGTCGAAGTACTTCCGGCAGGTGCCCAGCTTTCGACTGGCGCAACGCTGATCTTGCCTGAATCCGCTGCACCAGGTTCCGAAATCGACGTTGCGTGGGAAGGCGAACCTGCTGAAGGAGATTTGCGCCTTGCCGTAGCACGGGCGGATCAGGCCATCTTCACCTGGATATCGGCGATCTCGATAGATGGCCCGCCTCCGGTCCCGGTTCAAATGCCGCAACAGCCCGGAGAATATGAACTACGGCTGTTGGATATCGGCAATCAGAAGGTCCTGAGTCGCGCACCTGTCCTGGTTGAATAAGATATGTCGCTGGATCTTTCCGTGATGCCGCGCTTCAGACGAATTCGGTCATGGGTGCATGCGATACGGGAGGTTGTCCCGGTGATCTCATGGCCAGCGAATGAGTGGTGTGCAGGCTTGCGATGTGAGCCGTTGAAATTCGTGCCGCTACACGGCGCGGTCCTGGTTCTCTCCGGAATGATCCATGCTTTGCCGGTTCTTGCGCAGGAACTGGATATTCCGAAGGTGGACATCCCTACATTGCCATCTGCTGCCCATAGGGCAGAACAGTTCAAACCACATGGATGGTCTGTCGAGAAACAGTTGCAAGGTGACCTGAACGCCGATGGTATCGCGGATGTGGTGCTGCTTCTGCGCGAGGACGATCCCGCCAAGGTGATCCATCCTGACGGGCTGGGCGAGAACCCGCTGGATACCAATCCACGCATGCTCGGTATCGCGTTAGGCCAGCCCGAGGGCGGTTACGCGCTGGTGGCGGAGAACCACGCGCTCATCCCCCGGCGCGACAATCCGACGATGGACGATCCTCTGAACGGAGCCGCTGTTGGCGGGATTGCCCTGACGGGTGGCAGGTTGCGCGTCACGCTCGGTCGGTTCTTCAGCGCCGGAACCTGGGACATGGGCAGCAGCGTCTTTACGTTTCGCTGGCAGGACAACGGCTTCTGGCTGATCGGTTATGACGAGACGGTCGTTTCGCGAAACACCGGTTCGACACGTTCGATCAGCGTCAACTACCTGACGGGTGATACGAAACACATATACGGCTCCATCGAAGACGATGCCGAACGGATCGAGTGGACCCAGTCGGCACCTGCGCCGCTGCTTTCGTTCGACGACATAGGTAGTGGCTTTGATTTCGATCCGGTGGAAGGTCCATAGAGGAGTTGTCATTTGTGGGCAGCCCCCATTTGCGAGAGTTTCGACGATGACGATCTTGCGGGCTGGCAGTCATTTGTCCGGTCTGTTCGCGCGGCACTTACCTTGCCGGGGCTTTGATGAGATCCGCGAGCGGGATCCCTCTCACATTATCCGGCTACGATGCCCTGACCACTCGCTGCCACCCGATGGAAGTTCACCGCGCGTGGGAAGCAGCCGCCAGCATCCCTTCAGACCTGCTTCAATGGCGCTGAGCGAACCACCCTTCGGTTAAGGTGACAACTCCCCTGCAAGAAGATGGGTCCCTGTCCGGTGGAGGTGAACATACCGGAGGATTCCGAGCTGCCGCTACAAGCCCGCCCAGGGCGTCGAATTGCGAGAGACATTGTTCGGCTACTCTCCCGAGTTACCTGGGCGGACCAATTCCAGCTCGGTTCCGGATCGAGCTATGCTAAAGCTTTGTAATACGCCAACGGGCTCCTCAACCGGGACGGTATTGCCGTCCGCATACCCTGCCAGTTATTAGCCCCCAGTTATTAGCCCAGGACAATCCGGGGTGCTCCTGCACAGATAGCGTGACTGACTGGCGTCGAGATGCGTGCGCGGTCCGGAGGTCAAAAAAGCCTTTCGGATTTTCATCGGTCGTGGATAATTTTCGTGTCGGTTACAATTCTAACGGGAAAAACCGACATGACGACGACAACTGGTCCGATCAGCCGGGACGGGCTTGATGAGATGCGGGCGATGCTGCAGGCGCTCGAGCCGAAGCCCAAGACCAGCTTTACCAATCGCGAAGCGGTTAAGGAGATGGCGCAGGACATCCTGCGCGCCCGCGACGAACTGGGCTATTCGATCGAAGATATCGCCATGATGCTTGGCAAGCATCATGTTGCGATCAAGCCTGCGACGTTGCGCGGGTACCTGCGCGACCTGGAGGCAGCAAAAGGCAAGGTATCCAGGGCGGGCAAGCGCGCGCCCCGGAGTGCGAGGCCGGCGGCGCGTGCGAGCGACTATGGAGTCGCAGGACATCAGTCGATTGCGACGGCGGAAACGTCCTCCGTCGTGCAGACCAGGGCGGCGCAGGAACACCCCGGTGGCTAAGGCGGGGGATGGCCGCGCGCGTTCCGAGCTGCGGCGCAAAAGCGCTGTCATCCAGGTGCGCGTTGCACCCGGGCAGCGCCGCTTGATCGAGGCCAGAGCCCGGCGCGAAGGATATGGCTCTGCGGCAGAGTATCTGCGCGAGCGTGGACTCGGTGACAATTCATCGGGTCAGCAACTGACGGCAAAGTTTGTGGGTTATCTCGGGTATGTCGGAGGATGGCTCACAGCAGCTTCCCATTGCCTCGATCAGGCCGGTCTTGTCAAAGAAGCAGAACAGGTGCGTCGCTACAGCAAGCGCAGCGCCGGGATGCAGCGCGAGTTGATCAAGGATGCAGGCAGTGCTGGCAAAAGTGATCCATAGCCGTCGCAGGCACAAACCATCGGCAGTTTCGTTCAAGGCTCTTATCGACTATTGCTGCGGCAAGGCCTGCATAGTGGTCACGGGCAACCTCGCGGGCGATTGGCGGGATGCCGCGCTTCAGATGAGAGTCTGCGCCGGACGGAACGCACGGCTGCGCGATCCAGCCTATCATCTCGTATTATCGTGGGGTGATGGCGAACAGCCGCGGGATGCCGAGATCATTGCTGCCGCACGACTGGTGATACGCGAACTGGATGGAGCGGCGTATCAGTATGTCATTGCCGTCCACCGGGATCGCCGCAATGTCCATTGTCACATTGTGCTCAACCGTGTGCATCCGCTGACGGGCCGGGCGTTGTCATTGAGTCACGACTATGCGCGGCTCGAACTGGGATGCCGGAGGGTCGAACACGCCTTTGGCTGGCCGCCCGATCGCGGCCGGTTCAAGCGCGCATATATCCATGGGGAGATCGAGCTGGCACCACAGACTGCAAAGCATTGGGATGCCCGTCGAGACGCGCGTGCGGCGGGGTTGCGACCAGATCCGCGGGCGCAGCGCGGTCGCGATCTGCGCGGCGGGCGTTTTCCCCTGCGGGACCGGTTGACCGCGACGGGGTTGAGCAGGCTCAGGCGTGCGATCGACACTGCAACAAGCTGGTCCGCACTGCACGTCAGACTGCATGCATGCGGCATGCGGTATTTGCGACATGGACCGGGCGCTCGGATCGAAGACCAAGACAGCGGCGGCTGGATGCCCGCCGGTCAACTCGGCACCGGTTATGCCCTGCCCACACTTCTCAGCCGGTTGGGCGACTATGTTCCGGCTTCCGATCACCTTGCAGAGAGCAGACAATCGCGGTCCGACAGGAGGCGGGCGTATCACGATGCGCGACGGGCTCGACGGAATGCCATCCATGATCTGCAAACGAAGCATAGCCACGAGCGAAGGCGGCTGGCCACCACCGTCGCGGGAATGCACAGGATTGTTGCGATGAGTTTCCGTCATGCGCTCCGACAGCAGCAGATCGAGGATTTGCGCCACCTGCGCGCCACTCAACCGGTCCCTGTTCTGTCTGAATTCGGCCTTGGCGGTGCCAGGGAGCCCTCCGATCCATGTCGTCAGTCCCGCCTGCGCTATCGCCACGTCCTGCGGCGGCTGGCATTGCAAGATGCGACATCGGAAAGTGAGATCGACCATACATATCTGCGCCAGCTTTGGCATGGCCCGACCCTTGATGGGGTGAGCAACTTGCGGGTGCCGGATAAAGAAAGACTCGCGGCCGGTCTGCGAGATTTGGGCAACAAGACCATCCTGCTACCGCGCAGAGGGGGCCGTTCTGGCGCGTTGGGATATGCGCTGATCACGGAACAGCCAGATGGCGCTTTGCGCGTAATGGATCCGCAGAGTGATCTGGCGCTTTGTACGCTGGGACCTCGCGACGCCCGGGAGTGCATCATTGTCGCTGATACAAGATTGGGAATTCAGTGTTCTTTGGAGTGTCCGGATTGCCTGGTGATCGTTGCCTCGAGTGATCCTCCCTGTCGTCAGGCTGAGCAGGCATGCGATCTGGTGGGAGATCGATCTGTCACGATTATCAGCGGGCATGACGATGATGCCAACGACCTGTTCGAGCGCCTGTCACCCATGCTCCGGGATTGTCGACATCGGTCGCACGCATACGCGTATGGAGATCGGAGCAAGCGGTCCGCAGAAAGACGGGTGACGGATGAAACAGCGATGTCGTTCCCATAGGCATCGAGGTCGGCACAGTGCGAAGCAGGCTGTCCACGTTGTCCGTTTCTGCACAATCCTGAAAAACCTGTCGATTACCCATGGGTTGTCCACATAATTCGACATCGGGGATGCAGCCGGTTTGCGACACATTGGCTATTCTTGGAGCGCCGGAAGAACTCCGGGCCTCACTATAACTAAGCACCCACCCTCGCAGTCACGCGCGATTGCGATCAAAGTAAAAATGTGTCCCATGACCAAACCTTCTGACTCCACCTCCCATCAGTCCGCATCCTCCGCAGGCTTGACGCATTGTTGCCATCAGGTCCCGGAATTGCTGCCGGACGATGGTGATCCGGCCGCAAGCCGTGTGTCTGTCGGGCGGAGCGAAGATTGCGAGGACGACACCAGATTGCGGCTGACCACCGATACCCGCCGCGATGATCCCTGTCAGCAAAACAGGCTCGCGGAGTTCTTTGCGGAGCTCGAACGTGGATTGCCGGATGACTATGTCCTGGACGAGGCGTCACGCGGCATCTATTTCGGCAACGCCGAGGAACCGACGTGCAGCCCGGTCAGGCTGGTCAGCCGTGCCCGCAGCGCCGACCGGACGGGCTGGATGCTGGAGGTCGAGTTTCTGACACCCGACGACGGTCTCGCCCGCGCGACGATCTCGTATTCCGAGCTCTCGGGGCAGGCCGGAGGCAGTGTCAGTCAATTGATCGATCGCGGATTCGTTGCGTATGGTGGCATGAAAAAAGTCATGACGTTGCTGAGGGCGTGGCCCGAAGCCGGTCGTGCCTGGCGCGCCGATCATCCGGGTTGGTTTACCGATCCTGACGGCGTCATGGCCTTTGTGACGGCGGATGGGGCCATCTATCGGCATCAAAGTCGTCAGCCCGCGATCGTGCTAAGCGATCCGCAGCCCGTCGGCTTCGGCATCTCTGGCAGTCTGGCCGGGTGGCAGGCAGAGGTTGCCGCACGGGCGGTCGGAAACCCCCTGCTGGTGTTCGCAATCGCTACAGCGTTGGCAGGGCCACTTTTGCACCTGTCAGCCATCAACTCCGCAGGGTTCAATTTTTACGGGCTCTCCGGCATCGGCAAATCGCTTTTGTTACGACTGGCAATCAGCTGCGGGACCAACCCCGCGCGGTTGGAAAGCTGGACCTCCGCACAGAGCGGGTTGCATCGCTTCAGCCGGGCGGCACAGGACGGGTTATTGGCGCTGGACGCCTTTCCGCGTGATCCGGAGGCCCGGCATCTCCGTGCGCTTCTTGCGATCGGTGAGGATCTCGGGGCAGGGCGTGTTCTTTCGTCGCGTGATCCGGATGGCGGGTTTCGTTGGCGCCGGATGATGCTGTCGACCTCGGAGCTTCCCTTGGCATACTGCCTGCGGCGAAAGAACAAGGATGTTCCCCATGCTCTGGCCGCGCGGATCATCGAGATTCCGGCAGACCCTGGTCCTTACGGACTTCTTCACGATCTTCACGGGTACGAAAGTGGTACCCGGTTTGCCCGCGATCTTGATGCCGCGATGGAACGGCATCACGGGACGTTGCTGCGCGCATTTCTCGACAGGCTGACCCGGGGTCTGCCCGCGATCCGCAGCGCGCTTTCGAGTGATCTGCACCGCATTGCACGCGACATTCAGGCCCAGCCCGAGCAAGCAGGAAGCGAGCAAACAGGTTTGCCGACAGCGGTGGCCGAACGTTGCGCACTCGTTGCTTACGCCGGAGAGCTGGCCATAAGTTTCGGGCTTCTGCCGTGGTCGAAGGGTACCGCGGATGAAGCCGTTCGGGCTGTAGCCTCTCTTGGCTGGCAGGCGGCGTGTTCATCATCGATCAATGCAAACACGCCTCTCGACATTTTACGCGACTATCTCGATCAGAACGCAACCCGGATTGTCGACTTGCCGCCTGAACAGCTGATCGAGACCCCTCAAAGCACCATTGGTTGGCAGGATGAGGAGCATGTTTACTTGTTAGGCGATCCACTCCGGCGCGACGTTGCGGAGCTTGATCATCTGTTGGACCAGCTTCAGGCAACCGAAATACTGAAGCCCGGAGGGGAAGCACGATCCTTGCAGTACAAGCTGCCCGCATCAAAAATTCGGAGCCGCCCGAGGAGCTACCGGCTGGACCGGTCGAAACTTATGGATACGGAACGCTCCGGATAGTCATGACCCGGTGGTCCAACAGTCCAACGGTCCAACAAACAGGCGGACAGAGAGGTGCGTCATGGTAGCGTATCACAGTGGGTACCGGATCTGTCGAAGCATGGCATCGACTTCGACGGGGTGCTGGGCAGGCGGCAGGGGCGGGACTGCCCGATGCCACCGCTGATCGGTAAGGCTTGGGCGGCGGCAGACGAGGGGAGCATGCGATGCCCCCGCCGCGATGCGTTGAATTTGAAAGGCATCCCGGTATCCGGCAGTCAGATCGAAGGACCAGATCCGAAACGGAAACGATCCATGCAACACTCTCAGTTTCAATGAGATAGACCGGCTTGCTGCCTCTTCCGCGACCCTGGAGCCCGTGACCTTCAGACCCCGTCGATGAGGATGTCCAAGGCGCGCTTCAGGACATCACGAAGTTGTTCCAGGGTTCCGACCGGCTCTCGCAGTTCCGCCCCCGGGACCGCGGCCAGTTCCTGCACACGAACAATCCAGGTCATCCCTTCGATTTCGACCGACGGCGTCAGCCCCGCAAAGGCCGTGTATCTGCCCGCGTCGCGCAATGGGGCCACAATACGGGACGCGTTGATTCCGATCAGATCGGTTTGCAGATCCACAACAAGCTGCCCGTCGTGCAGGCGATAGAGATCGAATTGCGCCATCGGTGCCCCGCCTCAGAAACTTCTGTACCGCGCGAGGGGCAAGCCCTCTTTGGCCACCTCGTCGGCATAGGCGCTGATCGCGGTTCTGTTTTCCTCGCGCCATTGCCGGTTCCGTTCCAGCTTGGCAGCCTCGGCAATCGCTGCCTCTGCCAAGCGCGACATGTTCAGACCCAACGTCCGAGCCGTTTCCGCCACATCGGCATCGAGCGTCAGATTGACCTTTACACGGCCCATAATGCACTCCTGAATGATACGTATAATACAAGAGTATAGTCTCGACGTCACATTCAATCAAGTTGATCTGAACAAGATCTTGCTTCTAAGTCGTTTGCGAAGGCACGGGACTTTGGCTGGAAGAGGTGGTCCTGGATGTCCGACCAGTTTGACGCCGTGCTAAGCTATAGCATGGGTTTTCTGACAGGCGGCGACTTTCAGGTTCTGGGTCCGGAAATCAACATCCGGAAATCATAGGCTGCGGCCGGGGGTCAGTGGGCCCCGAGATGAGTGCAGGCGTTTTTCGGTATAGTAAGCAATCCAGCTGCCAATCCCGTCACGGACCTCGGAACCGATCTCGAAGGCATTCCGGTCAACGCCTTCTCACGCCGCCTGTTGCCAATATCGGCTTGTTTGCTGCTGCATGTGGGTCATGCAGCCTCGACCGATATCGGGTCTCGACAATCTTTCTGTTGTGTCAACATCGCCCAAATCGCGCGTGCCATATTGTTGGCCAAAGTGATTGCCACGAGCCTCTTCGGCTTTCGCGCCGACAAACGTGCTAGCCATGAACCCTCCGGGATCGACTGACGCTCCATCCAGTTCAATCATGGCATTGCTCCAATGACCAGTAATCGACGGATATTCACCTGACCTGCCTTCGAAACGCGTCCGAGCCGTTCCTTGCTGCCTGAAGAGTGTTGTCGCGGCACCAAACCCAGCCAAGCCAAGCTGCAAAGTCCCTATATCCGCTTTCCCACCGCGTTCACGAGGTAGTGCGCAAAGTACCAACCAGCCTTGATCGCCCCTAGCTGTTCACAGTCACGGTACACGCGCCAGGTTGCCCTCATCGCAACCCGCTTGTTCGACGAAAGTGAGTTTGACCGCACCCGGTAGCGCGCGAGGCTTTCCTGAATTCCAATCGCTGGTCCATGTTGGCGCAGCAACTTCAACCACAGCGCATAGTCCTGTCTGCGCTTCATGTCCGGCATCAGCACTTTACCATAGACCCGCGTGTCATAGGCGGCGGTCAGACACCCGATCGGGTTGCCCTTCAGTGCCTCGGCATAGGCAACCTGCATGGACACCCGAACCGATCCCAATAGGCGACCATCTTCATCTATTCGATCATAGGCGGAGAAAACGAACCCTGCTCCATCATCTAATGCAGCTTTTTGAACCGCGAGCTTGTGTGGCTTCCAAAGATCATCTGCATCCAGAAAGGCTATGTAATGGCCTGTCGCTGCTTCGATGGCAGCGTTACGTGCAACAGCAGCCCCTGACTGCCCGGGCAAGGAAATCACATTGATACGTGCATCATGCGCCGCTGCATCTTCGATCACCGCCCTGGATCCGTCAGTGGACCCGTCATCCACCAACCACAGCTCCCAGCTTGTCAGGGTTTGCTCCTGTATGGATTGGATCGTTTCACTGACCGTTTTGGCCGCGTTGTAAACTGGGGTGACGATGGAAAACACGGGAGGCATCAGGGGTTCCAACACAAGCAAGGTTGATCGGACGCTACAGGTCTACCTTGGCAAACACCACCAATGGGTTTCCCCAGCTACATCAGTGTTTCGCGCGCGAAACAGACTCAGTTCCTATAGCCCGGCTTTTGGTGCCACGCCCACGCAGTGGAAATCATCTGCTCCAGCGTTGAATGATCCGGGCTCCAGCCCAGAACATCTGCGGCCTTGCGTGAACCCGACACCAGCGCCGCACAGTCGCCGGCGCGGCGCGGGCCATCTTCGGCCGGAACTGGTTCATCCGTGACGCGGGCAACCGCCTCGACCACCTCACGAACGGAGAAGCCGCGGCCAGTGCCCAGATTAAAGACCTCTGACGCACCACCCTTCAGCAGGTATTCCAGCCCCAGCACATGCGCGGCGATCAGGTCGGTGACATGCACATAATCGCGCACGCAGGTCCCGTCCGGCGTCGGGTAGTCCTGCCCGAAGATGGTCAGCTTGTCGCGCCGCCCGCGCACCGCGTCCAGCGCCAGCGGGATCAGGTGGGTTTCGGGGCGATGGAATTCGCCCACCTGCCCGTCCGGATCCGCGCCCGCCACGTTGAAATAGCGGAAGAACACATGGTTCAGCACAGCCCCCGGCGCCGCGGCGAAGTTGCGGATCAGATCTTCAACCGCACGCTTGGACGCCCCATAGGCATTGATCGGCTGTTGAGGACAGGTTTCATCAAGCATCACACCGTCCTGCTCACCATAAGTCGCACAGGTGGAAGAAAAGGCGATATGCTCCACGCTTGCCCGCTGCATCGCCTCGATCAACCGCAATGACCCGATCACGTTGTTGTCCCAGTACAGCCCCGGATCGCGGGCGGACTGGCCGACATCCGACAGCGCTGCGAAATGCATCACCGCCACTGGTTTGTGCTTGGCAAAGACCTCGTCCAGCCGCGCGGGGTCCCGCAGATCACCTTCTTCCAAAGGGCCGAACTGCACCGCGTCGCGCCAGCCGGTGACAAAGCTGTCGAAGGTCACAGGGGTATACCCCGCTTCCGCCAACGCCTTGCATGCATGCGAACCGATATAGCCCGCGCCGCCCGTAACCAGAACCGTGGAAGTCATGCTGCCTGCCCTTGTGATGTGGATCTTTCCCTCTGACTATCGGGCCTTGCCCAAAAGGAAAACTGTTTCGCGCGCGAAACATCCTGATCGGCGGTTACCCGATAGGTGTGACGTCTCGTGCAAGCCAATCCGCGAAATCGTTCTCCAGAACTTTACCGGCTGCAAGGTCTTCCATCATGCGCACACCTTCGATCGCATCGGTCCGAAACACCAAACCGTTCACGCGCAAAAAGGTCACTGCAGTCACGCAAGCTGTCCGTTTGTTGCCATCAACAAATGCACGCGCTTTGGCGATGCCGAACGCGTAGGCGGCGGCCAACTCCACAAGGGAGGCGCTTGCATAAGCGTGGCGGTTAACCGCAGGCCGGCAGGCTGCTTCCAACAACGCGAGATCGCGAAAACCCGCTGCTCCACCGTGGCGCGCTATTTGTCGGTCGTGGAAAACAACTACGGCACGCAATGGGATCCGAACGGGATCGCTCATGCCAGGGCAGCAAGAAGATCGCGGTTTTCGTCCATCACGATCTCGGGCTGTTTTTGCGCGCGGAACGCTTGAGCCGAGCAGTATCACCCCTTCGATTCACGCAAGGGTTGAGCGAGCCCATTGAGTCTGCAAAACTCACCTTGATAATCGCCGATTTTTACAAAAATTATTTAAGGTGGCACATGTCCAGCGCATTCAGAAAGAGATGGAATATCGCTAAAGGCGCCATGGAAACCGCATGGGGCAAGGATTTCGTCAAGAAAGAGTTCAAGGATGATCTGGGTCCAACCTTCGACAAGCTCTCGAAAGACATGGACGCGTTGAACAAGAAGCTGATCGGTGTCGAGAAGGAACTGGCAAAGATCAGCAGCCAGAAAGCCAAGCTCATCAAAGATTACGAACAGGCAACCTCGACGCTCACCAAGTACGGGATGAAGATCAAAATCAAATCCAGCAAGGAAAAGACCGACCACGGCAAACAATGGGATGGGATCGAAAAGATCCTGACCTCGGAGTTCTCGAAAGATTGGGGTAACGGCTATTACTCGACCCATCGACGGGTCGCCAAGCAGGTCAACGAGCTGGAGCCCGACTATCCCGGCCAGCCATCATAAGATATCCTGACCGCGCTGTTTCGCGCGCGAAACACTGCGCACCAGGGCAAACCCCAACATGACACCCGTGACGTTCAGGATCAGGTCGTCGATCTCGAAGTGGCGGTAGGAGCAGGGATAGAGACCGTAAAGCGCCGTGATCTGTGACAACTCGATAAACCCGGTCAGGCAGATGGCACACACGGCCGCACGGTTCCAGCTGCGCGTGACGCGCGCCAATGCCATACCGGGCAGCGCGAACAGCGCGACATTCATCACTGGCGACACGATGCTGAGGCTATAGAGCCAATCACCCAAAGGGCGGCCTTCATTCCAGAAGCGGGTGTAGGCATGGGTGAACCGGAAGGGCTCGACATACTTGCGGGCGCCGCCTTGGCTGCAATCGAGCGTAGCCGGATCGGGAAAGGGGTGCAGGCCCAGAAAGACGACGAACAGCGCCGTCAGGGCAAATGTCGCAGCAGCCCGCGACAGGCGGTGGCCGGCCAACCTGACGCCCAGCCCCAGGACCAATGTGCCGGCCAATGCGTAAAGAAGCGCGCCGCCCGCATAGATGACCATCTCGACCGGTGTCATGCCTTGAGGCGTCTCAGCAGATCCTGCGCCTGTGCCAGCAACGCGTCATCGACATTCTGGCCCGTCAGCGTGAGCGTAATGGTCCGACCTTTCCGCACGGCATTCAGCGACAGGTCTTTGCCCAGCTTTTCGGCCGGCTGTTTCGCGCGCGAAACACTGGGCTTCTGCCTGGGGGGGTCGGCCAGCTTGGCCAGCAGGGCGATCTCGTCCTCGGCGGTTTGCGGGTCTGCCTCTTTCAGCGCCTCGGCAATGCGATGTCGGTCACCAAAGCGCAGCCGCGACACCAGCGCCAGCCCCAACCGTTCGGGAATATCGGCGGGAAAGCGCACGACATGGCCCAGCTCTTCATGAAGCTGCATGAAGGATCCGATCTTGGACCGCTTCGCGCGGCTGGCCGTTCCGAACAGCCCCCGCAGTGCTGCGCCCTGATCTTCGAACACACCGCGCCTGGCGGCCTCATAGGCGACGCGCGCACGCTCGTAATAGCTTAGCCCGACGCGGATCTCGTTTTCCTCGACCATCGCGACATAGCTGTCGGCGGCTTCCTCAGCTGGGCGGATCAGGGCACGCAACGTGGCGAAGCGGTCCTCTCCGGTTTCCGCGTGAAGCGCTGTCAGGGCACGCAAGCGCCGCCAGCCGGAGATCAGACCAAAGGGAGCGTCACTGTCGGGCAGGGGGGTGATCTCTGCCGGTGTGCGCTGACCGTGTTTGCGGATGGAGGCCTTGAGCGTATCGAACTCGTCCTGATCCAGCGTGACGCGATCACGCAGCAGGTGATCAGCGGCGATCTTGCCCAGCGGCACCTCGACGATCATCCGGCCTTCCTGACGGGCGGCTTCGATTCCATCCGCCATTTCACGCAGTGCCGATACGCCTGCCGCTTCGCTGGCGACCTGCGCAATGGGTGGCACCGACAGGTTCAGCCGTCGTCCGCCATTATCCGGCGTTTGCGAGGGCGAAAGGTAACCCGGCTGCGCGGGGGTCAGGCGGCGTCTGGCCATCAGGCGGCTCCTTCATTGGCAAAGGGGCTGTATGGGGTGCGCCCGGTCAATAAATCCTTGGCCCACCGTGCGGTGTTTCGCACGCGAAACAGATCAAGGTTCATTGCGCGGCCTCCGCTTGTGCGGCCAGTTCATCCCGCCGCCATGCCCCGATCAATAATCTCTTACCAACATCCCGACAGGCGATACAGTCACAACCTCAGGCTTCAGCCTGCTGGAAAGCTGGGAAATCTTACGTCGGACCCGAACAGACCCGTATGGTGAACGTGTCGGTCACACTGTCGGACTGGCTCTATCGCGCGGTGCTAACGCTGAGCCGCGACTATTTTACGCTCGAAAGCCGTTGGAGCGGCGTCTATACGAATGATCGCGCAAGAATTGTGGACGCCAGCGGCGCTGGCAAATCTCGATGGAAATCTTGCCCCAAAACCGAGTTCATCGTCCCTGCGACGTGTCTTTCGAAAGATAATCCGGGATATTGCTGCATTGGATCACTTGTCAGACTACCAGTTGGATGTGATAGAGAACGACATGGCCGTCATCATACCCCGTGCGGTGGACGTAGTCGATGATGACCCATCTTACCCCTTGGCCGCGGTATCTGGGCTGGATGCTAATGCGCTGGAAGCGGATTGGTGGCGTTACTGGGCAGCGTTGGGACGTCCGAGATTGTGTAGTCCGGCGAGGGCTTTTATGGCGTATTGCAAGAAGCGTAGCGGAGATGACTAACACATTTCGTACAGGAAGCATGTTTGGAGCTTTCCTTCTATGACAGCCGCTCCACGCATCGCGTTAGCGCCCGGTTCTATTGATGGCGGCGGGATCGGCACTGTGACTTTGAACCTTGCTGAAGGGCTTGTTGCCCGCGGTGCGAAGGTCGATCTCCTTTTGACAACCGTGCCAAAGGATGGACGCCGTATACCCGATGGTGTGGAGACCGTGGTTCTGGCAGGCCGTACACGGCAGGCTTTTGGAGCTGCCAAGCGGTATATGTCGCAGTCGCGCCCCCATATGATTGTTACGGCGCGAAACTACATGCATCTGCTGATGACCGCCGCACATCGGAGCACCGGAGCGAGCAAGCACTGCGCGCTGGTTTGGAGTTTTCACACGCATCGCAGCACGGAACGTTCACACGCAAGACTCAAAGACCGGCTGGTCGATGCGCTTGCTGTTCGGTTTGCGGGATGGGCAGACCATCTGGTTGCGGTTTCCCACGGTGTTGGCAATGATCTTGCGGCTGCAGGTTTGCCCGAAGACAAGCTGCGCGTGATTGAAAACCCTGCCTGGACGGATTGGTATAATGACCTGGCACAGGCGCCCTGCTTCCATCCTTGGCTGCAGGGGGGGGAGGTTCCGGTAATTCTGGGGATTGGTCGGCTGAGCAAGCAGAAGGATTTCCCGCTTCTGATCCGCGCCTTTGCCAAGTTGCGAGCCTCGCATCCGGCGCGGCTGATCATTCTGGGAGAAGGCCCGGACCGCTCGGCTCTGGAAGCGTTGATATCGGATCTGGAAATTTCGGAGCATGTATCTCTACCCGGCCATGTTCCGAACGTCTTTTGCTATCTGGCGAAAGCACAACTTTTTGTGCTCTCATCGCGTTGGGAGGGATTCGGGATGGTTCTGGTCGAAGCAATGGGCTGCGGTTGTCCGGTCATCTCGACCGATTGTCCCGCCGGTCCGGCGGAGATCTTGCAAGGCGGGCGCCTAGGACCGCTCGTTCCTGTGGGCGATGTTACAGCCATGGCTCATGCGATGGTGAACACATTGGCTGCGCAGATACCCCTATCCGCCTCTGCACTCCCCATGGATCGGTTTCGAGCGGACGAAGCGGCACAACGCTACCTATCCCTGATGGTGCGTACATGACTGCGATAGCCTGTTCGGTGATTGTGCCTGTGTATCGTCAATGGGACCGGATGCAGACATTTCTGACCGCGTGGAGCGCGCTCAAACGAGCACCGGGCGAAGTAGAGCTGATCATCGTGAACAATGAGCCTGATTTCGAACCGGGGCTTGGCACGTTGCCCGAATGTGCGCAGATCATAAAGTGCGCAAAACCGGGGTCGTATGCCGCGCGCAATGCGGGGGCATCGGTCGCGCGAGGGACGTGGCTGATCTTTACGGACGCCGATTGCGTCCCAAGATCCGATTGGCTGGCGAATCTCTGTGCAGCTTTCAACGATGTGGGCGAGACGCTGCTTGCAGGCGATGTCCAGATGTTCCGGGAGGGCCCGCCGAACTGGTGCTCGAGCTATGACTTGGTGAGAGGGATACCACAGCGGCGCTACGTCTCGCGGGGCTATGCTGCTACGGCCAATCTGGCGGTACCGGCACAAGTTTTCAGAAGAGTTGGCGGGTTTGACCCGCAGCGGTTTTCGGGGGGAGATGCGGAGTTCTGCCGCAGAGCGAAGCAGCATGGAATACCGCTTCTATTTCTTTCGAATGCGGTTGTAGAGCACCCGGCCCGTGCGAGTTGGGGAGATCTCGTAAAGAAAGCGAGAAGGGTCAAGGGTGCGCAATTAACCCATGGATCCTATTACGAGCGGATATACTGGATGGCCCGCACGTTGTTGCCGCCAATCCCTGAACTTTGGCACCTTGCACGAAGTGCGAGACCAATCCCTGATCGACTCAAAGCTCTGATCATCCGGCTGTTTCTGTGGCCTCTCGAAATAGCGGAGATCGCGAGCCTGCAACTTAACCGTAACCCTGAACGGCGTTGAATGGGCTCTTCTAAAGTTCGTTCAGTATTTTCTTGTGATATCTTCTCAAGAAAAAAATACCCACGGTCATTGGAAAAATAGCAAAACACATGGCATATTCCACGGAAACGTAATCGCCAATATATTCAGGGTATACACCTTGCCGCATTTTTCCAACAACGTGGATAAGCGGATTGTACCATAAGTATTGGGCATACTTCTCAGGAATCTGATCAAAAGTAAAAAATATGCCAGAGGCAAGAAACGCGGGACGATTTACAATTCCCCAGACCTGAGACCAAACCGGGTATAATGAAAAAAGAAGACAATTCAGGGATCCAACGCCAAGCCCAATCATCAGTGCCAGCACCAATGCGGTGGCGACCTCAGTGTAGTTAAGCATAAGCGGAAGATCATACAGCAAAAATATGCCTGCAAAAACAACAGTCGCAACGACGATTTGTATCAGTGCGTTCAGCAAGAAACGAGCGAGAACCGCGTCAAGATAGGTGACTCTAGGGTAAATAAGAAGTTGCCGCGAGAACGTGACTGCCTTTGAGACCTTGTTTTGGGTGGAAGTATACATCAGGAACGGAACGAGTCCGGAAGCATAAAACAAAGGAAAGCTTGTTCCGATCGCGGGCGTCCGCGAAATGGCGCTGAATGCTAGCGTAAGAAGTGTAATGCCCGCCGCTGGCTCCAGAATCGCCCAGATATAACCACCAGGCGAGCGACCGTAGGTCGTTGACATCTCCCGCAACATCAATGCGACGATGACACGAATTGTACGCATATCCCAGATCGCTGTCATGGCCTCTACTCTTCCATTGCCAGTTTAATCAATCTATTGCAGGGAATGACGATCCACAAGTCGAACGCCTCTCATGCAGTTTGTCTGATGACGCTATGAAAATCTTCTTGCGCGCAGAAGGGGTGTCTGCTGAACAGTGGCTGGTGACTGGGGGGATTCTTGGTTAGACCGTGCTTGCAGCCGGAATAGTCTGGCGGCCATAGCGTCCGAGAGCAGATAGTTGAGATTACGAGGGCAAACAAGACTCGAAAACGTTCTAAAGCGATGGCATCATAAGCATGATCTGCGCAGATGGTGCTCCTTTCTTGCTACGCAGCAGCATTCGATTCAATCGCGCGACATTCGGGATTATGTTCTGAGCATTCAAGGGTGCCGTATTTCCATCGGATACCCCAGAAACAATCTCTCGCGTACATATGCCCGCGAGATGACGCGGCTTTTTCCGAATCTGTTAGTCTATGATCGTGACGGGGCAGCTTGGCGGGCTTCGGACAAGTTCCTAACGACCGGTGCGATCCACGACCGTTCTGGACCCTCGCATGCGGGACTTGGGCGTATCCTGCGTGCCAAGGGAGAGAAGGCGGAAATCATACTCTTCGAACAAGGTTTTCTGGCATCCGCATATAGCTGGATCGAGTCTTATCGCGATCACCGCCCAGAAGCCGCCTGTCTTGGCTATGTCTATGACGACATTGCCCACTACTACATGGCGGAGTATCCGAATCGATTGATAGAGCGTCTTAATGGCCCGCAGGAACTGACGGCCGATGAGACGAAGCGCGCCCAAAGTGCGATGAATCGAATACGGGACAGGCGGATATCAAAGTATAATTCGCAGCCATTAGCCGCTCCATCACTAGGGAACGCAGAGCGGCGTAAGGTTCTCGTTTGCGATCAATCCTTTGCGGACGCATCTACCGTTTACGGACTTATTGATGAAACGGGTTTTGAGGAGATGTTGGCTGCTGCTGTTCGCGAGAACGCTGACGCAGATATTCTGGTCAAGACGCATCCCGATACTGCATCGCGGCCGAAAGGGAGGGCGGGTTACTTCAGCCACCTTTCGGATCATGGCCGCGTCAGGATTCTACGCGACCCTATAAACCCCTACGCCCTGTTCGAGCATGTCGATACGGTCTATGTTGGGACCAGCGGCATGGGGTTGGAGGCGCTGTTTGCGGGCAAGCGCGTCGTCTGCTTTGGCGCGCCTTTCTACGCGGGGTGGGGCCTCACGGATGACCGGCGTGAGATACCGCACCGCCATCGTTCCCGCAGCCTCGAAGACATATTTCACGCGTTTTATATCTGGTACACGATCTATCATGTGCCGGGCGCACCCGTGCCCTCACGCATCGAGGATGCCCTCGATTACATCGAAAAGTACAGGCCCGTCAAAGCCGTATAGGACGCTAGCCCTGCTCTCCCGATTTACGCGCTTCACCGATCGGAAACATCAGGCGCCCGATGATGCGCATCGTGCGCCGCGGATGTGTTCGGAAGTAGAGAATCGGGGACTTTCGGAGTCTGCTGAGAGCTCGATCGCCACGTGTCTTGCCTAAAGCTCGTTCAATGGGGGGCACCCAAAATGCAAAGATATTCGCCGGCCCATAAATGTTACCTTGCGGATAGATATAACGCGCAGCCTTGCGCTGCCGCTCGAGCCGCATGTTGTGCAAGAACGTGGCCGGGTCCCTGTCGAACTCACGAATGAGGTCAGGAGATGCTCGCGAGACAAGTCGGCGGCGAACAAATGGCGTAAGCGCCCAGAGGCGCCAGCCGAACAAACCATAGTTCACGATTGCAGGAGATGAACCTAGCTGGTTTGTGCGTCCCGTCCCCTCGTCCAACATGCCGCTTCCGTGTCTCCGGTATCCTTCCGCGATAATCTCGAGCTCTGCGCTGTAAAGAGGTATCGGTGCGGAAGTAGCTGTAGGCGGCGAGGATAAAAACAGGATGCCGTCTGTGCGTCCGAGATAGCGCCGGGCAATCTCGGCATTGCAGTTCTGCGCGGTATCTAGAATTCGGGTCCGCGTGTGGATGTCCAATAGGTCAGGCTTTGGCATTTCATGACCGTTGCGCTTGCGCCAGTCTTGGAGTTGGTCCGCCACATCTTGAATGAAAGAAAAGTAAGCATCACGACTTGGAAATGGCAGGCTATTAAAGAAGCGCAGTACCTCGATGTGAGCCGAGGAAAGCGCACCGTAGTTGCGCTGCCGGGAATCTGGGCGCGGCAATTCGGACAAATCCGGTAATCCTGCCGCTTCGACGAAATCCTTAAGGAGGTCTCCCTCCAATAGTTGTGTGGGCTCGTAAACTCGAACATGGACATGGTCCCGCCCAACCGCATGCTCCCATCGTCCGAGAATTTGGCGATAATCCAGCAGATCACGGGTTTTTGGCGCCGCTAGCCAATCTGTGACTGATGCCGAAACGCGGTTTACAGCACCTCCGGCAACAAATTCGGCGTATTGCGAATTGGCCCAGTCGTCCTGGCGCCGTAGATAGACCACCATTTCCACGTCATATCCGACGAAGTACTGTGCCAAAAGGTGTGCATTAGGGTTCAGAAAAAACGCCTCGCTCGACAGCACAATGGTCTTGACCCGGCCCTGCATGAGCGACACGCCTGAGGAGATATAATTCAGAAGATCGGGATCTTCGTTGATAGCAGATGTAGCAAACTGCGCGTGCCCAGCTTGTTTGTGACTGCGACCGGATTGCCAGAAGAGGCCGACTTCGGGATACCAGACGCCCTTGCGCAGTAGTTCGGGACGGTTTTGCTCCATCAGATGCTGCAGATAGGTGCTTCCAGTCTTGGTGACGCCGATGTGGATGACAACCCTTGGTTTGGGTCCGTTCCACTCCTTGGCATCAGAGCGGCGTACACGGTCGTTGCGCGCATAAAGCGATAGCGCATCGGCGAGCGCACGTTCGCGCGGCGTCGGCGCATCCTTAAGAAACTCTAGGTAGAGTTGGGATTGAGCGATAGGCTTGAGGTGCCGAGCGGCATCGATGAGATCAGGGCGCTTGGACAGTATGCTCTCAAATAGAAGGCCATAGGCATGAGCATCTTTATGAGCGGCGGAAAGCTGGGTGGGCATGTCGCTCAAATCACTAGCGCGCAAGCCGGTTCCTTCTAGAACCTGTTTCAGGCCCTCAAAGAACTCGTCCTCAAAATCAGAGTCTTCGGTGGCGAGAACTGTTTTGTACGCAAAGCCCCAAAATAGATAGTGCAGGAACTGCGCCACCTGAAAGGTTGCCGTCGCAAAGAGGTCAGAGCTTCTATCAAACGCGCCCTTATCGTGCAGCAGTGAGACGACCGTTCGGAAGTTATTGAATTGATCAGTTACGTCCGAGCGAGACTGGGCCCGCCGAACTGCTGAATCCGGCCGGATTCTGTAGACGACCGACGCGCTGTCGAGCGACGAAATTCTGTCGGTGGATAGCAGTGCCTTGAGCAAGAACGCCCGTTCTTCACGGTAGGTTGTAATGAATCGGATATCGTTTTCTTGTAAAAATTCCCGGCGATAGGTCCAATTCCAGAAATGGCGACTGTGAAGAATTTCCGGCCTTGAGGTAAGGCTTTGCATCGCAAAGGGTTCGTTAAAATAGGTTTCGACTTTGTCCTGGCGTCGCCCCGTAATGGTACCGTCTTCATTTTCTAGTTGTTCATAGGCTTTCCGGCCTCGGATCATGTCAGGGAGGTCATTGGCGATGGCTTCATTCACAGCATCAAAATGATGCCGGGAAGGCATATAGTCATCGGGGTCTATGAAGTGGATGTAAGTGCCGCGGGCGGCGTCAAGTCCTCTATTGCGTGCAAATCCCGGGCCAACATTCTCGGGTAGTTCCAGAATACGAATGCGCGGGTCATGCTCCGCTAATTCTTCAAGAATCACCTGGCTGCGATCCTCGCTTTTGTCGACAACCGCGATAATCTCAAAATCCTTGAAGGTCTGCGCCTGAATCGAAGTGATACACTCCCGGATATATTTTTCGACATTGTAAACGGGAACAATAACCGAGATTGTTGGAACGTGCCCCTCCGCCGCAGCTGGTAGCGCGACGGGTCTGTACTTCTCAATGTAGTCGAGGGCATCCTCGATGCGTGAGGGCACGGGTGCGCCCGGCACATGATAGATCGTGTACCAGATATAAAACGCGTGAAATATGTCTTCGAGGCTGCGGGAGCGATGGCGATGCGGTATCTCGCGCCGGTCATCCGTGAGGCCCCACCCCGCGTAGAAAGGCGCGCCAAAGCAGACGACGCGCTTGCCCGCAAACAGCGCCTCCAACCCCATGCCGCTGGTCCCAACATAGACCGTATCGACATGCTCGAACAGGGCGTAGGGGTTTATAGGGTCGCGTAGAATCCTGACGCGGCCATGATCCGAAAGGTGATTGTAGAACCCGGTACGCTTGCCATCGTTTACCCAGGTCACATCGGGATGGGTTTTCACCCATATTTCAGCGTCGGGATTTTCCTCCACAGCGGTTGCGAGCATGTCCTTGAAGTCTTGTTCGGATGCGCGTCCGTAGATTGTCGACGCGTCTGAGAAGTTCTGATCAACTACTAAGACACGGCGCGACGCTCCTGTAGTAGACAAAGCACCAGTCAATGGTTGAGAGTTGTATTTGGAGATCCGAGCACACACGATGCGCTCCATCAGTGCCGCAGCACGAGCTTGTTCAACTTCACTTAGTTCAATGTCGCCATTCAGCCGCTGGATCAATCGGTTAGGATAGTCTGCCATGTAGTAATGTGCAATGTCATCATAGACATAGCCAAGACAGGCCATCTCTGGATCGCGTTGTTGAATGGCTTGCGACCAGCTATGGCTTGAGGCAAGAAAGCCCATCTCGAAGAAAACTATTTCATCCCCGGGAGATGCGTTTTCTAGGGCTACTTGCGTGCTTTTGTGCGAAAGAGCCTCGTCTTCGACTACAGCGCCATAAAGAAGAACTCTTTTGCTTTGCGTAACGAAGCGATCATCTGCTGCAATGAGGTTTGGGAATAGAGCCGGCAAATTTGCAGAAAATGCCGAACTGATATTCGCCCTTATGAATCCCACGCTCCACGGCGAAAATCTGTTCTCTATGATAAACGCATGCATGTCCCGATCTTCGGGAGTGCCTTTGCGCTTATCTTCGAGGAGACTAGTAAATTTCTTAAGCGCCGTCCTGTGCCGTGCCATAACGAAAAACGTCCTCGCCTTTTAATTATGCATCAGCGACAGCGCGCTGCTGTAAGTTTTTAATGCTTCTATAGGTAATTAATGGAATGTTCAATTGTGGCGGATCTCTGGTGTGCGAACTGAATAAGAGCCAAAGCTTGACCTGCTCCCCTTGAGGCTGCGTTTTTCAGTTAGCTCTGTTCAGGGTTTGGTTCTCTCTTGATCGTTGATAATACTCCCGCGTGGTGAGCCCGTCGAGACTCGAATGCGGGCTGTGGTGCTCGCCAAAGTTCGACTGCAAAACTCGTAAGCGATTGATTTTGTTTGGCGGGTACTGCCTTTGTGTGACTACGCGACGGCTTTCAGGCGGGTTTTCGCAGGTTCGGGGCGTCGAACAGCTCCAATTGTTCCGGGGTAGTCGTTGAGATCCCATCAGGCGAGCGTTCACCAATTTTCGCGCTGTGGCGCTGTATGTGCGCGAGCATGTCGAGAGCAGTGCGTGGGCTTGCACTGTGCCCCTTGACCGGCGAAGCCGACCCTCGGCCAACCCGTCCGCGTCAAAGGCCACGTTCCGGAAGGTCTCGACAAGAGGTAATGTTGCGCAAATCAGGTTCGAGGGTGAATGCGCCCTTTCCCGGCAGAGTTCAGGTGACGGCTTCGATTTTGGCCCTGCCGAGGGCCGAGAAGGTGTTCATGATTGCGATGCGGATGTGGATTTCGGCGGTTTGGCGAACGGACATGATCCTCTCACCGAAAAGTTTCAGGCAGTTCATCCTGGCCTCGACCCGGCTTCGGATATGGTATCGCGCCCATTTCTTCCAGAGCGCCCGGCCCAGGTGTCGGGTTGCACGCAGGATCTCGTTTCGCGCGAAGGCTGCGGGGCAGTCTTCCTTCCAGACGCGTCCGTTGCGGCGGATGGGTAGTGAGGGCATGACTGCCACGGGTTCGAAGGAATGCCCGAACGCATCGACACCTCGCTCAAAGATCGCCCCATGACATCGGCGCGTGTCATAGGCGTCGTCGGCGGTGACGGTCTCGATCGTCTCGTCGGTCGGGATCTGTGCCAGCAGCTCCGGCAGCAGCGGGCTGTCGCCCTGACGGCTTGAGGTGAACTCGACCGCGCGAACGTCTCCCGTGCCGGCGTCCATGGCGATATGTACTTTCCGCCACTGCCTCCGGCGCGAGACTCCATGCTTGCGGGCCAGCCATTCACCGTCGCCACGGAACTTGATACCTGTGCTATTGATCAACAGGTTCTGCAGCCGCCCGGAGACGCGATACGGGATCTGCACCGCTATCCGCGCCTGACGTCGGCACAGGGTCGAGAAATCCGGCACCGGCCAGTCCGTCCAAATCTCGGCTTAACTGTCGAACCCAAGGGGCTTGCCTTCGACGATGATGGCCTGGCCGAGGATACCTTCGCCGGGCATCGCCTGATCGTCGCCCATGATCAACTGCGCGCTGAAGAGCGATCAGGCCGGCGCAGGGCGCGCATCCGAGAGCTCGAAGATATGGCAGAGCGCATGGTGACGAAGCTTGATCGGCAAGATGACGGTGAGACCGCCCGCGGTCGTCGCGCTTCCGATCGTGGCGCCTACAGCCGGTTCACTCGCGCCGTCGCCGAAGCCGAACTGACCCGCTTCATCAAGCCCGACCTGCAAGCCGACCGGTTCAGTTGGAGCCTCGACGAGGACGCCATCGCACGAGCGGAACTCTTCGACGGCAAACTCGCGCTGCTGACCAACGCGTCCGATCTGACGGCGACTGACGCCCTATCACGCTACAAGGCCCTGGCCGATATCGAGCGCGGCTTTCGCGTGCTGAAGTCCGACATAGAGATCGCCCCCGTCCACCACCGGCTGCCCGACCGCATCCGCGCCCATGCCCTGATCTGCTTTCTCGCGCTGGTTGCTCTACCGCGTCATGCGCATGCGCCTGAAGGCAAAGGGGCATTCCGCAAGCCCCCGCACAGCACTCGACATGCTCGCGCGCATCCAGAAACACACCGCCCATGCGGGAAACCGCACCTTGCACGGCGTCAGCAGAACAACACCGGAACAACTCGACCTCTTCGAAGCCATGGATCTCCCCAAACCCGCCTGACGGGCTTTGTTGTCACATTCTTGGCTAATCGGCCTTAACAATATCAATTGCTTAAGCGCTCTACTGATGAACTTGGGGGGTGCGGATGTTGCGGGAACCGATCAACCCCTACTCGCTGTTCGACGAGGTCGACACCGTCTATGTCGGCACCAGCCAGGTGGGGCTGGAGGCGCTGATGGCGGGCAAGAAAGTGATGACCTTCGGCGCGCCCTTCTACGGCGGCTGGGGCCTGACCGACGACCGGCAGCCGATCCCGCACCGGCACCGCCAGCGCAGCCTGGCCGAGATCTTCCACTATTTCTATGTATGGTACACGATCTACCACGTGCCCGGCTGCGCGGTGCCAAGCCGGATAGAGGATGCGCTTGATTTCATCGAGGCGAACAGGCCGGGGTGAGCAGGAATGGTCCATCTTGTCCAAATGAACTTATGCTTTCTTCAACGTAGTAAGCCTATCCTCCAAATGCCTAATATATCTCACAAACATCTCAGCATCAACGGGCTTAGACAGATCACTTGCATCTACTGAAAATGCCGATTTCGAAAGAAAGGCCTTATCCAGATTAAGGCTTTCCGACGCCCAATTAATGTCACTCTCTGCAGACCTAATCGCCATCTCATGACAATAGGCAGGAAGTCCGAACCTTTCCTTCTTCGGTAGTTCCATATTCCTAAGATGCCTTAGAATAATAAGGCCGTCCTTCCAATTAGATCTGAAGCGAACTTCATTTACAGCTGATGCTAGCCTAATTTGATCAACGGTCATAGAATCATTCTTCATATAAAGCTTGATATTTCTTGAAGAACTATCTTCACTCAAGATAGATAGGAAGTCAGATACTACATCCTCTCCGTGGAGAGTCTTCCTATAAAATGGACGAATATCGACATTCTCTCGTCCAAATGTCGAAATATACTTCTCAAAATACTCTCGATACCTAGGATAAGGCGGCAGATCTATAACATCCGATATTGTCTTTAGCGACTGCCTTATCAGTTGTTGCGAAAAGCTGTTAGACCACTCAGCAACCGGCCTTATATACCCCACAACAGAAAACGACGTTGCGCCGCTGTCAACGAAGAACTTTCTCATCTCCGCGACTTCACTCTCGTGTAGAATGCATAGATCTTCGGCAGAAACTATCAGATTGAGATTCGATTTCTTTGCGCTCTGAATCTCTTCAAAAATGCGGTTCTGTGCAAACCTCTTGCCGAATCTCTTCCTTGGAATTCCTGCGGACGACTTGATTTCTTTATAGTATTTCATGTAGCTTTCGGATCCAAAGGCCGAAGATATGATGAAAGAGTGGTTTCTCTCATCAGACTGCAAATACCTCCATTTTTTCAACTGTACGCGCTTTTGAGCGAAGTCTAGCGTCGCTTGAATAGAGGATGATCCCGTCTTATGCTGCCCGATATGGAGCATTATCTTCGTCATGGTATTATCTCCGCTGGGCGATCATGTCTATTTTTGGAATAGTGCCTGCGTGATCGCTTGATGTTTCTCTTTTGTTATCTTGATTTAGTTGTCGAATCGACGTTTCTGAGTTCACCCACCGGGAACAGCACCCGTCCGATCGCGCGCGAGGCCGGGCGGTCGAGGGTTCGCATGAACAGCACCGGATCGGCCCGCAGCCGACTGACCGCGGCCTGGCCGCCCCGGGCATAGGCGAGGGGTTCGAGAAGGCGCTGACGCCGCCGGGGCTTGCGGGGTTCCGTCCTGGTCGGCTGCGGGTAGAGGAACCCCGCAAGCCCGGCATGCCGCCCGGCCCAGTTCTTGCGTGCATATTCGGCGGGTTCGGTCAGAAGGCGCGCCCGCGCCTTTTTCCAGCCGCGCCCCGCGTAGTACCAGCCGATGATCGGGGCGAGGACGTGCAACCGCCATCCGAGCACCCCGTAATCGACGATTCGCGGAGCGGCCTTCCGCTTAGGCGGCGGCGGAGCGGCCTTCCGCTTAGGCGGCGGCGGGGCGGCGGGCCTGGGCGGCGTGTGCCTGGCATAGGCGGCCCCCGCAACGGCAAGCTCCTCGGCATGAAGGACGCTTTCCGCCTCGTTCCGCGGCGTGGCCCCGAATAGCGGCGCGCCGTCGAAATAGTCCCGCGCAATGCGCTGATTGCCCGCTTCCCCCGCATCCATGATGCGCTCGGAAAGTTCCGGGGTGACAAACCATGGGCCCGGCATGGCCAGTTCGCGCTTGCGCCGCCAGCCCTGAAGGGCCTGCGTCACCTCCTCGATGAAGCTGAAATAGGCATCCCGGCTGTGGAAGGGCATAGTGTTAAATTGCCGGATCATCTCGACATGAGCGGTGGAAAGGCGCGCGGAATTGGCCTTGGCGCCTTGGGGGCGGGGAAGCGCATGCAATTGCGGCAGATTCACCGTGTCGGCGAAATCCGTCAGGATATCCCAATCCTTGTCCTCGGACTTGCCATAGCGCCGCACGTGAATCCGGTCACGGTCAAGCACGGTCTCCCACCGGGACAGAAGATCGTCGTAGTCGAGCCAGTCGCGGGTCTTCGGCTCCTGCAGCCAGTCTTCGAACGGTGCATTCACGCGTCCGACTGCCCCACCGGCCACGAACTCGGCATACTGCGAGTTCGCCCAGTTATCCTGACGCCGTAAATATACAACCATCTCACAGGGATAGTCGGAGAAATACCGGGCCAGCTTCTCGCTGTGCGGGTTCAGGAAGAATGCCTCGCTGGACAGCACGATCGTATGAATCTGCTTCCCGAGCAGGGCAAGGCCGGTCTCGATGTAGTTGTGCAAGTCCGCCTCATCGCGGACGGCGGCACGAGCAAAATCAGCATGTCCGGCTTGCTTATGTGGCCTGCTCTGCTGCCAGAAAAGCCCCACCTCGGGATACCAGATGCCCTGGCGCAGCAGCGCGGGGCGGTTGTCCTCCATCAGGTGCTGAAGCGCCGTGCTGCCGGTCTTGGTCGCACCCAAGTGTAGGATGATCCGAGGTTTACTGGCAGGCGCCTTCGCCACCCGCGCGGGCGCGACATGGGTATTCCGGGCGTAGGTATTGAGCGCGGACTGGAATTCGCGCGCGATATCGTCTTGTGGCTCTTCCAAGAGCTCGGTGTAAAGTTTACCCTGCGGGACGCGCTTTCCGCCGGCGGCGATATCGACCCAGTCGTAACGGCGGGCGCGCAGGGCGGCGATGATCAGCTTGTAAACGCCGGTACCAAACTTGGCTTTCTGGACTTGCCCAGGGGCGTCGGTCAATTCGGAGAGCTGGAAATCAACGGTGTCCAGCGCCCTTGACAACCGATCGAGGTACGGGACCCGATCCGGCACCTTGTCGCAGAGTGTCTTGTACCAAAACCCAAAGAACAGGAAATGGGTGAATTGGGAGACTTGGAAGGCCAAGTGCTGCCGCAGCGCGCCTTGACGTGTGTCAGCACCGTGGTCGGCTAACAGCTGAACGATACTCTCGAAGTTTTTTAGAAAATTTTCTACGTCTCCGATATTCTTTTCTCGTCGCGCCGTGGATGACTGACGAATCCGATACATGAAGGAAAGCTCATTGGTCAGAGTAATCGTTCCGGATTTCAGCAATGCATTGAGAAGAAATCCCCTCTCTTCCCATTGGCTCGTGATAAATTTCACACCTTCTCGCAGAAGAAAATCTCTTCTGTAAAGCCACAGGCAAAAGTGCCTGCTATGAAGAATTGTCAGATCATCCACGAAAGTGGTTGACGCTACGTATTCGTTGAAATTCTTTTCCGTTCGATCCTCCTCTATACGGATAAGCTGATCATTTTCATCGAATATCGCCTCGCCAGCCTTCTTCGCCCGCGTCATATCGGCATCGTTTTTATCCGCCGCGCGCACAACATTTTCCAGAAACTCGGGATCGACGAGCCAGTCGTCTGAATCAATGAACCAGATATACTCGCCCCTTGCCGCTTCCAGGCCCCGGTTGCGGGCGAAGCCTTGGCCGGCGTTCGTAGCCAAGAGGATTGGCCTGATCCGCGGGTCCTCCGCCGCCAACCGATCTATGATCTCTTGGCTGCCGTCGGGCGAGGCATCGTTGACGGGGATAATCTCGATCTCACGCAGGGTCTGGCGCTGGATCGAGGCGATACATTCCTCGATATATTTCTCCACCCCGTAGACCGGCAGGATCACCGAGACGCGCGGCGGAGCGGCAAGCTCGTCTTCCGTCGGCGGCAGCGCATAGGGGCGGTGCGTCTCGATATAATCGAGCACATCCTCGATTTGGCTTGGCGCGGGTTTTCCGGGCACCATGTAGATCGAGTACCAGACGTAGAAATAGTGGAATATCGACGCAAGATCGCGCTGACGGTGCCGGTGCGGGATTTCCTGCCGGTCGTCGGTCAGGCCCCAGCCGCCGTAGAAGGGCGCGCCGAAGGTCACCACCTTCTTGCCTGCCATCAGCGCCTCGAAACCCATCTGACTGGTGCCGACATATACGGTATCGACAAGGTCGAAGACGCTGTAGGGGTTCACCGGATCGCGCAGAATCCGGACCCGTCCGAAGGATTCAAGATGGGAATAATAACCAGCGCGCTTGCCCTTTTCCCAAGCGGTGTCGGGATGGGACTTCACCCAGATCTCGGCATCGGGGTTTTCGCGGATGGCCGCGTAGAGCATCTTCTCGAAATCCGCGTCCCCCATTTTGCCATAGACGGTCGAGGCATCGGCATAGGCCTGGTCGCAGACCAGAACCCGGCGGGCATAATCCGAGGCCGGCACCGGCGGCGTCATGGGCTGGGCATTGTACTTGCTGATCCGCTGCGAGACGATGCGCTGCATTGCTTGGTCGGCGCGTGCCCGTTCCCTTTCCGTCGGTTCGTCTTCTCCGTTGAGTTTCCGGATCAGGCGATTGGGGTGGTCCGCCATGAAATAATGGCTGATGTCGTCATAGACATAGCCGAGGCAGGCATATTTCGGGTCGCCTTCCCGGAAGGAATGAGACCAGCTGTGGCTGGTCGCGAGGAAGGAGGACTCGAAAAAAAGGATTTCCCGGTCCTCCGGCATGATCTGCAGCGCCTCGACCGCGCCCCGGTGGGAATTCGTGGCTTCACGGTAGACCGTGCCAGAAAGCAGAAACCAGTCGCATTCGCCAAATCCCTTCTGGTCAAAGGACCGGTTCCGAGGAAATAGGCTCGGCAGGTTCGCCCCAAAACCGTTCTCCAGCGTGTCGGAAACATACCCGAACCCTACCTCTTCCTGCCGCTTCGATAGAACATACTCGCGGATATCTCGATCCGGCGCGGCATTGGCCGCTCCCTGCATGGAAAGGAATTCGGCGAACCGAAAAAAAGCGGTCTGGTTATTCTTGTCCATGTCGTCCCTGCTCAATGGATGTTTTCTGCGGCGATGCGCAGCGGATCGCCAACCAACTCGGCAAGCCTGACGTTCAGAAGCTCGCGCTGACCTGCCCGGACTCTGACCGGACCGCGTTCCAGCGCCTCGGCGAACATCTCTTCCCAGGCTTTCGCGATGACCTCTTGGCTATAGAGCCGTTCGTAGCGCAGGCGCGAGGCGCGTCCCATCTGTGCCCGAAGCCCGGCATCGGCCATGATCCTGTGCAGCTCCTCGCCAAGCGACCCGACCTGCCGTCCGCCGCTTGCCAGAAAGCCGTTTTCGCCGGGAACGATCTGTTCGTTGACGCCGGAACAGACCGCGTAGCCGACCAGCGGCAGGCCATGCGCCATGGCCTCGCATGTCACCATCGGGAAGCCCTCCAGCGTCGAGGGCAGCACGAAGGCATGCGCGCTGGCATAAAGCGGATAGGGATCGTCAACTTCACCCAGGAATTCGATCCGGTCGCCCAGGCCCAGCCCCTCGGCTCTTTCGGCAAGCGCTGCGCGCTCGGACCCGTCGCCGACTATGCGCAGCATCCAGTCGGGATGATCCCCGGCCACCTGTGCAAAGGCCTCGATCAGGACGCGGACATTCTTGCGCGGCACCAGCCGGGCCACGCACAGCAGGTATTTCACCCCCTCCGCGCCGGGATCAGCCCGCTTGTCCGTATCGCGCACGGTGTTCGGCACGACGCGAATCCTGTCCTGATGCGATTTTCCCAACGTCTGGCGAAACCCCTCCGTCAGCAGATGGATGAGGGTCGCGCCGAAAAAGGCGATCTCGCGCTCCTCGGCGGAGAAGGTTCCGATCCAGTCGGGCATGCGCGGATCGATATGTTCCGACAGCACGATGGGAAGGCCGAGGCGATGCGCGCAGCGGACATAGCGCGAAAAGGTCCGGTTCATGTGCAGACCGACCAGCAGCTCGCGCCCCTCGGCGGCGACGATCATCGCCATCTGGTCGTCCACCCGCGCGTTCGCCCCTTCGGGCAGATGCACCAGGCGGATCGCTGGATCCAGCGGCCAGACCGGCCGGCCCCGGGCGTCGTCGAAGGTGAAGATCACGACATCATGCCCGCGCGCCGCCATCGCATTCGCCATCATGTGGCCGACATTCTCGGTGCCACCCCTGCTTTTCGTAATCCATGGCACGAAGAAACCCAGCCGCATGGACGGGATCGCCGGGGGCTGGGCCAGGGCCGCGCGCGGAACCGCGATCTCCTGCGGCGGCACGTGCCATTTCCAGTTCACGCTCTGCAGGTTGCCCTCGAACCCTTGGCGCGCCTTGAAGCCCTCGGGAAACGATCCAAGTTCGGTCAGCCTCTCGAGATCGCCATTCGCGAACCTCAGTTCGGACCGGGGTGGGGCCTCGCCACGGCCAACCTCGCCAAAGATGTTGTAACCATGTCGAACGAACCGGCCCGACCGCAGGTCGAACCCGGTCACCGCCAGCACATACATCAGGTTGCCGACGTTCCAGCCATTGCTGACATGGCCGCCGACAACAGTCGACTTTGCCGGCGGGACGGTAACCAGCAGCAGGCCGTCTGGTTTCAGGACGCGCCGGATCTCGGCCAGAGCTCGGCCGGTATCCAGCACGTGCTCCAGAACATGCGCGCACCATACGACATCAAAGCTCGCGTCCGGGAACAGGGTCATGTCGGTTACGTCGACATTCTCGTGCAGTTCGATCCCCTCCGGGAAGACCGCTTGGTCTGTGAGATAGGCGTCCACGTCGAACCCAGTCGCCGTCACATCCCACCCGGCGGCCAGAAAGGCGCGCGCGGCCAAGCCGGATCCGGTCCCGATGTCGAGCATCCGCTTGCCCGATCCATCTGGAAGCGCCGCGATGGCCTCCGCCAGGATGTCCGCCTGCCCGCGAATGAACGTGGTGACTTTACCATTGCTTTCAGTCAAGGTGTCGCTCTCACTCCCATTTAAAACATCTGTTCGACGGTCTCGACAACGTTCTGCCGGATAGTCCAGCAAACGTCCACACCTTCTGCCTGTTGACAATGAGGTAAAGTTGATGTGTTTGTGCAAGCTTGAACGGCTAGCGACGAGTGGCGCCTCGTGGATTTCGAACTCTTCTCAAAAAAACCAGATTGACCAGCTTCATTCTCTTTCACATCCAGCGGAGATTGCGTCCGACAAAATTCGGGGTCCCAAGCAAGAGTGGGCCATAAAAGGACGTGTGTTATGTGGTGAATATACGTCAATCAACGGTGCATTTACCGCACGCGGGAGGGTATTAATAGGAAAGTATTGCGCATTTGGTAGATATGTCGCTCTCATTTCCGGAAATCACCGAACCGATCTCCCTAACCAGCAAATATGGCTAAATGAACGCTTTAGTTTCATTTCTGCAGGAGAGACAAGGGGTCCCGTGGAGATCGGCCACAATGTTTGGATTGGCGACAAAGTTACTGTTCTGTCGGGCGTAAGGGTGGGGCACGGTGCCGTTATCGGTGCGGGAACGACGGTCACGAAATCCGTACCACCTTTCGCTATTGTCGCCGGGAGCCCGGCTCGCGAGATTCGGTACCGTTTTAGCCCGTCAGTGATCCGTCAAATGCTCGATCTGAGCTGGTGGGATTGGGACGATGAGCGAATTGCGCGGAACAGGGCTTTCTTCGAAACCTCGATTTCTCCGACAGATGAGATTGATTTGATGTCGATCGTCGTCGACTAAACCTCATGATCGCGAAGTAAACTGGCTGGGCTGGTGGTCTCTCCTGCGGCATTCTCCTTCGAGAGTTGCGCCAGACGGGCTGGTGCCGGGCCTCACGAATGGGGGATAGACCAGATGCAGGATACCCAACTTCGCAGGCTACACGACTCTCCCCGGTGGTCGTCTTGGCACGACGAGTTTTCTGAGGGTTGGCGGGGTCTTCGCATGTGAGCGGAGTGAACTGACGCGGTGGATGCCCCCACCGGCCTGCATTGTGGCAATGGAGGCTTGTGCCATCTCGCATCACTGGGGAAGATTTGCCCAAAGCCATGGTCATGAAGTTTGGCTTGTGCCAGTTGCTTACGTGAAGCCGTTTGTTAACCGCCAGAAGAATGGCCGAGCGGATGCAGAGGCCATCGCAGAAGCTGCGTTGCGCCCTACCATGCGATTTGTTGCAGTGAAGAGCGCGGCAACCCAAGGCCGTGCTGTAGTGTTCCGAACGCATCAATGTATGGTTCGACAGCGGACGCAGCTGATAAACACCCTGCGCGGCCATTTGGCTGAATTTGGGTTGGTAGCGCCCAAAGAGCCTGCAAGCCCAAAACTACTTGAGAACGCCCTTGCTGATGAGAGCACAGATCTGCCCGGGCCCGTCCGCCATATGGGATCGATCTATGTCGAGCAGATTGCGCGCCTCACCGAAGTCATTGACCAGCTTTCTGATGAGCTGGAAGTCTCATCAAAGACAGACGAGCGATTGCGCAGGCTTTGCACCATTCTTGGAACCGGCCCGGTCACCGCAGGAGCGGTCGCAGCATTCGCGCCTGATCTTGATACGTTTGACAGCGGTCGCAACTTCGCTGCCTGGCTGGGTTTGGTGCCACGACAAAGGTCTACGGGAGGAAAGGCACGGCTGGGATCAGTCAGCAAAATGGGGCGACCGACATTCGTCGATTGCTGATTGTGGGCGCCATGAGCATGCTACGCTGGGTTGTCCGAAAAGGAGGCTGCTCGAACCGTTGGCTGGCCGCACTGGTGGCGCGCAAGCGCCGAAGATGGTGGCCCCCCTTGCCTTGGCGAACAAGATGGCTCGGATGGTCTGGGAAATTTCGACAAAGCAGGAAAATTATCGAATGGCGTGATCTGATCCCGAGAAGGAGAAAGGCACGACATGGCCGCAAGGCCAGGGTGAGCGATCGACGAGGAGTACGCGATACGGACTTCGAAGTTCAAGGCAGGGAAATTCAGACCCGGGGCTCGAGCGCTTACAGCTCTCTGAACCGATGTGAGCCCAGCCTTCCGAACAGCATACCGGCCCGTGGCGTTATAGAAGGCCACATTGACAGGCCTGACACACGTTCCTCCGCATTATGGCTAACTAATGATTAGTTAAGTAATGCAGAGGTGGTCATTACTTCACGAAAGGCTTGACGTAAGCTGGAGGGATCAGCCGAACATCATGGCCGAGCTTCCCGATATCGCGGCCCCAAAAATGCGCACCGCCGCACCCTTCCATGGCGACAACGCAAGCCGGCGGCTGGCTGAAAAACTCCAACACCTGCGCTCGCCGCAGTTTCTTACGCAACACCGCGCGGCCCGATGCAGCAGCTCCATGCACTTGGAACACATTCTCCGTGAGATCGAGCCCGACTGTGATAATCTCCGACATGACCGTCCTCCTTTGTGGATCATCGCAGACCCACCCTGGCACATTAATGCCGTCGGGAGGCGGTCACATAATCAACGTCCGTCGAATATCTGCCTGTCCGGCCTTCGTCATCCGCCCCAAGCGTTCCTTTTCTCCAGAGGAATGCTGCCTGGGCACCAGGCCCAACCGCGCCGCAAAGTCACGTCCCGTTTTGAACTGCGCGATGTCGGGTCCGAAGGCCTCCACCGCGACGGCCGTCAGCGGTCCCAAACTCGGGGGGAAGGTCTTAGTTTCGATGTGCGTGGTGTGTCGCTGGATGCGCGCGAGCATGTCGAGGGGCAACTCGTGTGCTTGCTGAATGCCCCTTTGCCTTCAACCGCATGCGCATGATGCGATAGCGGACCAGCGCCAGTCCCCGTACAGCCCTGGATCTGCTCGCGCGCATCCAGAAACACATGTCCATGCGGGAAATCGTACCTTGCATGGCATCAGCAGAACAACACCGGAGCAACTCGACCTCTTCGAAGCCATGAACCGTCCCAGGCCCGCTTGACGGGTCCCGTTGTCACATCTTTGGCTCTTCGGCCTCATCAATATCAATCGTTTAGGTGTTTAACTGTCGAAGTTGGGTTAACCTGATGTCAGGGCTTGGACGCCCAGTTTTTGAACGCACCGCTTCAAGTCCGTTTCGGCTAGGGCGAACTCCAACACGAAGTTGATCTGTGCAACTCGGTCATGTCACGGCATCCCTGCCGCGAGATGCCGGGCCGGTCGAAGAGCGTACGACGAGTGATGCTTCGATCGATTGCGTCGGATCTTCCGACGGCCCCAAGCCTTCACGATGCAAGCAGCGGATCATGTCTATGACCCGCTTGGCCGCAATGCGGCCCATTTCAGCACGAGGTTGATGGATAGTCGTGAGCGCCGGCAGGAAACGATCAGCGAAGTCGATATCGTCGAAGCCGATGACTGACACATCGCCGGGCACAGTGTACCCCATGTGTACGCTTTCCGAAATAAAGCCAAATGCGCATTCGTCAGATGCGCAGAAGACCCCGGTCGGGCGATCAAGCACCGGCAGGCGTGCCCATCGGCGAGCGGCTTCCGCGCCTGCCTCCAGGGTGAAATCGCCCGAGAACACAGAAGGCTCCATCGCGCGCTTTGCGGACTCGGCCAGAAATCCGTCCCTTCGCGCGACGGCAAGCACGTTATGTTTCGGACCGCTCACATGCATGACCGAATGGTGTCCGAGTTCCGCAAGGTGTTCGACTGCGAGGCTGGCGGCTGCATGGTTGTCGATCCCAAGGTGTGGCGCGACGTAGGCGTCGTTCCATTCGCTGAGTTGAATGAGCGGCAGTTGCCATCCGTTCACGACCTCCGGTTCGAGACCGCCATCCAGAAGCACGATACCGTCGGCGCGGCCGTCATGGCCAAGCGACAAGATCCGGTCGCGCCCGATGCGGCTGTCGGATATCTGGACGGTGAGTCCCGCCGCACTTGCCTCTTCCTGGACTGCCGCGAATATCCGGCTGAAGAAGGTGTTGGACAGGTTCGGAGCCAGGATGAGGATTGACCGGGCGCGGCGTTGGCGCAGGTCGCGTGCGGCAGCGTTGACCCGGTAACCGGTTTCGCTCACGGCCCGCATGACCTTTTCGCGGGTGGCCGGCCCCACACTCTGCGGGGGCGGACAATGCCCGGCTTACCGTGGCCGTGGACACACCGGCGAGCGTCGCCACGTCCTTGATCTTTGGCCTCGCCATTCTGTCGCCCCCCTTGCCATCTGCTCCGAGTAATCGATTACATTTTTTATTGCAATCTTGCCGTGAATCATGTGCAGTCCACTATACAAGGTGCCGGGGGGACGGCGCCGCAGGGAGGAACCATGAAGGAAAACTGCGAAGGGTTCGGCCCTGCGCCTAATGTCGTTTGCCAATCCGCGCATCGCAGGTGGGGTGTCATGCTTTGCGCCTGCTCCTTTGCGTCTGCAATTGGTGCACGGGTGATACCATGAAGCTTGGTGTCAATCTGCTGTGTCTCGCCGGACATATTGATGAGGGTCATCTGCCACAGATCGAGCGACTTGCCGAGATCGGCTATGACCATGTCGAGGTGCCGGCAATGCGCGGAAGTCCGGATCACTACGCTTGGCTGGGAGAGAAAATAGCGAGTCTCGGATTGGGACGTGCACAAACGTCGATCGTTCCGGAGTTCTCGGCGAATCCGCTCTCGGACGACGCTGAGATACGGCAACGTGGTATCGATCATCTTTCCTGGATTCAGGATTGCGCCGAGGCACTCGGGTCCGAAACAGTCGGAGGGCCTTTTCATGCCCCGATCGGACAGTTTACGGGAATTGGGCCGACCGAAGCGGAGATCGCCCGCGGAGTAGAGGCGCACCAAGCGATGGCCGAACGGGCGGCACGGGGTGGTTACCGGCTTGCTCTGGAACATCTCAATCGCTTTGAGACCTATTTCCTGAACACGATGGAGCAGGCGCGCGCCTATTCCGACAGGGTCGATCACCCTGCCTTCGGCATCATGTACGACACGTTTCACGCCAATATCGAGGAACGGGACCAGTTGGCGGCAATCCAACATCTTGGTGACAAGATGCATGTGCTACACATATCGGAGAATGACCGAGGCATCCCGGGGCGTGGCCAGATTGATTTTACCTCGGTGATCCGCGCGGCGAAGGCGGTCGGTTTTGACGGGCATGTTGTCCTTGAGGCGTTTGGAGCAGGTGTTCCGGAACTGGCCGCTGCGACACGGGTCTGGCGACCGCTCTTTCCGGATTTCGAGACGTTGTTCACGGAATCGCATGATTTCATTCGACGTACGTGGGAAGCCGCATGACCGCCACCGTCATAGAAATGAAGGGCATCACCAAGACCTTTCCCGGCGTGCGCGCGCTTACGGACGTGAGTTTTGACGTTCGCGCTGGAGAGGTCCAAGCGCTGGTGGGCGAGAACGGTGCGGGAAAATCCACGCTTATCAAGATTTTGTCTGGCGTCTATCAGGCCGATTCTGGCGCTGTTCATATGAACGGCGAGGCGGTGCATTTCGCTCACCCCGTCGAATCGCTGCGTTCGGGGATTGCCGTGATCTACCAGGAATTCTCGCTGCTTCCTGAAAGGACCGTTGCGCAGAACCTCTTTCTGGGACGAGAATTGCGCTCGCGCTATGGGCTGATCGACACTGCAAGAATGCGTGCCGAGACGAAAGATGTTCTGACCTTGTTTGCAGCTGCTGGACGCATCGACCCTGATCGCAGGGTTGGAGAGCTGGACGTGGCGACTCAGCAGGTGGTGGAGATCGCGAAGGCGGTGTCGATTGGCGCGCGCGTTGTGGTGATGGACGAGCCGACCGCCGCGCTGAATGAGGCGGAATGCGAGGAGCTTTTCGCCACCGTCGACGCACTGCGCGACCGAGGCGTTGCGATCATCTACATCACGCACCGGATGCGCGAGATCACCCGGCTGGCCGATCGGGTCACGGTGCTGAAGGACGGCGAAGTTGCTGCGCGGTTCGACAAGGTGCCAGCGCCGGATGCGATCGTGCGCGCGATGGTGGGGCGGGACATTGCCGATTTTTACGCGCCTCCCGCCTCTCCGGACGAAATAGGCACGCCCGTCCTCACAGTGCGCGATGCAGGAAATGACGTGCTGCATGACATTGATCTTGATGTGCGAGCGGGCGAGATCGTGGGGCTTGCCGGCATTCAGGGTGCTGGCCGGGTGGCACTGGCAAATGCGATATTCGGCGAAACCCCGTTCAAGCGCGGCGATGTTACCTTGAATGGCGAAACGGTTTCCTTCCGTACGCCACGCAAGGCAATCATGGGCGGTATCGGGCTATTACCTGGCGACCGCAAGAGCGAAGGGCTCGTGGTGATGCAGTCAGTGCGTGACAATGGGATGCTGACATCGCGCGCTTTCGCGCCACTCTGGACCAGAGACCGGATCAATGCCCATGTCGATACGGCAGGGATGGACAGACTGCTCGACCAAATGAAAATTCGCGCCGCGTCCTATGATCAGGACATTCGCGGGTTGTCGGGTGGGAACCAGCAAAAGACCATCGTGGCTCGCTGGATATCTATGCGGCCCAAACTGCTGATCTTCATCGAGCCGACCCGCGGCATCGATGTCAACTCCAAGGCGGGTATCTATCATCTGATGCGAGATCTTGCCCGCGAAGGGGCTGGCATACTGATGATCTCGTCGGACCTGCCGGAAGTGATCGGCGTGGCCGACCGCGTGTTGGTCATGCAGGAGGGCCGGATTGTCGCCGAGTTCCCATACGGCGCAAGCGAGCAGGAGGTCATGTATGCCGCGACCGGTGAGACGGAGGTGGCCGCATGAGCGTCCACAGTGATACCTCACCTCGCCGAAAGGCTTTCCGATTCGAACGATGGGCGCCACTGATCCTTCTGGGCGGGTCGTTCCTAATCTATGTGCTCGTCGCGCTTGCCACCGACCAGACGCAGTATCTAACCTTCGATAATTTAATCGCCATTCTCGGGCGCTCTATTGCTCTTGGAATCACCGCGATCGGGCAGACATTTGTCATCCTTGTTGCCTCCATCGACTTGAGTGTCGCGAGCCTGATCTCGGCAACGGCCGTTCTGGCCTCGGTCATCATGGATGGCTCTCCCGCCATGATCGTACCGGCCATTTTTTCAGCCGTCGCTCTCGGCGGGGTGGTGGGGCTAACAAACGGGCTTGTTGTCAGTGGTCTTCAGGTGAATCCCCTGATCGCAACGCTGGGTATGAGCCTGATCATCCAAGGCTGTCTGTCCGCCTTCGTTTCCAACTTCGCAGGCGAAGTGCCAGCGGCGTTCCAGGTATTTGCATATGGCGAAATCGGACCCTTTCCTTTGGCGCTTTTGTTCCTTACTGCCCTTGCTGTGTTGGCTTGGGGTGTGCTGCGCTTCAGCAAGTTCGGATCGGACATCTACGCGGTCGGCGGCAACGAGGAAGCCGCCCGTTTCGCGGGCATCAAGACAGGGCGTATTGTCATCCTGTCGCACGTCATCTGTTCGGTCTGCGCGGCGGTCGCGGGCCTTTACCTAGCGTCCCGCCTGCGTTCGGGAGCGCCGTGGATCGGAGCCGACGGGGTTTACGACCTTGAAAGCATCGCCGTCGTGGTAATTGGCGGGACGGTACTGGCCGGAGGGCGCGGTGGTATTTGGGGGACGATGGCGGGGATGCTGATCTTCTCTCTCATTGATTCCGTTTTCAATATCGCGGGAGTCGACAGTTTTGCCAAGCAGGTGCTGCGCGGTATCATTATCGTGGCGGCCGTCGCCTTTTACGCCATAAACTCTAAACGGATCGTGGCATGACGGAGAAGGTGAGCACGCGAGGAACGGAAAAGCGCCGCCGTCTTCCGCAGATCAATCCGGTCTGGGTGTTGCTGGCCGCATTGATTGTGGCCATCATATTCATGAACCCAAGCTTCGTGGAACCAACCGGCTACATGAACTTTCTGAAGCGTGCGGCGCCGCTTGCGATTCTGGCGGCAGGACAGGTCTACGTCATCGTATCAGGCGGCTTCGACTTGTCGGTTGGCTCGCTCATCACGCTGGTTGTGGTCGGCTCGTCCATGCTTACCAACAATGATCCGGCTGCGACCTATTGGGTGATTCCCCTTATGCTGGGGCTGGGCCTTGGCGTCGGTGCGATCAACGGGCTGGTCGTGTGTTTCTTACGTGTGCCGTCACTTATTGCGACACTTGGTATGATGATCACCCTCAACGGTCTGGCCTTCCTCTGGTCGGGAGGAGCGCCGCGAGGTTACCTGCCTGATACGTTCCGCTTTTTCGGGCGTGAACTGATCCGCGATGTGCCTCTCGTCCGTTTTGTCCCGGTCTCGGTGGTCGTTCTGATCGTCGTTGGCTGCGTACTAGCCTGGCTGATGCACAGGACGAACCTTGGCAGACAGGTTCACGCGATAGGGGACAATCCGGTCGCAGCCCGCCTTGCAGGTGTGGCCGTAAATCGCGTGCGCATCACGGCATTCATGGTGTCGGGCCTTTCCGGTGCCATTGCTGGCATTCTGCTGGGCGGTTTTGCGGGTGTATCGACGGATGTCGGTGCGGGCTACGAGTTGCAGGCGATCACCGCCGCGGTGCTCGGCGGCGCACAGCTTCTGGGCGGCAGGGGCTCTGTTCCGGCGGCTCTCGGTGGTGCGCTGGCGCTAACCGCCATCTTCACGCTTTTGAACTTTCTTGGCCTGCCGCAACCCGTCCGGCAGGTGGTGCAAGGGCTGATCCTGATCGCAGCCGTCGCGCTGGCCATGCATCGTAGGAAGCAGACGGGAAACTGAGGGGGAAACCCCGACTGATAGGGAGAGAGAGATGAGACACATATTGATGGCGGTGAGCGCGCTTGCACTCAGCGCCCTACCGCTTCACGCTCAGAACTTCGACGACCCCGAAGAATTTGCAAAGCAGCGGGATCAACTGCAGGCTGAACCTATGGGTCCCGAAGGCCAGCCTTGGCTACAGCATATCGGCGGCGACATGGTCGAGACTGCAGATCTGGGTCTGACTGCTCCGGCGACGGTTTGCTTCTCGAATGCGGGTGTGAACAATCCATGGCGGGTCGTGGGCTATACGAACATGACCGAAGAACTGGCCAACCACGAGTCCATTGGTGACTTCATTCACGTCGATGCAGAAGGCTCCGACGACAAGCAGATTGCGGACATCGATGATCTTCTCGCGGGGGACGATTGCGATGTAATGATCGTGTCGCCCAACACTACCGCCGCGTTAACCCCGGCCGTTGAGCGCGCTTGCGAGGCGATGCCGGTCATCGTCTTCGATCGGGGTGTCAACACGGATTGCCCGGTGTCCTTCATCCACCCGGTCGGTGGCTACGGCTTTGGAATCCAGGGCGCCGAATTCATTGTGAGCCAGCTTGATGGGGGCTCCGACGTGCTGATGCTGCGAATCCTGCCCGGGGTGGATGTACTTGAAACCCGCTATTCAGCGGGCCGCCGCATCCTTGAAGAGGCCAGCATGAACATCGTTGGTGCCGAGTTTACCGATGGTGACAATGCAAAGACCAAATCCATTGTCGAGGACTACCTGATGCGTGGCGATGTCGACGCGGTCTGGATGGATGCGGGCGCCACGGCCGTCGCCGCGATCGAGGCGTTCGAGGACTCGGGCTACGACATTCCGGTCTTCGTGGGCGAGGACCAGCAGGATTTCCTGCGCAAGTGGCAGGATGAGGGCCTGACTGCGATTGCACCGACCTACCCCACCTACCAGTGGCGCACAGCGGTCATCGCCGCAGCCCGTGTGATCGAGGGCGAACCGTTGCCAGGGCCGGAATGGGTGCTGCCGCAGCCCGCGATCACCCAGGAGAACCTTGACCAGTTCGTGAACCCTGCAATGCCGCCGCTGCACTACGCGATGTGCGGCTGCGAAGAAATGGAGAACTACCCAGAAGCCTGGGGCGGTAACTGATCCAGTGGACGGGGGCAGCGCGTGTTGCCCCGTCTTGCCATCACGGTGACGTACTGATGAACTAGCGAGGAATGGCATGACCCGAACAGTAGAAGAGTTGCGATCAAGGCCCATCGGGCGAGTGCCCAACAGTCGTTTTCCACTTCTCATCCATCGTGACGGCGTATCCGGTGGCGGTGCCGACGCTCTGCGTGCACGCTTTCAGCAGAACGGCTGGCTGAACAACTGGTGCTATCCGGGAATCTACCTCTATCATCATTTCCATTCTACTAGCCACGAATGCTTGGGCGTTGCCTCCGGCTGGATGGAGCTGGAGCTTTTCGGGCAGGGCGGTCGCACAGTCCGGGTCGAGACAGGTGATGTGGTGGTCATGCCTGCCGGTGTCTCGCACGCCATGACTGGAAATTCTGAGGATGTGCAGGTGGTGGGGGGCTACCCTGAGGGGCGCGACTGGGACAATATCCAAGAAGCATTCCTGAGTGTAGAGGGCTTTCGCGCCGCGTCCAAACTCATCATGACCTTGCCGATCCCCGCAGCCGATCCGGTCACCGGGGAGCCTTTGGGGCAGTGGCGCGATGCGCCGTCGTCTGTCGATGCGGGATGGAACGATTTTCGCGACGGCCTCGACGCGTCGTCCTAAATCGGCAGGCTCTGTAACGATGAATCATGATGACATTATCTTTTGGCAGGACGTTGTTGCGCAAAGCGATGCCAGCGTTTCCAGTTGCGTCTTGCTCAGGTTGCAATGCGGGCATAACGTTTTGAAAAAAAGGGCGAGACTGCACTCGGGCATCTCGTGGTTGAGAATCTTTACATCGAAACCAGATCGCCCCTCGGCGTAATAGTGTCGTGGGCCGTGACGGAAGAATTATGCAGAGTTTTCAGAGTGAACTAAAGACTGTGCAGGTATTCCTCAGCGGGGCCCGGCGATGATCCCGGTGCCTTTGCATGATCGGGGTCCAATGCCCCCGTCATCAACGCGACAGCGTCCGACATCGTGCATTCGTTCGGCTTGACGACGCAAAGACGTTTGCCAAGCCGGTGGATATGAATGCGATCCGCGACCTCGAACACATGGGGCATATTGTGGCTGATCAGGACGATTGGAATGCCTCTGGCTTTCACATCCTGAATAAGTTCCAACACTTTGCGACTTTCTTTGACCCCTAGCGCAGCCGTGGGTTCGTCGAGGATGATAACCTTCGATCCGAACGCCGCAGCCCGCGCGACCGCCACCCCCTGACGCTGTCCACCAGACAACGTTTCAACGGGCTGGCGGATATTCTGGATTGTCATAAGTCCTAGATCATTCAGCTTTTCACGCGCGAAACGCTCCATCTCTTTGTGGTCCAACTGACGCAGCAGCGAACCCATCAAACCCTTCTTGCGCAGTTCGCGTCCCATGAACATGTTGTCGGCGATAGACAAAGCTGGCGACATGGCAAGCTGCTGATAGACGGTTTCGATTCCGTATTCTCGTGCGTCGAGAGGCGAATGAAAATTCATGCGCTTCCCATCGAGCCATACCTCGCCATCATCGGGCGTCACCGCGCCGGACAATGCCTTGACCAAGGTGGACTTGCCCGCCCCGTTGTCTCCGATAATGGCGAGGACTTCACCTGGATAGAGTTCGAAGTCACAGTGATCCAGCGCCACGACGCGACCGTAGTGCTTGACCAGCTTCTTGCCTTGCAGAATGGGGTCCATCACACCGACACCTTTCTGATCCATTGATCAATCGCCACCGCAACGATGATGAGCATACCAATCAGCAGATAGGTCCATTGCGGATCGGTTCCCGCCATCCTTAGCCCGAGCGAAAAAACACCGACGATCAGCGCGCCACACAAAGTTCCCAGGATGGACCCGCGACCGCCGAACAAGCTGATCCCGCCAATGACGACCGCAGTAATTGCTTCGATATTGGCCAACTGCCCGGATGTCGGTGAAACAGACCCGATCCGGCCAATCAATACCCAGCCCGCCAGTGCGCAGATCAGCCCTGACAGCGCGTAGACCGACACGAGTACCCGCTTGGTTTGCACGCCCGACAGCTCTGCCGCATCCTTGTCGTCGCCGACCGCATAGACATGCCTGCCCCAAGCCGTTTGTCGCAGCGCGTAGGCCAGTCCGAACACCAGAACAAGCATCAGGACAACGCCATAGGTGAAGACGGCACCGCCGATCCGAAAGCTCAGCCCGAAGAACTGTAATGCGGCTGCGTGTTCCTCTATCTCTTGTGCGCGGATCGTTTCGTTTGCGGAATAGAGATAGTTCGCCGCAAGATAGATCTGCCACGTGCCTAAGGTCACAATGAATGGCGGCAGGCGCATGAAAGCAACCAGAACACCGTTGATAACCCCCATCACCGTTCCCGCCATCAGACCCAGCCCGATCGCGATCTCCGCAGGAATTCCGTAGCGGAATGTGAACTGCCCCATCAGGACCGACGAGAACACCATCATCGCGCCAACGCTCAGATCGATCCCTGCCGTCAGAATGACCAGCGACTGCGCGGCAGCGGTTATTCCGACGATCGCCACCTGTTGCAGGATCAGGGTAAGCGCAAAGGGTGAAAAGAACTTCGATCCCAACAGTAATCCAAACACGATGATGGACAGGACAAGTACGATCAGAGGAACGGCGGCTGGTATCTGATGCAGGAAGTGCTGGACCCGCTGCAATGTGCTGTGCTGCTGATCGAACTCGGCCACCGCTTCGGCTTGTGGGGCGGCTGTGGCGTCGATGTTCTCCGCCTCATCGGCAGATGTCGTCATGGGACCTCCTTCCGGTTTGGTCTTTACTGATCGATTCCACCCCGGCGCGGCGAGAACCGCGCCGGAACTACATCATAGGCAATCAACCCCAGCAGAGATCCATGCCCTCTTCGACCGTGATTGAGTCGACCCCGTCGACCGGCTCGCCTGTCACCAACGCAACACCGGTGTCGAAGAAATCCTTGCCCTCCGTTGGCTGTGGCAGCGTGCCATCAGCAGCGTATTGGGCAATCGCTTCGATACCCAGAGCGGCCATATCCAGCGGGTATTGTTGCGATGTCGCGCCGATCACACCATCGGCGACATTCTGAACACCGGGACAGCCGCCATCAACGGACACGATGATCACATCCTCTTCACGGCCAATTGCCTTCAGCGCCTCGTAAGCGCCTGCGGCGGCGGGTTCGTTTATCGTATAGACGACGTTGATCATCGGATCCTTGGCAAGCAGGTTCTCCATTGCCCGGCGACCACCCTCTTCGTTGCCGGCAGTCACGTCATTGCCAACGATGCGTGGATCGTCCTCATCGCCCCATTTGTTGGGATCGCCAAGTTCAATTCCGAAACCTTGCAAAAAGCCCTGATCGCGCAGCACGCCAACGGTTGGCTGGCTGACGCCCAGATCCAGCATCGCGATCTTAGCATCCGCCGCATCATCGCCCAACTTCGCGGCGGCCCATTTGCCAATCAGTTCACCAGCCAGAAAATTGTCCGTGGCGAAGGTCGCATCGGCCGCGTCAATCGGGTTCAGCGGAGTGTCGAGCGCAATTACCAAGATCCCCGCATCTCGCGCTTGCTGAACAGATGACACGATAGAGGATGTGTCCGACGCGGTAAGAAGAATGCCCTTCGCGCCATCAGCGATGCAGGTCTCGATCGCGGCGACTTGGCTTTCATGGTCCCCGTCGATTTTGCCGGCATAGGACTTCAGGTTGATGCCCAACTCTTCGGCCTTGGCTGTGGCGCCCTCTTTCATTTTCACAAAGAACGGGTTGGTATCCGTTTTGGTGATCAGGCAGGCACCGATGTCCTGCGCAGCAGCACCAGCAGTAGAAGCGGCCAGCGCAAGCGCACTGATGGAAAGTAGTTTTGTCATGATTTTCCTCCCTATATCGAGGGCGACGGCAACACGTCTCCCGGCCCGATCCTCCAACGGGCTTACTAGGGATAACGGCGAAATTCTGATTCGATCAATAAATAAATCCAGTTGATTTATAAATGGGGCTGGATATTTTCATCGCTGACGAAGGAGCCAGTATGCAACCGACTGAAGTCCGCAAATTAAGCGACGGCGCGAACTCCACAGGTGTGCGTGCCCATAACGAACGGCTCACCATGTCCACGATCCAGCGCTATGGGCAGCTTCCCGGCAGCGAGATTTCCAAACTCACGGGCCTGTCGCCACAAACCGTATCCAACATACTGCGCAAGCTTGAAGGGGAAGGTTTCCTGCAACGGTGCGAACCCAACCGGGGGCGGGTCGGCAAACCATCCGTGCCAATGGCCCTGAACCCCGATGGCGCACTGTCCTTCGGAATGAAAATCGGACGAAGATCTGCCGATCTGTTGGTGATGAACCTCAAAGGCGAGGTTCTGGGACAACGGAAGACAACATTCAAATATCCGATGCCTGTCGAGATCTTTTCCTTTCTCCAGAACGGTATCGCGGAGCTATCAGCCAATCTGAGCAAGGAGCAACGAAAGCGCCTTTGCGGCATCGGCATCGCCGCGCCGACCGAGATTTGGAGCTGGACGGATGTACTCGGCGCCCCCGATGATTTCAAGATATGGAGCAGAATCGATCTCCAGCAGGAATTATCTCTGATCAGCGATCTGCCCGTCTTTCTCGAAAACGATGCGACCGCCGCCTGCCGTGCCGAGCATGTGTTTGGTCGCGGGCGAGAGTTCACGGATTATGCTTACTTCTTCATAGGTTCCTTCATCGGTGGAGGCGTCGTGCAAAACTCCAGCGTGACGGTCGGTGCAAAGAAGAACGCAGGTGCTTTTGGTTCTTTGCGGGTGACGCGGCTCAATGGTGATGAGATAGCCTTAATCGACGCCGCATCGCTGTATCTGCTGGACGCTGCCATCGTTCAGGACGGGTTTGATGGCTCGGTACTTTGGCGAAACCCGCAGGACTGGTCCGGTTTTGCTACCCAAGCGGATCATTGGATCAAACACGCGGCGCATGCCTTGGCCCACGCCACGCGATCTATCGGCAGCGTGCTGGATTTCGAAGCGGTTCTGATTGATGGCGCATTTCCACCTGGCATTCGCAGGCAACTGGTAGAATGCACCCGATCCGAGCTTTTGAAACTTGACCTGCGCGGCATGCTGCCGCCTCAGCCGGAAGAAGCCTCCATCGGAGCAAATGCCCGCGCTGTGGGTGCCGCCTGCGCCCCGATCTACGCCCAGTATCTGTTTCCTTGAACCGCGTTATTGTTTGAACACCAGATCCGCCGGAACACTGTGATCGCGCACCACCGCAACGTTGGGCAGATCATTGCCGTCCAGTTTTTGCCTGATTTGAGCGTCATTTAATCCATATCCCTGCCAGCGCGCATATAGGCGTTGTGACAGTTCCGGTTCATCGACATCGATCATGCAGGTTAGATCGAAAAACGGCTGCAACGATGACCAGGGATTCTGATCGAGCAACAGGTAGTTTCCTTCGACGATGATCACCTGAACTTCAGCGGGTATCAATCGTGCAGAACCGCGGGACAACTCGCGATCCCGGCAAAATACCGGAACCGCGACGTCGGGTTCGTCTCTGGCTCGCAGTCGCTGCAACGTCGCACGAAGGCCACCCACATCGAACGTATCGGACGCCCCCTTGCGTTCATACCGACCCAGCGAACGCAAAACATCGTCATCATAGTGAAACCCGTCCATCGGCAACAGCGCACTTTGCTTGGGGGCCAGCTGTTCAAGGCGTTTTTGAATCAGCTCTGCACTGGTGCTTTTTCCGGATCCTGGTGCGCCGGCAATCGCCAGAAACTGCCGGTCGGCGTGCAAAAGCAATCGATGGGCGAACTGGAACAACTGATCAAACGTGACGACCTCGGGCATCCGGCTGTCTTTCTACAACATAGGGTCGATATTCGCGCGACCATAATCTGGACTTTTCTCAAAGAAAATGCCGGATGCTGCGGCATCAGCTGTTGCCCTCGACACGCAGACGAACTCGCCGACAAAGTATTCCGAATACAAGGATGGCGCAAAGCACTATCCGATCCGTATCGAGCGGCTGCCAGGGCAATCGAGCCGCTATTTGGCCGAGCACAATTGCCTGCTGCTTGAACGACAGTCGGGCGCGTGGTCCGCAAGATGAGACCTTGAGTAAAGCGGCATGATTGCGCCGCTTGCACTGAGTAACGCGCGAAAGTTGGTGATGGCACGCTCGGGTTCTGGACCGCCCTGCGGGAGGTATTCGCGACGACGCGGGAACAACGTTGTTGGGTCCACAAGACCATGAATGTGCTCAGCGCATGCCGAAGTCCGTGCAAGCTAAAGCCAAGGGCCATTTGCAGGATATCTGGCAGGCGGAAACAAAGGCCGAGGCCAACGCTGCTTTCGACTTCTTCAGCGAAACTACGGCGTCAAATACGATAGAGTCCTTGCCGAGCTTGCCAAGGATCGTGAGGCGTTGCTGACCTTTTACGACTATCCGGCGAAACACTGGAAACACATTCGGACGTCAAACCCAATCGAAAGCACCTTCGCCACCGTCCGGCATCGCACGAAGCGCACCAAAGGATGTCTCAGCCGCATGACCGGTCTGGCCATGGTCTTCAAGCTGATGATGTCCGCCAAAAAGAAAGGGCGCAAGCTCGATGGTCAAAATCGACTGCCAGAGATCATCCAGGGGATTGAGTTCCGCGATGGGATCCACCAACTTCAAGCTGCCGCCTGATCAGACGGCGCCAACTTTCGCGCATATCTCCTTGCACTGTCGCAATAAGCTGATCGTGAGGTGGCCGTTGAAGGGACTGACAAAGTAGTCTCGCAATAGGTGCGGCCGCTGCGACTCCTCCTTGCGCAGCATCAACCCTTCTTGTCGAATACCTAGAGCGACGACAAGGCCCACGGCACACCAGCCGGTTTTCAGTATTCGTTGATATCGCCGTCATAGGGGTCTTCGTCGGCCGCGCGATTGCGGAATATTTTCCGAAGCACGATCCAGACGGCCGCAGAGAGCAATGCCCAGGACATAAAGATAAACGGGGCGGAGCCCTCGGCGGGATCAAGGAAGTAGAGCACCACCGCGACGATCCAGGCGCCAATTCCGAAACCGAGCGCCAGAAATGACGGCAGCAGTATTTCCAGAACGATCAGCGCCGCGCCGAAGACGAACCAGAAAATGGCGGTGTGCGGATTTATAAAACCTACCAAATCTATCATTTCAGCCCCTTGAGCATCTTGAATGCGTCGCCGAAGGCGTCCAGCGCGTTGGCCGGCACCAGAATGGTGGAGGTGCCAGAACTATCTCCCAGAGCGGCCAAAGCATCAACCTGCTTCAGCGCGACCTGATACTGCGCGGCTTCGATCCCGTTCTTCGCAATCGCTGCGGCAACCACCTCTGTGGCATAAGCTTCGGCATCGGCTTCGATACGGCGGGCGTCAGCCAGTTTGCTGGCCTCGTAAAGCTGGGCATCGGCCTTCAGCTCGATCGCGCGCTTTTCGCCCTCGGCCTGTGTCACCGATGCCCGCCTTGCGCGTTCTGCATTAAGTTGCTGCAGCATGGCGTTGCGGGTCGCCTCGTCGAGATTCACGTCCAGAATTTCGGCGCGGGTGACCTCTATCCCCCATTGCTCTACCGCGTCCTCGACTGCGGCTTTGATCTCGGCGATCAGTGCAGAGCGGTTGGACTGAACCTCGTCGAGTTCGATCTTGCCCACGGCAGAGCGCACAATCCCCGCAACAGTGGTGGCAATCGCGCTGTCGATGTCGCGGATGCGATAGACAGTCTTTTCGGGCTGGATGATGCGGTAAAAGACACTGGTTTCGAGATCCACCAGGACGTTGTCTGAGGTGATCGCATCCTGGCTGGCATTGGGCAACTGGCGCTCGAGAACGGTGATCTTGTGTGGGATGCGGTCAACGAACGGGATGATGAGGTTGATGCCGGGGCCAAGGACCCGCTGGAACTTTCCGAAACGTTCGACAATCCACTTGTCCGCTTGGGGCACGATTCGTAGTCCGCGTGAGATCGTGAATATGACCAGAACCGCGATAACCAGAAAAAAGATCTGAGTTTCCGTCATGAGTAACTCCGGTGAAATCCGGCAAACGCCATGCAGCCGAGTGGCAGGAAGGGAATCAACGCACGGTTGATCCTGATCATACAAGGACGAAACGACTTTGTGGAGGCGACCACATTGCGACGGTTGAGGTGCGTTTTACGACCCTGATCAGTCTATGTCTTGGTGTTGAGGGCCCGACCCTAGCGTGATACGGAACTGCGCTTGGGTGTGCTACTGTCGAGGGCACAGCGTCGAATAGTCCGGTACTGGCCGGTCGAGACCTGCGCGGCCCTACAAGCTGGCGACCATGCCCGACTGCTGCCTCATCACCAGACCAAAGAGTATCTACACGCTGAGACAGCGCCGGGTCGCCACCCCCCCAAAAAAACGCCCGGGTCGCCCGCGTTTGTCCCGAGCCAGCCCATTCCCCTGCGGTTTGCAACCACCCGCTGGCGGATCTGGGGGACTGCTTGGATTTCCAACTGCTCTGGCGACTTTGGCAGTACGAACCGCATTGATGGCCTGCCAACCGCTTCACAGATTGCCTCGGCATCATTGCGATCATTCTTGTTTGACTTGACGAAGGGCTTCACAAACTGAGGCGAGATCAATCGCACTTCGTGTCCAAGATTAGCCAGAACCCGCGCCCAGTAGTGCGATGCGCGGATCAGAAGCATATCAACAAATCGAGATCAAAAGCTCCAGCGCTGTCCAGATTGAAGCGGCAATCGGCCCGGAATAGCAGTAAAATGCCTTTCAGAATGTTGAACTGTGCTGTGGGGCGTGCTCATTTACTGCTATGAAACGCCTACAATGCACAGACAAATGAACCGCCTGTTGAGCATTGTTGGAGCCATGTTCTTGTGGTCGGGAGCACATGCACAAGAACTAGGCCCGCTTGCACCGCTTGACACCTCCAGTCCCCGGGCAACGTATCAGTCGCTTCAATCTGTGACGCGAGAGCTGGAAGATCTCTACGAAGCCTATCATGCGGATAAGACCCCCCGCCGGTGTTCAGCAGATATTCCGCACCATGGGACGCGGATGGCGGCTGTTTGATCTGAGCGAGACCGCACTAGCCACCCGAGTTGAAGTCAGTGGCGCATCCTTTGCCTATCTACTCGATATTCTGCCACGACTTCCCGCACTTCATCCCGAAGACATTCCGGGCGGAAGCAATGCCCCGCCAATCTGGCACATTCCCCAAACCGAGATCGCGATCAGAAAGGTCGAAGAGGGTGAACAACGCAGCGCTTACCTTTCTCGCCGGAAACCATGAGGCGACTACCGGAATTTCACGCGCAGATCATAGACTACCCACCCCTGCAAGCGGTCCAGTATCTCAGCTGGCGGGACGAGCAGATCCGCTTCACCGGGCCATACATTCCCTATTCGGTCGTCGAGAAACTCCCCGAGCTTTTGCATGGTCTCGTTTGCGGAACACCCACATGGAAGGTCATGCTGGTTCTGGTTTTCTGGACGCTGCTCCTATTCGTCATGATCTTCTGGTCCCGTCTGGTGTCGCGCCTGGGGGCAGAGCGGAGCGCAGTCTGGGGGCTAGCACTCCGCCTGACGACGCCGCTTGTGCTGTCAATGTTCGCAACCGCGATGCATGGCTTCATGCGGACTCAGATAAACCTTTCCGGAAGTTTTGCCGAAGCCATGGACCTTTGGGCCACGGGCCTTGTCTATATCGGGCTGGCTTGGGTGGCCTGGCTTGCCGTGTTCCTTGCCTTCGAGACGATTATTGCGCTGCCGGCGATCCCCGATGACAGCCATGATGCACATCTACTGCGCCTTCTGGCGCGGGTCGGATCACTGCTGGCAAGTGTGGCAGTACCGGTTTGGGGGGCCAGCGATCTTGGCATTCCCGCTCTTGGGCTGGTCGCAGGGCTCGGTGTTGGTGGTTTTGCGCATGCTCTTGCGGCGCAATCCACGGTCGAAAACCTGTTCGGGGGTGTTTCCATCTTTGCCGATCGCCCCTTCCGGGTGGGCGATATCATCCTCTATGGTGGTTCGACCGGGATCGTCGGGGCGATCGGGCCGAGGTCCAGCCGCATCCGCGGGCTGGATGGAACGCTGACCACTGTTCCCAGCGGCGCCTTGGCCAAGATGCATATCACCAACTATTCAACGCGGGACAAGTGTCTGTTCCGGCAAGTCATCGGACTGGGATATGAAACCTCGCCCGCACAGTTCGAGTGGCTACTGGCTCAGATCCGCAAACACGTTTCGGCCCACCCTCTGGTGGAGGAAGACGAAGCCGGCATGCCGCGCGCCCGCATTCTTGGTTTCGCCGATTCCGCGATCGAAGTGGAAGTGCGCGCCAACGTCATGGCATCCAACTGGGAAGAGTCGACGGGCGTTCCTGCACCGAGGGCTGAAGGCGGAACGAATGGAGTTGGTGGAGGACACCGTCCTTGTTCATGCGGGAGCGACGGGGACAACCGCTGCCTGCACTGGCTGCGACGAGGTTTCTCGATACATCCACAGTCACGATTGGCGACGGCTCGCGGATCTGCTCGCTCACGGACGGTAAGTCAGAGTCCTCCTGAACGTGCGGCCCTTTCGCTGCAGGGCTATATGTTGTCTTGTCAGGATATTCACCGAAAGGTTTCCACTTGCCGTGACGCTGCTGCATGCACGGCGCACGCCACGCATGCAGGGGACGGTGTATCACCTCGCCTTGCCCCCGGTGGTCGCCCCGCGCAGGCACTTGCCGGGCGGCTAATGCTGCCGGTGAGCAAGGATACTTTCCTGCGTAACGTCCGGGAGGCGACTGAAGACCCTGCTGTGACACCCCGTGTGGTCAGCATCGATGACGACTGGGTCTGGCGCAAGGGGCGCGTAACTTTACGGTGCCGGTCTTGACGTGACGCTCGAAGCTTGTATCGGGCTAATCATATCGGACCCGCGTTTCTTAGTGAGCATAGGCTTTGGCCATCACCTCTTGGCCACCAAGGGCCGAGACCAACACCAACGGGTTCCAATAATCCTGATAGCGCGCAATCTTGCTATCACGCAGATGCAGCACACAGATATATTTCTGGTCATATGGAAGACCCGTTTCGGATCCGCGGCCCTGACAGGTTGCTTCGAAAATTGTCCGACCGTGCTGTCGACCTGGTCGCCCAATCTTCAGAATAGCCGATAAGCTCAGCCTGATATCAGTCACATAACAAAGCCATGTCGATTACAGGTATTGGTTGACAATGCGATTGATGCAGGTTTTTTTACACTAAAATCAAGAGGATCAGATGCGCGACTTCTTTATACGTTCGTTGGAAAAACTTGTTGGGCTTATTGTCATTTTGTCGATCATCGGAGTCGTGATCGGGTCCGTGTCAGCCATGTTTGTGCCGGATGGAGGGTTTCTGGCCGGGCTAGCTGTCCTTGTCGGCGGGACTATTTATATCATTCTGTTGGGTGGTGGACTTTATCTTGGGCTCGGGATTTACGACAACACTCGCCGCACCGCCGAAGCATTGATGAATCGCAATGCAGCCGACCTCGCAAACCAAACCAGTTCGTCTCAAGATTGAGGCTGACTGCGGTTCTCACGCGGTACCGAGTTGAACGATATCGCGCGTCGTATGGCGATCTGTATTCGGGGCAACCATAATTCTGACCGGGACGATGCGCGGTATTAACCGTTCGTTGTGTGGCCGTTTGATCGCCGTAGGTTCTACGATGGTAGCCATTGGACACGACGCGATGGCCGTTGCGGACCCCATGCGGCTTGGAGCGACCAAGTCCTTTGCTTTGCCTCGGACCTGCCCTCACACAACAGACCGCGAGACCGAAGGCGGTGCTTGCCTGGATTGCGTCAGTACTCTCGGAGCGGGAGCATCGTGGCGCGATGTAGTCAGCACTACGGGCGGGTCCGCTATCCTGTCCGCTCTGAAATCGCCGGCAGCAGGCGAGATATGGCGTTGTTCAACATTGCGATTTCGTAACGCTGAAGGTGGCTGATGTTCTTGCCGACGCGGCGCCTCGAGGCATATCGGTTCCAATGCGATATTGCGGATGCAAGGGGGCTGGACATCCGGTGACAAGAACGTCACGAAAAGACAATGATGTCAGTCCGATGTCGCCCGAACCACCACGGCGGACTCGTCGGCGAAGTGGACATTCGCACGTTTGTACCCGGGAGAGTAAATGGCTGGTTTCGCATTTCTGCTGAGTTGCTTTCTCCTGATCGGCAGCGGGCTGGGCATTATCACCTTTACCCGGGCCCGTCGTGTCGAACGCCGACTACGTGAGATGGAGGCGCAGCTACAGCAGCTGATCGATGGTGGAGATCTCCTGGCCGACGGTGCCAGCGCCGCATCGCGCGAGGCATCGACGACCAGCGCCTTCGATGGCTCTCAGCCCGAACAGGCGCACGGACGAGACGCGCCTGAGAGATCTGTCGCGCCACTCTCCAAGAGTTCGCAGGGCACGAAGCAGAAAAAACCTGCTCGCTCAACGCCCGAGCGCAAGCCGCTCAGCGCACACACGACACCTGCGCGAGTCTCGCTGGAGGAACGGTTCGGTACACGGTGGGTTGTCTGGGCCGGCGGGTTGGCGTTGGTACTGGGCGGTGTGTTCCTCGTTCGCTATTCGATAGAGGCCGGTTTGCTCACGCCGCCGGCACGGGTTCTCGCCGGTGTGCTCTTGGGGCTGGCGCTGCTTGCAGGGGGTGAGTGGCTTCGCCGCAAATATCCCGATGCACCGGATCGACCACGTGCCTATATTCCCGGAGTCCTGACGTTCGCGGGAACAACCACAGTATTCGCGAGCATCTTCGCAGCACACGTTCTCTATGGGCTGATAGGATCGGTCGCTGCCTTTCTGCTGCTGGCCTGCGTCGCGTTGCTGACTCTTGCAGCCGCCATTCTCCACGGGCCCGCCATTGCGTCCTACGGGCTGATCGCGAGCTATGTCGTTCCCTTCCTGGTTCAGTCCGACCAGGCTTCGGCATGGCCGTTGGCACTTTACGGTATCGCCGTCACCTGTGCAGCTTATACGGTGGCACGTCTTCGCCTGTGGCGCTGGCTGGCGTTCGCAGGTGCGACGGGTGCGTTGCTCTGGGGTCACCTCATCGCGCTGGCCGCAATCGATACCGGGATGGCAGGGGCGCTCGCCGCCTACGATCTGGTGGTTTTCGCCCTCGCGGCCTTCGTCTTCGTCATATCATTCTCTCCCAGAAATGCGGCACAGGTGCCGGGACGGCAGGACCGGGCCGCAGCGCTGATCCTGTTCCTTCATGCTGGACCGTTGCTCTACCTGCTGCAAATCGACCACTTCAGCGCACTGTCGGTGATCATGGTTGCCACCGTTGCCATCGCCCTGCTCCTGATCGCCACGGAGTGGCCTGTCGTGGCGGTGGCCGCACCCGGCGCAGGTGTATTGCTGATCCTCGGGTTCCTGTCCTGGGATGTACCGCTTTCGACGATCGACCTTCAACAGTACCCGGTGGCTGCCTCTCGTATCGCGGCTGCGTTGGCCGATCCCGATGCCGACGGGTTCGTCCAAGTCGGTCTTCTGTTCGCGTTCCTGTCAGGCGGACTGAGTGCGTGGGGCGCATGGCGGTCGGCTGGACGTTGGGCGCTGGCCGCGACCGGTGTGGGCACGCCGCTGGCGCTGATCGGCATCGGTTATTTCCGCCTGTCCCCATTCGAGGTCAACCTGATGTTCAGCGGGATCGCCCTCGCTCTCGCAGCGGCTTTCCTTTGCATCACGACCGTTCTGGACCGCAACCTTCGCCCCGCCATTTTCGGCCGCGATGCGGCGGTGACCGCCTACGCCACCGGCACCGTGGGCGCCATCGCCGCCGCCATGGCAATGGCGCTGCAGGACGGCTGGTTGCCGGTGGCGCTGGCCCTGCTTGCCGCCGGAGCCGTCTGGGTCCACTGCCAGCGCCCGCTGCCCAAGCTCCCGATGGTGGCCTTCGGTGTCGCGCTCCTGAGTTGTGCCGCCATCGCCCATCAGCCGACCATAGTCGGCCCGGATCGCCTGGGGACAACCCCGATCATGAACGCCTTGCTCTACGGCTACGGTGTTCCCGCGCTCGCGTTCAGCTTCGCGGCCTGGCGGCTGGCACGACACGCGCGCGATCGCGTGCAGCAACTCTTCGAGGCGCTCGCGTTGTTCCTGTGCCTCACGACGCTTGCGGTTCTCGTCCATCACGCCATGAACGACGGTGCGATGCACACGGCCCCCGAGACACTGGCGGAATGGAGCCTTCACAGCCTGGTGATGCTTGTGGGCGGAATCGCCGCAGGCCGGCTTGATCGAGTGGCTCACAGTTCGGTTCTTCGCCATGGCAGTCTCGGCCTGAGCCTGGCCGGCTTCGCGACTATCGCCGGCCTGCATCTGTTTGTTCTCAACCCGTTGGTCAGCGGAGAATCCATCGGGGAAGGCGCGGTTCTCAACCTGCTGCTCGTCGCCTACCTGCTTCCGGCATTGCTCTGTGCGGCAATCGCGCTCTGGGCGGGCAGGCATCGTCCCGGCTGGTATCGTCTGGTTGCCGGGGGGCTGTCGGGAGCACTGGCATTCGCCTGGGTGTCGCTGGAGGTCCGCGCCGTCTTTCATCGCCCCTATCTGGACGCGGGCGGAAGCGGACCGCTGGAACTCTACAGCTACTCGGTGGCTTGGCTAGCTCTCGGTATCCTGCTGCTCCTGCTAGGATTCCGCCTGCGCCTGCGCCTGCTCCGACTGGTTTCGGCCGCATTCGTTCTGGCGGCGGTCGCGAAGGTATTCCTGGTGGATATGTCGGGGCTCGACGGGGTGTGGCGGGCGCTTTCATTCATCGGCCTTGGTGTCGCCCTGATCGGAATCGGACTTCTCTATCAGCGCGTTCTGACGAAGCCGGGCGCAGAGCCGTTTCAGAGCGTCAGGTAGTTTTGACATAAATACCTGTGGCCATGGATTTGCACGCATACTCAATCGCTTTCAGGCCTTCTTCAACCTTTTCCACGGACACTCGATAAGGCGCGATTTTTCCTTTTCGAACCATATCGTCAAGCGTCGCAAAAGCGTCGGGACAATAGTAGATTTCCGGTAATGCAGTTGCAGCAAGTCCAGACGCCCGACCCCAAGATTGGTCAGGCTGCGATCAGCAAAGGTTTCCAGTGCAGCCGAGGTATAGCCCTCGGCGACATGCGGGTTCAATCGTTTCCCGGCTTTGGTCGTGACCAGAGGGCGATCTCCGCCGCGCTCTGCTAGGACTCCCCGATCAATCGCTCAGAACGATCGTCGCCATAAACGTCTGCCGTGTCGATAAAGCTGATGTCACTGTCTAGCGCAACGTGGAGCGTTGCTTTGGCGTCGGTTTCGCTTACGTTGCCCCAAGATCCTCCGATAGCCCAGACTCCGAAGCCGATCGCAGATGTGGTCCATCCAGTATTCCCGAAAGGCCGATGTGACGGTGTTATTTTGTTACCTCAGTTTCAGAGCCAGAACCGTGGACGAACAGCGACTCCATCTTGCGCCTGACATTGGGCGGCCTTGGCTGGTGCTGGCCGCCCGTCATTCTTTCAGACTGGTTCTGGGGATGACAATACCGAATGTCGCCAGATGACCTCTCGCCTTCTGCGAACAAGCAAATCTTCGACGATGTTCTATCCGTAGGTACCGGTTTGGCTGGTTAGTCCGCTTCGTAACTCATGAAGGCGAACTTGCTTCCGTCGGGCGCCCAGCATGGAACGTTGATCGTTCCCTGTCCTCCGTAAAGCTCAAGCAAGACCTTTGACTGTCCTCCCTCCGTAGGCATCAAGCGTAACTCGACGTCTTTTCCGCCTGGGTGTCCCTGGGTTCCGGCTTGGTAGGCGAGATACAGAACATTTCTGCCATCGGGCGAAGGATGAGGGAACCAGTTGACGCTGTCACCGGATGTCATTTTTTCCGCCTCGCCCCCGTCGGGCCGGACCCGCCAAAGGTCGACATTGCCATCACGCTCGCCGTTGAACCAGATCCACTCGCCATCGGGCGTATAATCGGGGCCGTCACAGTGGTCAAAATCGTTCGTTATCTGCGTCTCGTCACCGCCGGCCACGTGGCAGGTATATATTTGGTAGCTTGCGCCCCGCTTTGCCGTATAGGCCAAAGTTTTTCCATCGGGCGACCACCCGTGCCAGTAGGACGGAACAAGCGGTGTGACGCGCTTTGGCTGTCCCCCCGATGCCGGCAATGTATAGATCGCACTTTCGCCGTCCTCAGTGGAATCGCTGATGACCAGTTGTGAACCGTCCGGCGAAATGCCGTGATCATTGTTGATCTTTGTCGCAAATCCGGTCTCGATGAGGCCAAGCGCCGGTGAATTCAGGTCAACGCGATAGAGCCGGCCATCGCCGTTGACGATCAGGGCGTCGCCATCGGGTGTCCAGTTGGGGGCCTCGATATGCCTGTCTAATGCAATCAAAGTATCTGCGCGGCCGGTGGCGAGATCGTAAATCCGGATGAGACTTTTCATCTAGTGCTCCAAGTGTTGGAATTAATCGAAGAAACCTGCATGTTCGGGCGCAAGATACGCCATGGCTTTTTCGGGGATTAGGTCCACGCCCATGCCGGGACGGTTGGGAACGTCGATATGGCCGTCGCACACAATCGGATCAGGAAGCCCTTCAACAATGTCATACCACCAGTCAGGGTCTCCGACAGGATATTCAAAGCCGATATAATTGGCGGGTAGAGCGGCCGACATTTGTACGAGTGCAGCCAGTCCCAAAAGGCCGTTTGCAGTTCCGTGCGGCGCGACCAGTATGCCGTGCAAATCTGCGTATTCTGCGATCCATTTCAGTTCCGCGATGCCACCAACATCGCAAGGGTCGGGGCCTATGATGTTCACGGACTTTCCTTCGATCAGATCCTTGTAGTTTTGCCGCAGATAGATTTGCTCGCCCGTGTGAATAGGGGTTGCCGTCGAGCGCGTCACTTCGCGATAGCTGTCGGCATTGACGAAGGGAGCGTAGTCGCCTGTCAGCAGGTCTTCGAGCCATAGCAGGTTGAACGGCTCTACCGCGCGTGCAAAACGAATGGCGTCGGGCACAGTCCAGCCCGGGCCACAGTCCAGTGCCAGCCCTATGCGATCTCCGCAGACCTCCTTCATGGCAGCCACGCAATCCACCATATGTTGAAGGCCACGTTCAGTCAGCAGGCCGCGGTCATGCTGTCCGTGATGATCGCCCGCTTCGGGGTCACCGTAGAAGAAATCCGGAACCTCGCGCCGCATCTTGCTGTGAAAGCCGATGGGCTGTTTCAAGATCGTGAAGTCTTCGGGCTGCCCTAGCATGTGTTCGCAGTTCCGGGCGTAGTCCTGCGGGGTAAATCCTTCGAGGGGAGTACGTTTTGCGCCGTTATAGACCCTGACGCGATCACGCTGCTTGCCACCCAGAAGCTTGTAGACTGGCACGCCCGCCACCTTGCCTGCGATGTCCCACAAAGCCATTTCAACTACACTCACGGCTGCGCCCCAAGGCTTGAAGCCACCCCGATGCCGAATGCGGCGCATGCACCGCTCGACATCGGTCGGATCCGCGCCGATGAGTAGCTCCTTGAGCGCCAAGATGTTCGGCAACAGAAAGGGCTTCCAGGTTTCGGCTTGCGCGTACCCGTCGATCCCTGCATCGGTGATGATACGCACGACCGGACTCTGGCCCAATAGGGCGCAACGCAGATCAGTGATCTTCATGAATTGCCCTTCGTTTCAAAGTCCCAAGGACTTCAGGTAGGTGATCGAACGCTGCGCGAATTCCTTCCAGTCGGACGGGTTATCGTGTTCTGTGACAATGTGGTGGGCGGAGGTCTCTTTGAACAACGGCGCGAGGCGCGGCCAATCGATGATGCCGTCGCCAGTCGGCGCCCACCCGTCATCTTTTTCCGTTCCCGGTGGTGCAGTATCTTTCGGCTGAATTGCCGCGATCCGATCCGCATAGCGTTCCAGCTCTGCGACGGGATCAGCACCCGCGCGCGTGATCCATCCGCAATCGATTTCGAACAGGACGTCGTCGCTTTGTCCCAGGATGTGCTCGATCGGGCGCGTGCCATCCGGGAGCGCGGCGTATTCGAAATCATGGTTGTGCCAGACCACTTTCAAGCCGTGCTTGGACACGTAGTCTGCACCTGTCGCCAGTTGCTCGCCGATCCTTTGCCAGAATTCGGTTGTGTCTTGTCTTTGCTCGGCAGGAACGAAAGGCGGGATCATATACGTTGCGCCCAATGCCTGCGCGATTTCGACATATTTCGCGGGCTCGTTGACGAGACCATCGAGAGGCATATGAAATCCGTAGCAGGCGAGCCCGGCATCATCGATCTGCTGACGGAGTGTCTCTGCCCCTTCTTCATAGGCAGGCAACCAAGGCTCGACGCCATCGTAGCCCATTGCTTTCAGGACCGACAGTTGGTCCTTCAGCGGCGGAAAGTTACGCGACGAATAGAGCTGGTAGGAAATCTTGTAGCTCATCGGTTCTGGGCCTCTTTGTCGGCGTCGAATTCCAGAAGTTCAATCATGATGCCGAGGTCACGCACGGTGTCGTAGTAGGCATAGCGTCCATGGCCGCCGTCGAATTCACCACGTTGAAGCAATTCATGTCCCTTGCTCTCAAGATACTCGTTGCGCTTGGTCAGATTGCGGGTGCGAAATGCGATGTGATGACATCCTGGCCCCTTCTCTTCGAGCAGATCGCGCCACGCCGATTTTTCTGGTCCAGGCTGCAGGAATTCGACGTCGATGTTGCCAAATTTGAACATCATGATGCGGCAACCGACTGTTGCTGGTTCGCCGCGATAGATGGCCCTGGCCTCTTCCGGCCCGGCGGCCTGGCCCTCTTCGGGCAATGGCTTGCCGGTCAGTTCGGCAAACCAACGTGCGGATTTTTCGACGTCATCAGTGACAAAGCAGATTTGCATCACTTCGTCGCGGTCAAGCAGACGTGTGTCCATGGGTGCTCTCGTACATTGGGGGTAGGGGGCTGGGGCCGACCGTCATGGGCCAGCCCCAATCGATTTCAGTTCAAGATGATGTCGAAGTTGTTCTTCAACTCAGAGACCGCGTCTTCGGTGGACATGTCCGGGTCGCTCCAGAAGTTGAAAGCGACTTCCCAGACCGAGCTCTGCCAGTCGGCGTCAACCATGGAGTGAGGGTTCTGGACCTGATGGGTCGGATCCTCGAGAATTGTCATGACCTCTTGCGAGCAGACGTCGAGATTTTCCGTTGGAATGTCAGTACGTACCGGTGTCGAGCCCTTCTTCGCGGCGAATTCCGCGTTGATCTCGGGCGAAACCGCCATAAGTGCAAAATCGAGTTCTGCCTTATCCTTCGCCTCAGGCTGATCGCCGAGCAAACCCCAGGCATCAACCGTGACCGACAATGCCTTAGATCCCGGGATCTGGATGCATCCGAAGTCCTTGCCCGGTACTTTCCCGGCTGCCAGCCATTCGCCTTTCATCCAGTCGCCATGGATCTGCATCAGTGCGTCTCCATTGATCACGGTATTGGCGGTCATGTTCCAGTCGCGGTTGATCGATCCTTCATCAGCGGCTTGCTGGAACTTACGCAGCCAATCAAAGGTCTCTGCCACCGCAGGATCGTCCAGCGCCTCAACTTTCGGCTCGGGTCCATAGATGCTTTCGAACAGGTCAACACCACCCGTGGTGGCGATCAACGCATGGGTCAGGTAACCGATCTGCCACGCCTGCGCACCCAAGGCGAGTGGGACGGCACCCGCCTCGCGAATCTTGTCGAAGTCGGCATGCATGTCATCAAGAGAGGTCCAGCCCTCTGGTGATACTCCCGCTTTTTCAGCAACCTCCTTGTTGTAGAACAGCATTCCATCGATATGGATGCCGAGCGGGAACTTCATGATCTCGCCGTCAACCGTGATCGACTTGATCACAGATGGCGGCAGGTGCTGTGTCACGCCGGCCTTTTCGAAGTCAGAGGTCAAGGGACGCGCCAGTCCCATCTGTTCGAGATCGCGATAAACGGCCGGATTGTTCTCCGAGAAGATATTTGGTGGCTTCCCGCCAGTTACGAGGTTCAACAGATTAACGTTTGAACCCGTATCATGGGGGATCGTGATGTCGATCCATTCAATGCCAAGTTCAGCCGCACCTTCATGCAATACATTCAGCGCGGCCACTTCAGCCGGTGAAGACCATTTTTGGTAAATCACCAGCTCTTCGGCTTGAACGCTGGCGGCCAGCAAGCTCGCAAAAGCTGTGGCAGCCGTTAGTCTTATGGTCGTTGACATGCTTTCCTCCCTCATTGAAGCATTAGATGCGATGTCCGCTTTGAACATCGAAGATGTTGAGCTTGTTCTTGGGGTAAGAGACCGAAACCACATCGCCACGGGTCAGCCGCGCCGCCTTGTCAGGCTCTGTGCGAATTGTCATCAGCTTGTCGCCGAATGCCAGTGTGACAATTGTGTCCGAGCCGGTGCGCTCGACCACATCAACCGGTAAGGACAAGGTGCAGGCCGGATCGGCCTCCATCTCATTTGGCGCAGAAAAGTGTTCCGGACGAAGCCCGATCTTCACGATGCTTCCGGGTTTGGGTGGCAGGTTGAAGTCGTATCCGGAAAGATCAATGCGTTCTCCCGTCGTAAATTCGGCGGAAATGCCCCGATCACCTGCGACAACCGTCGAATCGACAATCGTCATCTGCGGCGAGCCGATGAAGCCGGCAACGAACAGGTTGGCAGGTTTTTCGTAGACTTCGTCAGGAGTGCCGAACTGCTGAATTTCTCCGCCATTCATGACTGCGATCTTGGTTGCCATGGTCATGGCTTCGATTTGGTCGTGTGTGACATAAACGACGGTGGGATTGAGCTGGTCGTGGAGTTTCTTGATCTCCATTCGCATTTCAGTCCGCAGTTTGGCGTCGAGATTTGACAGCGGCTCGTCGAACAACAGAACCTCCGCGTGTTTCACCAAAGCGCGGCCAATCGCGACTCGTTGGCGTTGCCCGCCAGACAGTTGGCCCGGCTTACGGCCCATCAAGGCGCCGAGCTGAAGCAGCTCGGCGGCCCATTGAATTCGGCGTTCGACTTCATCCTGTGGCAGGTTGCGCGCTGACAGACCGAAGCGCAAATTACCTTGTACGGTCTTGGTCGGATAAAGGGCATAGGACTGAAAAACCATTGCCAGCCCGCGATCCTTCGGGTCGAGATCGCTGACATCTCGTTCGCCGACCATGATGCGACCACTCGTCAGGTCCGTAAGGCCCGCCAATAGATTGAGCAAGGTCGTCTTTCCGCATCCCGAAGGTCCGAGCAAGACAAGGAAATCTCCGTCCTCGATCGCGAGGTGCAACTCGTCCAAGACAGTAACATCGCCGTATTTCTTGACAATGTACTCGAAAGAAAGATTGGGCATCCGAACTATCCCTTGATTGCGCCGGCAGAGATCCCCTGGACGAAGAATTTGCCCAGCAGGAAATAGATGACGAGTGGTGGAATGGCAGTCAGCAGTGCCGCAGCCATGTTGACGTTGTAGGACACGGTGCCGGTGGACACGGTGACCATGTTGGCAAGGTTGACGGTCATCGGAGCCGCGCCCAGCCCGCCGAAGGTGACACCGACAAGATAGTCGTTCCAGATGTGTGTGATCTGCATGATGAGCACGACAATCAGGATGTTGCCCGACATTGGAAGGATGATTTCGAAGAAAATTCGCCAGAAGTTGCCGCTGTCGAGTGTCGCTGCCTTCATGAGCTCGTCAGGGATATCTTTGTAATAGTTGCGGAAAATGAGCGTTAGAATGGGCATGGTCATGACCGTGTGAATGAACGCCACGCCCCATAGAGAACCGTAGATACCCAAATTCACGGTTACGATGATCAGGGGATACATGATGATCTGGAAGGGAACGAAGGCCGCCATGAACAGAGCGAAGAGAAAGCTACCCGCCCATTTCACGTCCCACAGTGCCAACGCATAGCCGGTGATCGCAGACAGCGAGATGGAGGCAATCAGGGAGGGAAAAAGGATTTTTACCGAGTTCCAGAAGCCGACCTTCAATCCTTCGCAGGTGATGCCGGAGCACGCCTCATTCCATGCGAAATTCCAAGCTTCCCAGTTCCAGATGCGGGGCAGGGCGAATATCGCGCCTTCCCTGATCTGATCCATGGATTTGAACGATGTGACGACCAGTACGTAAAGCGGGACACAGAAGAACAGAGCCGCAACCAACAAGAACGACAGAACAGCTATCGAACGCCCAGAGATGCGCTTCTTGGGTCTTGGGAACACGACTTCGCGTTCTGATGCCGACCTTGATCTGCTGACTGCGGGGCGAATTGCGCTTTGGTCGCTCATGCTGCGCCTCCGGTTTTCTTGCGGCGCTGCTGCCATACCGTCAGCAACACCAACGGCAGGAAGACCAGCAGAGTAAGTACGAGCATCATTGTGGCCGCAGCAGACGCGTATCCGAGATTGCCCTTGTTCGTCATGGCGTTGATGGTGAAGTAGGCGGGAACCCAGGTGGATTGACCCGGACCACCATTCGTCATTGCCACAACGATATCATAAGCCTTGATCACACCCAGCGAGAGCAGGATGGCGCAGGTCAGGAATGTAAACTTCATCATCGGGATGATGATTTCGAGATACACGCGCCAAAGGCTGACACCGTCCAGACGCGCCGCGCTCCATATTTCGTCAGGAATGCTTTTGAGCCCTGCCAGCATCAATGCCATGTAGAAGCCCGAGCTTTGCCAGACGCTCGCCAGAATGATGGCATACATTGCCGTGTCACCGTCGGCCAACCAGTTGAAGTTAACGGACGTCCATCCCAGTCCATGAAGGAAGTGCTCGATGCCGAGCTGCGGATTGAAGATCCAGCGCCATGCAACCCCCGTGACAATGAGCGAGACCGCCAGCGGATACAAAAAGACCGTTCTGAAGAAGTCTTCGCCACGGCGCTCACGCTCAATCATGGCCGCCAGAAGAAAGCCGAACACGATGGCCAGCGCACTGCCAAGCGCGAGAATAATCAGGTTGGATAAAGATGTTTGCCAGGCGGAGTCGCGAAACAATCTCGAATATTGCCGAAGCGGTTCTGACCAGTCGATCGCATAGTCAGGTAGTCGACGGCTTGTTGTGAAAGACACATATATCGTCCAGGCAATTGACCCGACGAACGCGATCATTGTGAGTATTACGGCCGGCCCAAGCGCGAGCTGCGGCGTCGTCCGACTCCACCTAATCTTCATTCTATCCTCCCTTACCGAACCCTGCGTGCCCATCTCCACGGCCCTTGCACGGTTACAGTATTAGCGCTAATACTGAGCAAGAAGCGTTCGTTTCGTCAAGTGCCAGATTTACGAAAGCGAGGAATATCTTCTAGTTTTGGCTGAAATAGCGAAGGCGAAACAGACGGGTAGGGAGCTACAACTTGGATAAAATAAAACCTAATCAGATGCTTGGCTTTGGTACATATGGTCGAACCGGCATAGATGGACAGAGGGCTATCGAATATGCCCTTGAGATCGGGTACCGCCACCTGGATACCGCGCAGAGCTATGATACCGAGCATGAGACCGGCGCCGCTTTGAAAGCATCCGGCGTGGATCGCGACTCAGTTTTCGTCACGACCAAGGTGACCCCTGAGAATTTCGCGCCGGGCAAATTGGTCCCGTCCCTGGAACGGAGTCTCGGCCAACTCGGCCTGGACCAGGTTGACCTGGCGCTGATTCATTGGCCCGCGCCGAATGGCGACCGCCCACTCAGGGATTATCTGCCGCAGCTTGTGCAGGCTCAGGAAGCTGGTCTGACACGCTTGATCGGTGTCTCGAACTTCACCATCTCGATGTTGGGCGAGGCGCTTGATACTGTCGGGCGGGATACACTGTTCACCAACCAGATTGAGTGCAACCCGCTGTTTCAAAATCGTAATGTTACTGACTGGTGCAAAGAAAACGGAATTCTGGTGACATGTTATCAACCGCTTGCAAAAGGGTTGGCGAGACGCAATTCTACCTTGAACACCGTTGCGGAACGATTGGGAGCCACGCCTGAGCAGGTTGCTCTCGCCTATGAGCTTGCCCACGGGTTTGCCGCTATTCCGACGTCTTCTCAACCCCAGCACATCACGTCCAATTTTGAAGCGCAGAAGTTGCGACTATCGCCAGCCGACCTGTCGGCCATTGCTAAGATTCCAGCGAATTCGCGTTCTATCGATCCGGATTGGGGCCCCGACTGGGATCCGAACCGATAACTCAATGTACGTGGTATTATCGTTACTATAAACACGAACCTGCGAAAGGAAGACAATGGAAGGCATTACAAGCATCGGGCATGTTGCCATCAAGGTGAAGGATCTCGATCAGACGTTGGCGTTCTATCGCGATAAGTTGGATTTCCCCGAGATGCTGCGCCTCAGGAATGACGACGAGTCCACATGGCTCGTCTATCTGCGGGTTACCGACAATCAGTACATAGAAATTTTCCCCGGTGCCGAAGGTGACCGGGCGCCGGGTCCAAATGCGAACGCAATGAACCATCTGTGCTTGACCGTTGATGATTTGGACGTTGTGGTCTCAAAGCTTGAACAAGCCGGTATCGTATTGACTTCGCCGATCAAACCGGGCTTGGACGGGAACCGCCAAGCGTGGATTGCTGATCCTGACGGAAACCGGATTGAATTGATGGAAATGTCACCAGATTGCCTGCAATTGAAAGCCATTCGCGAAATGCGTGCGAAGGCACCTGCATAGACACCTATGGGTAAAGCTGGTCCTCGCCTTAAAGATATTGCCGAACATACCGGGTTTTCGGTGAATACTGTGTCGCTGGCTCTTCGGGACAGCCCACGGATTCCGCCAGAGACCCGGAAAAAGATCCGCTTGGCGGCGGACCAGCTAAATTATCTGCCGAACCAGATTGCGCAATCTTTGGTTAGTCGCGAGACCAAATCAATTGGCTTGATCCTCACAGATCTTCAGAATCCTGTGCTGACACATGTTGCTCAAGCGATCGAAACCGAGTTGGCAAAACGCGGATATGCCACCTTGTTTGCGACGTCGAACAACAACCTCGCCGAAGAAGCCAAGATGGTCGAGTTGTTTCGGCAAAGGCGCGCCGACGGGATGCTGATATTCCCCTGCTCGCATCGGCGCCTTGAGCACATCAAACGGCTGCGGGACCGGAATTATCCTGTCGTCCTGCTTGTCGGTGATCCCGACGCCGGGATAGACGCCGTTAGCATGGATGAGCGGGCCGGGGCCTACGCGGCAACACGACACTTGTTGGACATCGGGCACCGTAAGATTGCTTTGGTCGATGGGGCGCAAACGCTTGGAAATACCGAAAAGATAGAAGGTTATCGTCAGGCTCATGCCGATTGCGGTGTGGAGATTGACCGAAGCATAGAGATCGATCCGACCGACCATTCCGTCGCTGCGGGTTATTGGGCGATGGCCAAGCTCATGGCGCGAAATGTGCGGTTTTCGGGCTTGTTCGCATCCAATGACTCTCTCGCGCTGGGAGTATTGCGCTATTGCACGAAACACGGAATTCGTGTGCCGGAGAACCTTTCCATCGTTGGCTATGACAATATCGAATTCGGTGAATATGCCACAACACCGCTCACGTCGGTTGATTACGATGTCGAGCGTGTATCAAGCATGGCTGTTGAGCGCGTGATCGGCCTCATTCGAAGTGAAGATGCGCTTCCTGCCCCGAATGTCCTTCAGATCGAGCCGAACTTGATCGTGCGACAAAGTACGATGCCGAAGGCTTAGGGCACGGAGATTTCAGGTGCGATCATCGCGATTTGGTTGCTGCACACGCCATTCCCAGATGATACGTCAGTTTCCGGCCCGAGATACTTACCACAAAGCGCATCGGGCGTGCTCGCTGTGCAATGCCGCGATCTGTTCTGTTTCTTGTTGCTTGCCGGCGGTAGCCCGGAAGCTCTGACCATCAGACAAAGTTACTGTGACAATTCCTCCACGACACTTCCCGCTGTTACGGGAAATGTCAGAAGCCCTGTGATAGTGGTCTTTGTTGACGTACTGGGTATCCTTCCCTCCCATTGTTGCGCAGCTTGTCAGTTGGGTTCGATTTGTTGCGGCTCAGCTGATCCACTCTGCGACTTCCGGGCGCGCAACCAGTTCGGCGATGCGTGCGTCGCCGTCGTCGGCGCGCATCAACATGGGCGCGCGCGTGGGACCGACCTCAATTCCGAGAGCTCGAAACGCAGCTTTCATTCCGGGTAGCACGCCTGTCTCCAGAAGACCTTCGACGAAAATGGCGGAAATCTCCTGAAGGCGTTGCGCCTCACGGAGGTCGCCGGACTGGACCGCCCGATCCAGCGCCATATAGAGGCGTCCGAGCAGATTATAAGTGGTTCCGATGCCACCGTCAGCGCCGAGAACAGCGCCAGAAAGGTAGATTTCGTCGAAGCCGAAGAAGAGTGTGGCTCTCGGGCGACGACGACGCAACATCGACAGCTTGAACATGTCGGTCGATGTAAACTTGAGGCCGGCAACATTCGGGAGATCCAGGACCTCGACCAGTGTCTCCATGGCAATGGGACGCCCGGTGCGGACTGGCACCTCGTAGACGATAAGCGGAAGATCGGTGGCCCCTTGAAGCTCGGAGTAGTAGGCGAATATTTCAGCATCGCTGAAAGGGTAGGAATGTGGGGGCAGGGCCGAAAGCCCGTGGTATCCCAGCCTCTTTGCGTTTCTTGCAAGTTTGATTGAATCGCGCAGCGATGGTGCTCCGACATGTGCAATTAGGGTCGTGTTCTCACAATCGAGGGCTACCACTTCCTGCTGCTCCAGTAACTCGTCGGTTCCGAGCAGGCCCGATTCTCCGCTGCTGCCGCCAACATATAGACCGCTAAGCCCCTGGCGCAGGACATATTCATTCAACGCGTGCTGGCGATCGGGGCTAAAGCTTCCGTCGTCGTTCAGGCCGGTCATCAGTGCGGCATACATACCGGAAAGGGGGTTGGTCATCTCGGGCTCCACGGCGATTCATTCATTGTCGCCTATCTAAACAACAAATACGGTTTGACAAACTGTTATTCTGGTATTACCAAAATTGCACAGCGGACAGGCCAAGGAGGGGTCATGACCGAATTGTCGAGCACAGAGCGCATGCCCGAGGTGATCGCCGAGGCGCTGATCTCGGAGATCAGAGAAGGTGAGATCCCTGTCGGTGGTGCCTTGCCGACAGAGAGACAACTTTGCGAACGCTTCGATACGTCGCGGCCGACGATCCGAGAGGCGTTGGCGCTCATGCAGATGCGCGGCTTTCTCGACAGCGGAGGTGGTCGGAGGCCAAAGGCAGCCCGCCCGTCGCTGCAAACCATCCTCCATTCAGCTGCGGATCATATTCGCGATCTGCTAGGTGGCACCGAAAGCGGTGCTCACCTGGAGCAGATGCGCCAGTTCATCGAAACAGGTGCCGCGCGTGAAGCGGCGATGCGTGGTGACCGGGCGCAGATCGCGCGCCTTCAAGAGGCACTTATCCGCAACGAGGCCGCTATCGGTACGTCGCAATTTGCGGCCACGGACATCGCCTTTCATCGTGTGCTGGTGTCGATCGTCGGCAATCCGGTGATGTTGACGCTTCATGACATGTTTGTTTCTGAGCTTCTGGCTCAACGTCCGGCAGTTGATGATCCTGCGCGACATGACGCGATGGCGTTCGATGAACATACCGCGATCTACGACGCGGTGCTGAACGGCGACGTTATGATGGCAACTGACGTGATGGATCGGCATCTCGCCCGATCCTATCGTGCAAGGCTCAAAAACCCGAAGCGGCGCAACGGGCCGCAAGACCACTGAACATTTTCGATAGCGGAGGAAAAGACCATGAACATGAAATGCGTTCTAATTACTGGTGCTGCGGCGTTGGCGCTGGCCACAACCGTGCAAGCACGCGAACTGACACTGGGCACCCAGGATAATGAGGCAACGCCGGTCTATAAGGGCGCGGCGGAGTTCGCGAAGACTCTGGAGGAAGTTTCGGGCGGCGAATTCACAGTCAATCTGTTCCCTTCGGCCACGCTAGGTGATTTCAAGGCCATGGTTCAGCAGGTGCAGGCAGGTGAACTTGATATGGTCATCACCGGCTATCCGGATATGTCCTACACAATCCCCGAATTGAAGCTGATCGGCGCACCCTATGTCGTTAGTGACTATGAGCAGCTCAAAGAGATCGTTGCTGGTCCATGGGGCCAGAAGATGGCCGAGAAGTTTGACGAGAACGGGCTGCAAGTACTTGATGTCTGGTATTACGGCACACGTCAGACGACTGCTAACAAACCCATTGAGTCTATTGAAGACATGAAGGGATTGCGGATGCGCACGCCGAACGTGCCGTTCCTGATCGCCTATGCCGAAGCCGTGGGCGCGACGCCTGCACCGGTGGCTTTTCCAGAAGTGTACCTCGCGCTGCAGACCAATCAGGTCGATGCACAAGAGAACCCGCTCACGACGATCGATGCGCAGAAGTTCTACGAAGTACAAAGCTCCGTGGCGCTGACCAATCACTTCGTGGCATCGTCGTCGGTCATGATCGGCAATCATGTCTGGGACGAACTGTCTGATCAGGAGAAAGAATGGGTAAACACTGCAATCGCGGCGGGCGGTCAGCTGAACAATGATCTCATCCAGAAGGGCGAGGCAGAACTTCTGGAAGTGTTCGAAGAGAAAGGCCTGACAGTGACGCGTCCGGATCTCGAACCGTTCAAAGCCGCAATGCAGCCTTACTACGACACGCTCGAAGAAGAGTTCGGTGAAGGCGCTATCGCTGAAGTCACCGCAAAATAAGCTCCTCAGGTCGGGGATAGCGCCCCGGCCTGATCAATCGGGGAGAGAGATCATGAAGCCGCCGGGGAAGTACAGCGCTGAGGGGATTGCCGCGTCGCTCCTGTTTGTCGCTCTCATCTTTATCGTGATGCTGCAAATCCTGGGTCGTACTGCACTGTTTACTGGCCCCGTCTGGACCGAGGAAGCTGCACGCTGGCTTTGGGTGTGGATGGCCATGATCGGCATCTCCGAGGTGGAGCGCACGGATAGTCAACTGCGTATGGGTTTCCTCGTCGAAGCTCTGCGGCGACGGATTCGTGTGGCAATTTTTACGATTATTGATGTTATCTATCTCGGCATTGTTGTTCACTTGATCTGGATCGGCTGGAAGACCGTCCAGCGTACATGGTCGAATGAATCCGTTACCCTTCCAGTAAGCGACGCGGTTCTTTACGCTTCCGGTTTCATCGCGATGATCCTGGTCGCAAATCGGGTCATCCGGCGGATCACGGGTCTTGGCCATCGACGTGACCCCGAAGAGCTGGAGGTCACTTTATGATCCTAGCTATAATTGCCATTGGGTGGCTGTTGATGGTGCTGGCCGGGGTCCCGATTGGTATCTCGATGATCCTCGTCTCGATGGGCTACTTCTATTGGTCCGGTATGGGGCTCGCCTTTGCGCTTTCGCGCATGGTTGATGGGCTGAATAGTTTTCCCATGTTGGCCGTTCCCCTCTTTATCCTCGCGGCGGCAATCCTGAACGGGGCAGGGATTACAAACCTTCTGTTCGGGTTCGCGCGCGCCGCAGTTGGTCATATCCGGGGCGGGTTGGGGCATGTGAACGTGCTGGCAAGCCTCTTCTTTTCCGGCATGTCCGGATCGGCGCTGGCCGACGCGGGCGGACTGGGAAAGATGGAAATCGAAGCTATGCGCAAGGCGGGCTATGATGAGGAGTTCGCGGGCTCAGTAACAGCCGCGTCGTCCATGATCGGGCCGCTGGTGCCGCCTTCCATCACGATGGTGCTTTATGGTGTCATTTCGAACACCTCCATCGGGCAACTTTTTCTGGGGGGTGTGGTGCCCGGTGTGCTTTGTGCGGTGGCCTTGATGGTGATGGTCTACATTATCGCACTCAAGAGGGATTATCCGCGCGATCAATGGCTGGGATTCAGGGCATTGATCGCTCTCTTCATCCGGTCCTTTCCGGCACTGCTGACCCCGGCGGTGATCGTAGGCGGGATATTCAGCGGTTGGTTCTCTCCAACCGAAGCTGCTGCGGTGACTGTTGTCTATGCGATCCTGATCGACCTGATATTCTACCGCGAACTGACATGGCGCAGGTTGTGGGACGCAATCTACGAGACCACGGCAACGTCAGCCAGCATTGGGACGATCATCGCGGGGGTGTCGCTGCTGGGCTATGTATTGGCGCGGGAACAGGCTCCGCAACAAATCGCATCGATGTTCCTGGCCATTGCGGATGGCCCCCTCAGTTTTTTGATCGCTGTTAATCTGATGATATTCGCCTTGGGGATGTTCATTGAGTCGCTTGTGATCCTTCTGATCGTTGTGCCGATCCTCGTTCCTATCGCTATGGGCTTCGGGGTCGATCCGGTTCATTTTGGCATCATTGTTGTCCTTAACCTGATGATTTCGATCCTGACCCCTCCGATGGGTATGGCGCTGTTTGTCGTGGCACAGGTGGGGGAGATTCCGTTTCAGAAACTGGCGCGGGCGATCTTGCCTTGGCTGATCCCTCCGCTGGTGGTGCTGATACTGGTCTGCGTATTCCCTGTCCTTGCGACTGGCCTGCCGAGTTTGATGCGATGAGTGTTCCGGATCAGTTGCGAGGCGGCCTGATCGCCTCCTGCCAGCCCGTTGATGACGGCCCGATGGATAGGCCCGAAATCGTCGCGGCAATGGCGCAGGCGGCGGTGGCCGGCGGGGCAGCGGGGCTGCGTATCGAAGGGCTGGAGAACCTGAGAGCAACGCGTGCGCATGTGAATGTGCCGATCATTGGTATTGTGAAACGGAATTTGCCCGACAGTCCTGTGCGGATCACGGTGACCGTCAGAGACGCACAAGAGTTGCTGGAAGCTGGGGCTGATATTGTTGCCTATGATGCCACCCGGCGCCCAAGGTCAGATCGTCGCGAGGATATCGTGGCAGCGATACTTGACGGGGGAGCGATCGCGATGGCTGATTGCTCTACCGTTGAGGATGCTCAAACTGCGATGGCTGAAGGTGCCACGATCATCGGGACCACACTTTCGGGTTACACAGACGAAACGGCTGGGGACGATGACGCGCCCGATTTCGGTCTGATCCGGGAGTTTCGCCGGTTGGACAGCTTCGTCATGGCTGAAGGCCGTTTCAATTCACCTGATCTCGCGAAAAAAGCCATTGCCGCGGGGGCAGATGCTGTCACCGTCGGTAGTGCGTTGACCCGCCTGGAAGTCGTCACGGGCTGGTTTGCCGAGGCGGTCCGGAGATCCTGATGGTGGAAGGGTTCGCTGTAGATCTGGGCGGCACGAAAACGGCCGCCGCTCGTATTGCGGCAGGTCGGATTGAGGAACGGTTGCAAACCCCGACGGATGGCGATGCCAGCTTTTGGTCGCAATTGGATGCAATGGCCGCGTTGCTCGATCGGTTGGGATTTGAAGCCGGGGCCAATTTGGGTGTGGCGGTTGCTGGACGGGTTGATGGCGCTGGTCGATGGCAAGCCGTGAACGCACACACTTTGCCGGGTATTGGGGAAGAACCCCTGCTAGAACAGATGCGCGCCCGCTTCGGGTCTAACGTCGTTGTAAGAAATGACGCCGCAGCGGCCACGTTGGCCGAAGCATTGATGGGGGCTGGCATAGGTGCTGATCATTTTGCCTATCTCACGGTTTCAACCGGTATTGGTGGCGGAGTGGTTCTAAGTGGCCGTCTTCTGAACAGCAGAAACGGTCTGGCTGGCCATGTAGGGTTTGTCTCTAGCCCGCTTGGCGAGGCGCGCTGCGGATCCGGGCGATATGGTACCATGGAGGTAACCGCCTCAGGACGCGCGATTGCTGCGTTTGCAGGTACGCGGGATGCGAAGGAGGCTTTCGAGACGAGAACGCAAAAGGCCCAGGTCGCCATCGATCGATCAGCTGCCGCAATTGCGCGGCTCTGCGGGGATCTGACCGCCATCTTCGGGCTGGACAGAGTCGCCATTGGTGGCAGTGTCGGGCTTGCCAAAGGCTATCTGTCGCGCGTGGAAATGCATCTTGAAAGGGAACCTCCACTGTTTCGGGTGCCGCTGACACTGGCAACCCTGGGACAGGACAGTGCGCTATTGGGCGCTTTGCTACCGGAAGGATAGTTCCATGAAAGTTCTGATCTGTCGGGACCACGCCGCCGTCACCCAACATACTGCGGGTCTCATGGTTGATCATGTTGCCGCGCAACCGAATGCGGTGCAGGGCCTTGTGATCAGCGGAACAATGCGGCCCCTCTGCCCAGGCCGGCGCGCAAGGCCCTGAACCTGCTGGCCGTTCAACTGGGCGACACGCAGAAGAAGATCGAGGCTCTAACCGCAGACATCCGCGCGGAAGCAAGGGTCGGCACTGGTGGCTAGGTGGTGAAGCAGGATCATCCCGTTCTCAGCATCAATCACCAATGCAGCCTGCTGTGGCTGGCGTGCTCCAGCCTTTACTGCCAGCCGCGCGGTGAAAGCGTCGAGAACCTGGCCTTTATGGAAATCATCGACGGGCAACTTCTGGAGACGCCTTGGGTCACGGCTCGCACAGATGGCCCGTCATATGCAACGACAAGGGCACAAGCGGGCATCACCCTGCGCTTCTTACGATCGGTGAGGATCTTGGGGCAGGGTGTGTTCTTTCGTCGCGTGATCCGGATGGGGGTTTCGTTGGCGCCGGATGATGCTGTCGACCTCCGAGCTTCCCTTGGCATACTACCTGCGGCGAAAGAACAAGGATGTTCCCCATGCTCTGGCCGCGCGGATCATCGAGATTCCGGCAGACCCTGGGCCCCACGGACTTCTTCACGATCTTCACGGGTACGAAAATGGTGCTGCATTTGCCCGCGATCTTGATGCCGCGATGGGTCGGCATCACGGGACGTTGCTGCCCGCATCAAAAATTCGGAGCCGCCCGAGGAGCTACCGGCTGGACCGGTCGAAACTTATGGATACGGAACGCTCCGGATAGTCATGACCCGGTGGTCCAACAGTCCAACGGTCCAACAAACAGGCGGACAGAGAGGTGCGTCATGGTAGCGTATCACAGTGGGTACCGGATCTGTCGAAGCATGGCATCGACTTCGACGGGGTGCTGGGCAGGCGGCAGGGGCGGGACTGCCCGATGCCACCGCTGATCGGTAAGGCTTGGGCGGCGGCAGACGAGGGGAGCATGCGATGCCCCCGCCGCGATGCGTTGAATTTGAAAGGCATCCCGGTATCCGGCAGTCAGATCGAAGGACCAGATCCGAAACGGAAACGATCCATGCAACACTCTCAGTTTCAATGAAATAGACCGGCTTGCTGCCTCTTCCGCGACCCTGGAGCCCGTGACCGCATGGAGCAGGTCGGGTTCTGTCGCAGCCTCGTGGTAATCTATTCCGGTTTGTGCTGCATCGTGGCCATTCTGATCCCCCGCTTTCCCAAGCATAACGCCGGACCACTTCAGTGGGCGAGTATTATATGCCGCGAGCTTGATACCGATTCGTCACCCAACGATATGCAGCCACTTATTACTCGCTGAAGTCGTTTGTATTATGTCGAGAAACCGTGCGATGTGCTAACAATGTGTCGGGGAGGCCGACAGAGTTTTCTTGTGCCCGCATAGCTGTAAGTCTCTTAAAGCACTGAGATTCCGGTGCCGCCCGGCCCAGTATCGGTTATGCGTTCCCGTTTTTTAGTATAAGTAAAACTTGACAGTGCAGCGTTTCGCGGCCCAGTTTTTACTATTACTAAAATTCTGGGGTGCCATGAGCCATCACGACACAGTCGAAAAAGATGTGCCCTCACTGGGGACGAAACTGCGTTCGCGACGCAAGCAGAAGCTGATGACGATGCAGCAAGTGGCGGATCAGGCCGGACTTTCTGTCGGGTTCATTTCGCAGGTCGAACGCGATCTTACGGTTCCGTCGCTTTCGTCGCTCGCCAGCATTGCCCACGTTCTTGATCAGCCGATCGGGGCGTTCCTGTCGCAACCCGACAGTTCGCAGGATCTGACCCGGCGGGCGAACAGGGTATCCTACACCACGGGTCGCGAAACGCTCAGCTACGAACGCCTGTCGGCAAGCTTTCCGGGTAGCACGCTCCGCGCTGTGCTGACCCATGAGAAGCCGGGCCATCGCGGTGAACCGATCAGCCACGACGGGGAGGAGCTGATGCTCGTCCTGGCAGGAGAGCTCACCGTCGAAATCGAAGGGGAAGTTTCCGTCCTGCGCGAAGGGGATTCCATCCATTTCGATTCACGCCGGACCCATTCGACCTGGAACCATACCGACGATGTCACGACAATCATGTGGTGCGGCACGATGGACGTATTCGGCGACGGAGAACCGGACCCCATCCATACCAATGGCACCACAGCCAACGAACCAGCCAACGGAGAGTAGAATGACCTTTCTGAAGAATTCCTTTGCCGCAAGCCTGCTGGCCGCCACCGCGATCGTGGCGCCCGTAACCATTGCGCACGCCGAAACCGTTCTGCGGCTTGACGAAGTCGCGGTGGGTGAACTGGACCCGGCCAAAGCGACGGATACTGCCGACAGCATCCTGATGTTCAACGTGTATGACACGCTGGTTCTGCCGGCACAGGGCGGCCCCGGATACGCACCCCACTTGGCCGAAAGCTGGACACAGGACGGCACCGAACTGACCTTCGTGTTGCGCGATGACGTGAGCTTTCAAAGCGGCAACCCGCTGACCGCCGAAGATGTGGTTTTCTCGCTTGAACGCATGAAAGCGCTCGGCGCGGGCCTGTCCTACCTGTTCGATGTCGTGGACACGGTCGAAGCCGTTGACACCCACACCGTCAAATTTTCGCTGACCCAGCCCTATTCGCCCTTTATCGCATCGCTCGTGCGCCTGCCGATCATCGACAAGGCGCTCGTCATGGAAAACCTGGCCGACGGCGAAGGCGATATGGGCGACTGGGGACAGGCCTATCTGTCGGGTCACAGCGCCGGAAGCGGCGCCTACAGCGTCACATCGCACAATCCGCAGGACGAAACGGTCATGGCAAAGGCCGACAGCTACTTCCTGGATGTGCCTGCCGCGGCCCCCGACACCGTGCGCCTGCGTTACAGCCTCGAGGCCGCGACGGTACGGACCCTTGTGTCGCAAGGCGAACACGACATCGCATCCCAGTGGCTGCCGCCCGAGGTCATCAAATCGCTTGCCGATGACGGTGCCCAGCTTTTGACGGAAGGCGGCTCCGGCGCGTTCTATCTTAAGCTGAACACGACAAAGCCGCCGCTTGACGACGTGAACTGCCGTCAGGCGCTTGCCCATGCCTTCGACTATTCCACGGCACTGCGCATGGTCGCCATCACGCCCGATGTGTCGCTCGGCCGTCCGTCGACTGGTGCGATCCCTGTCGGCATGTTCGGCGCGAACGGCGAGGACCAGGCACGCGCGCAGGATATGGACAAGGCAAAGGAATACCTAGACGCCTGCCAATACGATCCGGCGGAGATGAACATAGAAGTGACCTGGATCGCCGAAGTCCCGCTGGAAGAACGCTTTGCACTGCTGTTCCAGTCCAACCTCAATGAGCTTGGCATCAAGTCCGAAATCCGCAAGATGCCCTGGGCTCTCTTTACCGAGGCGGTCGCGAAGCCGGAAAACACACCGCATGTCAGCCAGCTCTTCGTCAATGCGGTAACCGGCGACCCCGATACATTGCTGTACGGCATGTATCATTCCTCGGCTGCGGGTACCTGGCAATCACCGGAATACCTGAACGACGCGGAGGTCGATCAGTATCTCGAGGAAGGGCGCAAGGCAGAGACCGACGAGGCACGCGAAGTGGCCTATTCCAAGTTGAACGCCCGGCTTCTGGAACTGGCGCCCACGATCTACGCCTATGACGAACAGGCCGTATTCGCGGCAAGTGACCGAGTCAGCGTCCCTGCCCTGAGCGACGACGCGCATGCCTTCGGTCTTGATGCGATGGGCTTCACGTTCCGGCTCATGGAAATGACCGAGTAAGCCTCGTCTACCGGGTCGGCGGGATGATGTCCGCCGACCGCTCACCACATTTCTGGAGCGCAAAATGTCACCGGTCTTAAGACTCCTTCTCCGGCGGCTCGGGATCTCTTTGATCGTTCTCGTGGGCGTCTCGATGCTGATCTTCGGCATCGCGCGCGTGATCCCCGGGGACCCGGCCCGCATCGCACTTGGACCCAACGCCACGGCCGAACAGATCGAGAAGCTGCGGACCGATCTGCACCTTGATGAGCCGATCTACGTTCAATACGGACAATTCCTCAAGGATCTGGCGCGCGGCGATCTGGGTGTTTCGCTTTACACCAACCGCCCCGTCACCACCGACATCGCGGAATTTCTGCCCGCCACGCTGGAACTGGTCATCGTCGCTGGCATCATGATGGTCGGTATCGGGCTGCCCCTGGGCATCTGGTCGGCACGGTTTCGCGGAAAGGCGGCGGATCACCTGATCCGGCTGTTATCCCTGCTTGGCGTGTCCGCGCCCAGCTTCGTGTGGGCGGTTATCCTGATGTTGCTGTTCGCCTATTTCCTTCCGATCTTCCCTATCGCGGGCCGCATCAGCGACGTCTACGAGATCCAGCGTCATACCGGGTTCCTGCTGATCGACACGCTGGTTGCAGGAAACTTCAAGGCTTTCGGCGATGCCGCCTGGCACATCATCCTGCCCGCCTTCGCCCTAGCCCTGTCCGGCATTGGTCAAGCCGCGCGCCTGACACGGGCGAACATGATCGAGACCTACGACAAGCCCTATATCGAGATGGCGCAGGCCTATGGCTTCAAAGCGCGCCGGATCGCGAACCGTTACGCCTTCAAACCGTCCCTGATCCCGTCGCTGACCGTCATCGGACTAGACTTCGCGGCCATGCTCGGCAACGCCTTTCTGGTTGAGGCCGTCTTCGCATGGCCGGGTCTGTCCCGGTACGGCGTCAACGTGATCCTGCGCAAGGATCTGAATGCGATCATCGGGACGGTCCTGATCATTTCGGCGACGTTCCTGATCGTGAACCTCATCGTTGATCTGTTGATCGCCTTTCTCAATCCACGCATTCGTTATTCGCAAAGGGGCGCCTCATGAAACGCACCCTGATGATCCTTCTCAAGAACCCATTGTCGCTTCTGGGTGTGATCCTCGTCACGCTGGTCGTGGTCTTGGCCGTTTTCGCCGACCTCATCGCACCTTTCCCCGAGCACAAGGGGTCCGTTGTCGACTTCGTGTACTTCAATCAACCACCAAACGCGCGCAACATCATGGGCACGGACCTTGTCGGCCGTGACCTGTTCAGCCGCATCATCTATGCCTATCGCATTTCGCTGATCCTCGGCGTGGTGGTTCTGGCCATCTCTGTTCCCATCGGTGTCGTGGTGGGGCTGATGGCAGGATATATCGGCGGCAAGGCCGATTTCGTGCTGATGCGCCTTACGGATATCTTCCTGTCCATCCCGCCGCTGGTCCTGGCGATCGCGATGATGGGCGTGTTGGAGCCCACGCTGTTCAACGCGATGCTCGCTGTCACGGCGATGTGGTGGCCGTGGTATGCGCGCCTTGTCTACAACGTCGCACGATCGGAACGGGAAGAAGGCTATGTGCTGGCCGCCGAGGTGATAGGTGCCTCAACCGCGCATATCGCATTTCGTGAAATCTTGCCGAACTGCCTGCCTGCAGTGCTGACCAAGATGACGCTGGATATGGGTTTCGTCATCATCATCGCCTCGTCTTTGTCCTTCCTTGGCCTTGGTGTCCAACCGCCCACTCCGGACTTGGGCTCCATGGTAGCCGAAGGGGCAAAGTACCTGCCCGACAGCTGGTGGCTGACCGTCTTCCCGGGCCTCGCCATCCTGGTTGCGGTGTTCGGTTTCAACCTCGTGGGCGACGCCCTGCGCGAAATCCTGGGGACCGAGCAATGAGCAACGTTCTGGATATTCGCAATCTCGAGCTCGGCTTCAAAGGTTATGTCGGTTTCACCAAGGTACTTCACGGCATTTCACTGTCCATCGCGAAAGGCGAACGTGTGGCGCTGGTCGGTGAATCGGGATCGGGCAAATCGGTCACGGCGCGGATCATCCTAGGGCTTCTGCAGGAACTGCGCGCCGCACGGATTACGGGTGAGCTGCATTTCAACGGCCAGGATCTGAACCATCTCAGTCGGCGCCAATGGCATGCGCTGCGCGGCACCGACATGTCCATGATCTTCCAGGACCCGACATCGTCGCTTAATCCCGTCTTCACCGTTGCCAACCAGTTCGCCGAAGTCTTGCGCCGTCGCGAGGAGAAACTGACGGACAGCGAGGCACGCGCCCGTGCAAGTGAATTGCTGGATTCCGTGCACATCCCGAACCCGGCACGGGTGCTCGATTCCTATCCGTTTCAGTTGTCGGGGGGTATGAACCAGCGTGTCGTGATCGCGATGGCACTGGCCAACCACCCCTCTTTGCTGATCGCCGACGAACCGGGGACCGCGCTGGATGTCACAGTGCAGGCGCAAACGCTGAAGCTGATGCGCGAAATGGTCGAAAGCAACGACACTGCGGTGCTGTTCATTTCGCACAACCTTGGTGTCGTGCGCGAATTTGCCGACCGGATCTACGTGATCTATCGCGGCAACATCGTCGAAGAGGGTCCGACCGAGGCCGTTTTCGCCAATCCCGGCCACGCGTACACGCGCGCGCTTATGTCTGCCGTTCCGCGCATTACCGGCGGCGGGATACCAGACATCGCCGATACGTCGGACGCCTTCCTTGATCCGTTGGTGAGCCATTCGGAGAACAAGTCATGATCCCGATCCTGTCACTCAAATCAGTCAACAAGACTTTTGGAAACGACGAACATGTCGTTCACGCCGCCCGAAATGTCAGCTTCGATGTCTCGGCAGGTGAATGCCTTGCCATCGTCGGTGAATCCGGGTCCGGCAAGACGACGCTTGCCAACATGATCCTTGGCATTTTCCCTCCGACGTCCGGGCAGATCGAATTCGAAGGCGCCGCACTGCCAGCCAAACGCAAGCTTGAGCACCGGCGCGCGATCCAGCTGGTTCAGCAAAACCCGCTGTCATCGCTGAACCCCAAGCGTACCGTCGGCGCATCCATCCGGCTTGGGCTGGACGTTTACGGCATCGGCAAGCCCGGCGAGCGCTGGAAGATGGTCGAAGCCGCGCTCGAAGAAGTAGGTCTGCCCGCCGAGTTCCGCAATCGCCCCCCTGCCGCACTTTCGGGTGGGCAACGTCAGCGTGTCGCCATCGCCAGGGCGTTGGCCTGCGATTCAAGGCTTGTCGTTCTGGACGAACCAACCTCGGCGCTCGATGTGCTTGTGCAGGCACGTGTTCTCAGGCTTCTGGATGACCTGCGCCGCAAGCGTGGCCTGACCTATCTATTCATTACCCATGATTTGTCGGTGGTGCGCAATATCGCCGACCGCGTGGCCGTGTTTCAATCCGGCGCGCTGGTGGAATGTGCCGCCACGCAAGACATTTTCGAGACCCCGCAGGAACCCTACACCCGCGACCTGATCGGTGCCGTGCCCGTCGTCGCGGACGAAGAAATCGCGCTACGGCGCACCCTTTCGATGGAGAGCAGCCAATGAACGACCTTGCGACCGCAGTCGCCACGTCCGGCAACCAACCCGAAGCGACCTTCAAGGCACTGGAAACCCTTGTGAACGACACCATCGGGGTGAAGCTTTTCACGATCATGGAACGCGACACGGATCGTGAAGTATCGTGGCGGTCCTATTCCAACATGCCTGACGCCTATCCGGTTACTGGCGAAAAGCCGTTTCACTACGATCGCTGGACCGATCAGGTTGTCGGTCGCGGAGAACCCTTCGTCGCCAATTCGGTCGAGGAATTCGCGGACGTCTTCTCCGATCACGAATATATCGCTGCTCTGGGCTGCGAATCCGTCCTGAACCTGCCCATCGTGATCGACGGCGAACTGAAAGGCACGCTGAACTGCCTGCATGATGCGGGGCACTACACCCCTGACCGTGTCGCCGCCGCACAATCGCTCAAACTGCCCGGCGCCATCGCGTTCCTGATGGCCGCCGCCACCCGAAACGAAGGAGAGAAGTAATGGTCAACATCACGCGACGCGTTGCCACCGATGTAGGTGGAACATTTACCGACCTGGTCTGCTTCGAAACCGATACCGACACGGGCGAATCCCGTATCATCACCGCCAAATCCGACACAACACCGCCTGATTTCGAAAACGGTGTGCTGAACGTATTGGACAAGGCAGGCGTCGACCCGGCGTCGGTTGATTTCCTTGCGCATGGCACGACAGTGGTGATCAACGCACTGACCGAGCGCAAGGGCGTCACCGTCGGGCTGATTACCACGGAAGGCTTCCGCGACACGCTGGAAATCGCGCGCGGCAACCGTCCCGACTTTTTCAACCTGCACTATGAAAAGCCGGAGCCGTTCGTGCCGCGCCATCTGCGCGCCGAACTGCCTGGGCGTGTCAGCTATACCGGGGACGAGGTCACGCCGCTTGACCTTTCGGGCCTTGCCAAGATCCTTGACCAGTTCAAGGCTGACGGCGTTCAGGCGGTAGCCATCAGCTTCCTGCATTCCTACACCAACACCGCGCATGAAGAAGCAGCGCTGGCGGAAGTGCAGCGTCTGTGGCCCGAGGTTTCGGTTGTTGCCTCGCACCAGATCACCCGGGAATGGCGCGAATACGAACGCACCAACACCGCAGTCCTGTCGGCTTACGTGCAACCCGTTGCCCAGAAATATCTGGGCAAGCTGAATGCAGGTCTGACGGGCAAGGGGTTCGACAAGAACCTCTATATCATGCAGTCGAATTGCGGTGTGGACTCGTTGGAAAAGACGTCGCAAACACCCATTACCATCGTTGAATCCGGACCCGCTTCGGGCTTCTGGGGGGCTGCGGAACTTGGCAAGCTGATCGGCGAGCCGAATGTTCTGGCGCTCGACATCGGGGGCACTACGGCAAAGTGTTCGCTGATCGAGAACGGTCAGGTCCGCATCATGACCGATTACTGGATCGAACGGTCGCGCAAATCTGCGGGTTACCCCATGATGGTGCCAGTCGTGGATCTGGTTGAAATCGGCAATGGCGGCGGCTCGATTGCCTGGGTCGACGATTTCGGAAAACTGCATGTGGGGCCGCAATCGGCTGGCGCGCTTCCGGGTCCGGCGGCCTATGGGAAAGGTGGTGACAAGGCCACCACGACGGACGCCAATCTCTGGCTTGGCCGCATAAACCGCGATTATTTCTGCGGTGGCGCGATCGACGCGGATATGGCGGCGACCGAAAAAGCCATGACCGAGTTGGCCGCAAATCTGGGGGTCAGCGCCGATGAAGCGGCCCAGGGTATCATCCGCATTGCCAACAACAACATGGTCAACGCGCTGAAACTGGTTTCGCTCAACCGTGGTCATGATCCGCGTGACTTCACGTTGGTGGCCTTCGGCGGTGGCGGCGCCATGCATGCCGTGGCGCTTGGCCAGGAGCTTCAGGTCAAGAAGGTTGTCGTGCCATCTGCGGCGTCGGTGTTTTCCGCCTGGGGCATGATGATGTCCGACCTGCGCCGGGACTTCTTTGTCACGCGCCTGATCGATCTGAACGCAGGCGGCGGTGCCGCCATTGAATCGCTTTTTGCCGAAACCGAGAAAGAGGCAAGTAGCACCTTCGAGGCCGAGGGGATATCCGGCGACAAGGTGAAATTCCTGCGCTACGGCAAGTTCCGCTATCAGAACCAGGAACACACCACCGAGGTTCTGCTAGACGGCCCCGTTACCGACGCGGCACTGGGCAAGATTGCGCAGGATTTCCATGAAACCTATGAGCGCGAATACACCTATCGTCTCGACGCGCCCGTGGAACTGGTCGGCATTCACCTGGTCGCGATGGCCGAGGTCGGCAAGCTGGAAATGAAGCCCGAAGAGCCGAAGGGCACTCCGGTATCCGAAGCAGTGAAAGGCGACCGCGAAGTCGACTACGCGCTCGAAGGCAAGCACGTTGCCACGATCTATGACGGTGAGAAGCTGGAACCGGGAATGAGCTTCAACGGCCCCGCCATCGTCGAAGATCCGGGCACCACCATCGTCATCCATCCGCGCAACACCGTGGAAATCGACGCCTACCGCAACATCCACATCACGCTCAATGCGGGAGAATGAGATGAGCGATCACGATCCGATCACGCTGGAAATCATCCAGAATTCGCTTCAGGCCGCCGCCGACGAGATGTTCGCCGCGATGCGCAAGACGGCGATGAGCTCGATCATCTACGAGGTGCTCGACATGGGCACCGGGATCACTGACGCGCAGGGCCGCATCGCCTCTTCCGGTGCGGGGATCCCGTCATTCGTCGGTGTACTCGACAAGGGTGTGCAGGCTTTGCTGCGCAAGTTCAACAAGCCGGGCGACATCAACCCCGGTGACGTTTTTATCACCAATGACCCTTATCACGGTGGCGTGACCCATCTGAATGATCTGGTCATCGCCATGCCGGTCTTTGTCGATGGGCAACTGATCGCCTGGACTGCCAATATCGCGCATAATTCCGATGTGGGCGGCATGGCCCCCGGATCGCTGACCGGCGAGGCGACCGAGATCTATCAAGAAGGCCTGCGCCTGCCCGCGGTGAAGATGGTCGAGGCGGGCGAGCCGATCCAGTCGGTCCTCGACATCATCACCACGAATTCGCGGATGCCTGATTTCCTTCTGGGCGACGTATGGGCGGCGATCGCATCGGTACGCATCGGCGCGAAACGCTTGTCTGAACTGGCAACGAAATATGGCACCGACACGTTCCTGGCCGCGATGGACAGTTTCATGGAATTCGGCCGCAAGACGGCGCTGGCCGAACTCAAGAAGCTGCCGAAAGGCACGTTCGAGTTGTCCGAGGAACAAGATGATGGTCGCGTCTACAATGTGAAGGTCACGATCACCGACGAGGAATTCATCGTCGACCTGCGGGACAACCCCGATCAGGACAAGGGACCGACCAACACCAGCCAGGACGGCACGATGATCTGCGCCCAGATGGTGTTCAAGTCACTCACCGATCCGGACACACCTGCCAATGACGGCTCGTTCCGCCCGCTGAAGGTTCTTACGCGCGAAGGCTCGGTCTTTCACGCAAAGGAACCATCTGCCATCGGGTTCTACTTCGAAACGGAAGTCCGCGTTTACGACCTGATCTGGCGATGCCTTGCGCCGCATGTGGCTGAGCGCCTGCCTGCCGGCCATTTCGCGTCGATCTGCGGGACATTCATTGGCGGCATCCATCCCGATACCGGTCGGCAATACACCATCATCGAACCCCAGATTGGCGGATGGGGCGCATGGGAAGGTCGTGACGGAAACAGCTGTATTTTCTCCGGTTTTCATGGAGAAACCTACAACACGCCCGCAGAGATATCGGAAGCCCGCAATGGCCTGATCGTCGACCGGATGGAACTGAACACCGAACCGGGCGGTGAAGGGCAGTTCATTGGTGGCCGAGGGCTGAAACTGGAATACCGGATAAGAACCGATAACGGCTTTTTGACGGCCGGCTACACGCGCGCAAGGATCAAGCCGTGGTCGCTGAATGGCGGCGAAGAAGGCTCCGGCAACTATGTCGAGGTGATCCGCAAGTCAGGCGAGACCGAGAAATATTCCTTCGTCTCGGAATTGGCGGTGAATACCGATGACGTCATCCGCATCGTTACGTCAAGCGGGGCGGGGTATGGCGATCCCAAGCGACGTGACCCGGCTGCCGTGAAACAGGATCTTCGCGCCGGATTACTCACGCCGGAACGGGCTGCCGAAATCTACGGCACGTCGGAATAAGTGATGCGCGAGCCGTGAAATACGCATCCTGATCCGACACGGGCAGAAGATACCGCGGCTTGCGGACACTATCGCGGAGCCGTGCCATCCAATTGACAGACAGCCGCGGCGCCCGCGATGCGGCACTGCGGTTAACAAGACACGTCGCCTGACAGGAGGAAGACAAATGAACAGACTAGATATGCTGCGCGAACGCATGGCCGCCGAAAGCGTCGATCTCGTCGCCATCGGGCCGGGGGCGCATATGGATTGGCTGCTGGGATTCCACCCCCACCCGGATGAGCGCCCCTGCCTAGCCTGCGTGTCAGCTACGGGTGCCGCCTTCCTGATGCCCGCGCTGAATGCAGAAGGCACGCGCGCCCAGACCGATCTGCCTTTTTTCAACTGGACGGATGCCGAAGGTCCCGTGAGCGCCTTCAATGACCTTCTGGTATCGCTGAACGCGGCGGATGCGCAACGGATCGCGCTTGACGAAACGATGCGTGCGGATTTCGCCGCCCTGGTTCAGGATGCGTTGCCCCACGCCGCGCGGGAGTTTTCCGCCACGACCATCGGCGCATTACGGATGCGCAAGGACGCGGCTGAATTCGATGTTCTCAAGCGCAATGCCCTGATCGCCGACAAGGCGATGCGTGCGGGCTGGGCCGCGATGAAGCCCGGCATGACAGAGCTCGAGGTCGCACAGATCATTCGCGCCGAGTTCACCGCGCAAGGCGCCAAGCCGCTCTTTTCCATCGTCGGAACCGGTGGAAACGGCGCATTTCCTCATCACCAGACCGGCGACACGGTGCTCAAGGACGGCGATTCCGTTGTCATGGATATCGGCGGCGGCATGGATAGCTATAGCTATTCCAGCGACATGACGCGCATGGCCGTTCTGGGGACGCCCCCGGTAGGGTATGAAGAGGTGCACGCCATCGTGGAAGCCGCCGTGCAGGCGGCAATGAAAGCGGCACGTCCTGGTGTCAAGGCACACGAAGTGGACGACGCAGCGCGTGGTGTAATTACCGAGGCTGGCTATGGCGAATACTTCGTTCACCGCACGGGCCACGGGATGGGCGTCGAAGTGCACGAACAGCCCTATCTGACCTCCGTGTCGCAGACGATCCTTGAAGAAGGTATGGTGTTCTCCATCGAACCCGGGATCTACATTCCGGGCCGGTTTGGAATTCGCCTTGAAGACATCGTGATCCTGCGAAGCGACGGGCCGGAAATCCTGTCCGAATTGCCCCGTGACCTGAAGGTGATCTGACATGACCCATGACCCGTTCACGTTGACCGTCATCCAGGCGTCGTTGGGCGCCGCTGCGGAAGAAATGTTCGCCGTCCTCGCCAAGACCGCGATGAGCCCGATCATCTACGAAGTGCTCGATGTCGGGACCGGCGTGACGGATGGCGAAGGAAATCTCGTCAGCTCCGGTGCGGGGATCCCGACCTTCGTCGGGGTTCTCGACAAGGCCGTGCGTCGCATCATCGAAATCCACCGGGACAACATCCATGAAGGCGACGTATTCATCACCAACGATCCGAATTTCGGCGGCGTGACTCATCTCAACGATGTTGTGATCGCCAAGCCGGTGTTCTTCGAGGACAAGTGCATGGCGTGGACCGCGTCGATCGCCCATTGGGGCGACATCGGAGGCAAGGTTCCCGGATCCATGGCAACCGACGTCACCGAAATCTTCGCCGAAGGGCTGCGCCTGCCTGCGGTAAAGCTTTTTGCGAAGGGTCGGAAGCTTCAACCGGTTTTCGACATTATCGAGTCGAACTCGCGCCTTCCCGATTTTGTGCGCGGCGATCTGTGGGCACAGGTTGCCGCCAGCAACAAGGCCGAAAGCCAGATCATCCACCTGCTACGTGCCCACGGCCCAGAGCTGTTCCAGGACGCCATCGAAAATGCCCTGGAAGAAGGCGAGGCGCGTGCGCGCAAGGGGCTGGCCAAACTGCCCAAGGGAAGCTTCGAGATAACGGAAAAGCAGGATGACGGGAGCGACTGGCACGCTACCATCACCATTTCCGACGACACCTTCCTGGTCGATCTGCGCGGCAACCCCGATCAGAAGGCCGCCCCCTACAACACCAGCCGCGATGGCGCTGTGATCTCTTGCCAGATGATCTTCAAGGCTCTCTGCGATCCTGACCGTTATGCCAATTCCGGGTCGTTTGTACCGCTGGAGGTCCTGACCGATCACGGCACCGTTTTCGACGCTGGCGAGACCGCAGCGCAGGGTTACTACTTTGAAACCCGAATCCGGCTGTTCGATATGCTGTGGCAATGCATGGCGCATGCTTTGCCGGACCGCCTGCCGATGGGGCATTTCGCATCCATCTGTGGAACGGTCATCGCAGGACAGCACCCCGATACCGGACGTCGTTACACGATGGTGGAACCACAAATGGGCGGATGGGGTGCAACTGCGGATCGCGATGGCCTCGACGCCATGTATTCCAGCAATCATGGCGATACCTTCAATTGCCCGGTCGAAATCTGCGAAGCCCGCTACGGAATCGACGTTCTGCACAAGCGTTTGCGCGAGCGATCCGACAGCGTGGCGGTTCACAAGGGCGGTCGCGGCGTATCCATACGCTATCGCATGCGTGATGACGCGATCCTGTCAGCAGGTTACAGCCGTGCAAAGGTCCCGGTATGGCCGGCTACCGAAGCCACGACGCAAAACACCAACGCGCTGACCGTCAATCACCCGGATGGCAGTTCCGAGCGCCGCGACTTTGTCAGCGGTTACAAGCTGCGGGCCGGGGATGAAGTCTGGGTCGAAACAGCCAATGGCGGCGACTACGGCTGAGCGGCACTCGAAACACCGAAGTGTAGTGGGTTGAGGAGACGATGTTGCGCAAAGCGACCCGCAGGGTGAGTTGGCCCTTTCCTGTTTGGGCCACAACATACCGATACGCGGTTCTTCAGGGACCGATGCGCGACCGGATCCGACAGATCATCCGGCAGAGCTGCGACGAAATGGGTGTCCATATCGTGCGCGGGGGTGCTGGCGCGAGATCATATCCATATGTTTCTGCCGTTCCCGCCGAAGCTCGCGCTGTCGGACGTCATGCAGCGGATCAAGGGCCGGTCGTCGCGTCGCATCCAGATGGAGATTCCCGAATTGCGCAAGCGCTACTGGGGCAGGCGGTTCTGGGCGCGCGGATACTTCTCGACCACCTCGGGCAATGTGACCGACGAGGTCATCCTGCAGTATCTGGAATTACATTCTGCCAAATGATGCCACCGGCGTCAGCGGGTGTGTCGTTGACTGTGCTGCTTATACACGAACTTGTATAATCTAGAAATATGCATCATATGGTATAAACATAGAATATACACGATTTGGCATAAGCCAAGATATGCATGGAAGTGAAGAATGCCCAGCGAACCGGACATGGTCTTGCGCCCACAACGCACTCGCTCCGCCCCCGAGCTTGCCGAAGCGTTGCGGCACGCCCGAAAGGTGCGCGGCCTGACCCAGACCGCGCTTGCGAAGGTTGCCGGAATACGGGCTCATCATATCTCGCGGATCGAGTCAGGTGCGGTCAAGCCCAACATAGATACGCTTTTCGTACTGTTGTCGGCCCTCGGCCTCGACCTGACCCTCAGCGCGCGTGACAGCGGTCCCGGTGATCCGGACAAGGGGATCGAGGACATCTTCTGATGGGACGCAGACCGAAACATGCCGGCCTGGCCGTCTACGTGAATGGCAGGCGCTGTGGTCTCCTGCTAAGACAAGCTGACGGGGCAACGTTCTTTCGGTACGACGGGAGCTGGCTCGATTGGGAGAACGTTTTTCCGGTTTCCCTATCCTTGCCGTTGCGACCCGAGCTTCAGAGTGGTCCGCAGGTTTTAGCGGTTTTCGACAACCTCTTGCCGGACAACGAAGGACTGCGACGGACGGTAGCAGAGCGTATGGGTGCGCACGGCACCGATCCATATTCGCTGCTGGCCGTCATCGGCCGCGACTGCGTCGGCGCGCTCCAGTTCGTGCCGGAGGGAGCCGATCCGGGCGACCCGTTCGCAATCGAAAGCGAGCCCGCCGACGATGACCGTATCCGCAACATCCTCGCCAATCTGGACCGCAACCCGCTCGGACTCGGAGACGATCAAGCCTTCCGCGTTTCTGTTGCGGGCGCTCAGGAAAAGACGGCGCTGTTACGCCTGGACGGGGACTGGCACATCCCGCACGGGCTGACGGCGACCACCCATATATTCAAGACACGGATGGGCCGCCTGCAGCACGGCATCGACATGTCGACGAGCCTCGAGAACGAATTTCTTTGCCTGCGTGTCGCCCGCGCTTTCGGGTTCGATGTGAACGAGGCCTGGATTGAGAGCTTCGGGGATGTCGATGCGCTCGTTGTGGAGCGGTTCGACAGGGTCACATCCCGAGGACGACGTTTGCGCCTGCCGCAGGAGGATTTCTGCCAGGCACTCGGCGTGGCCTCGTCGCTGAAATACGAGCAGGAGGGCGGTCCGGGCATCTCGGACTGTCTTGACCTGCTGCTCGGATCATCGCAGGCGGGCAAAGATCGAGAAACCTTCTTTGCAGCCCAGCTTCTCTGATGCTTGGCGCAACCGATGGTCACGCGAAGAATTTCTCGTTCTTTCTTGGGCCGGGGGGTTACAGGATGACGCCGCTTTACGACATTCTCAGCGCCGATCCCGCGCTCGAAGCCAACCAGATCCGTCGTCAGCAGATGCAGCTGGCCATGGCGGTCCGGGGTCGGAATAGGCATTACCGGATCGACCAGGTTCATCCGCGGCATTTTGCCGAGACTGCCGCGCGCTTCCGGACTCGGCGATACGCTGATCGAGAGCGTCTTCGCGCGGTTTCGGGAGGTCGGCGTGCAGGCCTTTGATCGTGTTGCCGAAGAGCTGCCGCCCGACTTCCCGGAGGAGGTCAGACAGGCCGTGCTCGCGAATGCCGCCCGGCGCTATCAGGCTATCGCTGACCACGATCCCGGGAGATGACGCACAGCCGGGCGATCCGGCTGCCGAAAGGGAGACGGCCCGGGTGCCCGAGTATGCCTTTGTGAAGTGGTGGAAAACTCCCGCCACGCGGATCAATAGAACGCGGCTGCAATTTCGACGATGATACGCGTTTCCGTCCGCGTATCATCGTTCGATCTGAGATCAAACGTCAAACCGTTGACGTCCATCCCGAAGTGGCGCTCGGGTTCGAAATACCAGTGCTCTGTGTTGTCAATGCCGTTGGTCCAGTCCTTTGCCAAGGCCGCATGTGCATATTCAATTTTGCGCGTCAGTTGGTCCATGTCGACCACATTGGGCGCTGGAAACCCTGCCATGTTGGCACCGCTTTTGTCGATCAAGACCTTCCCGGGCGCGCCGTTCGTCTCAATCCTGCGGTTGCAGAAACGCCGAACTGCTGCGGTGTCATGACGTTCTGACAACATGAAATCAACGGTATCGCCATGCTTGTCGACGGCACGGTACATGTAGCACCAGCGTCCCTTCACTTTGAGTTAGGTTTCATCCATCCGCCAGGAACTGATTATTTGGCGTTTACGCCGTTGTGCCTGCCGCGCAATTTGCGGGACGCCTTTCACGCCCCATCAGTTCAGCGTGGCGTGGAAAACAGGCACACCGCGTTCAACCAGGATAATCTCGAGTTCCTGATACGACACCGCGAAGTGCACGTAGAAGAACACCGCGTACAGGGTCACTGACCTGGGATAATGCGCTCCTATGAACGTGATCATTTGACGATATCCCTGCGGGTTCAGGTTCGCAGCTGCTGCCCGATATGATCAGTCGATCGCAACTACGAAAGCATCGCAACTCAAATCCAGCCTAGATTCTTGCGATAGAGCCGAATATCGTCGTCAGTCGATCTTGACGACGACGCTGCTGATCGTACCGGTGAATCGGGTGTCGTCCCGCCCGATGCCGATGCCCTCGACGACGGGCGTCTGGTTGTCCAGGCCGACATCGGCTGTCTCGTCCGCCGAGAAGACCAGCGGCTGGGTCTTCCCGATCCGCCCCGACGCCACCGCGTCGCCGTTGACGAAGAGCGTGGCGAGGCCGCCCTTGCCGAGGCCATCGCCGTCATAGGCGAAGTCGAGAACGATCTGGGTCTCTCCGGCCGGCAGCGGGTCGGGCGCCTCGACGCTGAACCGCTCAAGCCCGAGCCAGTTGTAGGCGTAGACCGGCCGTCCCTCGTCCATGTACAGCGACCAGCCGCCGAAGCGGCCGCCTTGGGCGAGGATGACGCCGTCGGCGCCGCCTTCGGGGATGTCGACATCGGCCGTGATGCTCAAGGACGCATTCTTGACGTTGATGAACGTGTTCTCGAGCATTCCGTCCATCCCCGGATAAAGCGTGAGGGACGTCCGACCGGCCATCACATCGGGACGACCGGCCAGCGCGGGGTTGACCCGTTCCACGACGCGATCGTCGATCGGCAGGACATGGTGCTTCCGCGCTTCCTCCATGAACACGTCCTTGAGCTCCTCGAGCTTCCTCGGGTGGTCGGCGGACAGGTCGTGGGCGAGGCTGAAATCGTTTCGGGTGTCGAACAGCTCCCAGGTGTCCTCGGCCAGAGGCTTCTGCTCGCCGGTCTGCCAAGGTGCGCGGTGGATGGTTCTCGCGAACCAGCCGTCGCGGTAGATCGCGCGGTTCCCGAAGATCTCGAAGTACTGGGTCGTGTGCCGCTCCGGCGCCGCCGCATCGTTGAAGGCGTAGAAAAAGCTCGTCCCTTCCATCGGGATTTGCGGGGTTCCGTTGACGACCCTGGGCTCCGGCAGCCCGGCTGCCTCCAGAATGGTCGGCGCGACGTCGATCACGTGCGAGAACTGCCTGCGGACGCCGGGGCCGTCGAGGCCCTCCGGCCAGTGCACCACCATTCCGTTCCGCGTGCCTCCGAAGTCGGACGCGACCTGCTTGGCCCAGCCGAACGGACTGTCGAAGGCGATGGCCCAGCCCGCCGCCATGTGCGGAAACGTGAACGGACCGCCCCACTCGTCGATCCGGGGAAGAAGGTCGTCAACGCTCTCGGTCACCTGGTTGAAGTAGGTCATCTCATTGAACATGCCGACGAATCCGCCCTCGGCGCTCGTGCCGTTGTCGCCCGCAATGTAGAAGATCAGCGTGTTGTCGAGTTCGCCGATCCCGTCGAGCGCGTCGACCACCCGCCCGATCTGATCGTCGGTGTGGGAGAGGAAGCCGGCGAAGACCTCCGCCTGACGCGTGAAGAGCCGCCGAGAGTCTTCGTCAAGCGTGTCCCAGGCTGCGAGGTCTTCGGGGCGGGGCGGCAGGTCCGTCCCCTCGGGGACGATCCCCGCATCGATCTGCCGTGCGAGCGTCTCCTCCCGAACCGCATCCCAGCCCTGGTCGAACTTGCCGGCGTAGCGGTCGGCCCAGGCCTTGGGAACGTGGTGCGGCGCATGGACCGCGCCGGTGGCGAAATACATGAAGAACGGCTTCTCCGGGGTCAGCGACTGCTGCGCCTTCATCCACTGTATCGCCTGGTTCGTCATGTCGACTGTGAAGTGATAGCCCTCGAAATCGGGCGGGGTCACCTTCGTCACGCCGTCATAGACCAGCGGATACCACTGGTCCGTTTCGCCCCCGATGAATCCATAGAACTTGTCGAAACCCTGGTGTGTCGGCCAGCGGTCGAACGGCCCAGACACGCTCGTCTCCCAAGCCGCCGTCTCGTGCCACTTGCCGAACGCGCCCGTGCTGTAGCCGTTCAGCCTCAGCATCTCGGCGAGGGGAGCCACGCTGTTCGGTACCTGACCGGTATTGCCAGGGAAGGCCGTTGCCGTCTCCATGATCGAGCCGGTGTTGGTCGTGTGGTGGTTGCGGCCCGTTTTGAGCGCGTTGCGCGTTGGTGAGCAGAGCGCGGTCGTGTGGAAGTTGACGAACTGCAACCCTTCTGCCGCCAGCGCGTCGAGCGTAGGTGTTTCGATAGGACCGCCGAACGTGCTCGGCCCCCCGAACCCGATGTCATCGATCAGGATGATGACGATGTTGGGCGCGTCCTCCGGAGCGGTTACCTCGAAGCGCGGTGGCGGCGTAGCGTCGCGCGCGTCCAGGATGTCATAGGTCGGTCGCTCCGGCGCGAGAACCGGCAGGATCGTCCGGTTGAAGGTGTCCTGCTGCGCGTTGGCACCCTCGCCGCCCAGACCGGCGACGCAAACCAGGCACACGGCGCTTGCAAGCCAGTACCTCATAACGATCCCTCCCCAACCGGGCGGCATCTGCCCGGAAGCCTACTATCGCACCAAAACCCGAATCTTGGAACGATTCATTCCTTACGACCATCGCAAACAATGTCCGCGACCTCACGCTGTTCAATCTGCCCGTCGACATCAAGTCGAGGGGCTGTGATCTGGTGAAGTTGAAGGTCGCCGACGTCTACGCGGCTGGTCAGGTGAAGGAGCGCGCCTCGATCATCCAAAGCAAGACACCAAAGCCACACCGCTTCGAGATCACCGATGGAACGCGAAAATCGTCGTGTCCGCAGCATGGCGTTCCCTCGAAATGCTCAAGCGGTTAGGGCCGCTTGGGTAGCTTTGTGTCGGCTGCAGTCCCCGAACAACTGACAATAAAGCCATCGGCAGCAGCGGTACCCTCGTTGGCGGTCCGATAATTCCGCCATTACCTGATCAGCATGGAAATGATAATTATTTGGAGAGCCTTGTTTTCCACTCGGGTCGCAGCCATTTTTCTATCAGGCGACCCGATCCGGATCGCCACATCTCTGATGGAGAGAAAAATGAGTAGAGTCGTCATTGGCACTCTTCTCGCGACCTTCGTAGCCTTCTCCGCTCATGCCATGAGCACTGAGATCGATACCGACGGGGACGGAAAAGCATCCCTCGCTGAACTTCAAGCCGTGTTCCCCGAACTCTCCGAATTTCTGTTTCTGGAAATCGACACGGACGTCGATGGCTTCGTGAACGATGAAGAAATGATGATCGCGGTCGAGACCGAGATGCTGCCGGACATCGAGTCGGGCATTTAACACCAGTAGGTGGAGCACGTGCAATGCAGATGCATGAAAGGTTCAGAAGGGTCTTATGCCATGACAATCGAGACGCTTTTGAAGGATCCCAAGGTCAGCCGACGCATAATTGTGCCGACCGCACAGATTGGGCATGCCGGTGCCCCGTCGCACTGAGCCGCATCATCGATGTGACTCGCCACCGCATGACCATGGTCGAAGACAAGATGTCTCAAATGCGGGATTTTGCGAGCGGCGCCGCATAAAGTCTTCCACCCACCCGGGCCGGGGTGCTCGAAATCGAACATATCGACTTTGCGACATGAAACCAGCCAACCCTGAAGGGAACGAACATGAAGAACGATAAACACGGCAAACGCGGCAACAAGGAAGCCAAGAAGCCGAAGCAGGAGAAACCGAAGGTTTCGGCCACAGCAAACTCCCTTGCAAACAAGCCTGCTCTGGAGATCGGCGGCAAGAAGCTGAAGTAACCTAGGCAATGGCACTCACATGTGGCGAGTGCCATTGCATCATCAACCAGGCCACGCTCAACCGGAAGTTTTCAGAAGGAGAGTTTCCACCATGTTTACACCTCTCCACGACCGCGTTCTGGTTCGTCGTATCGAAGGCGACGAAAAGACGAAGGGTGGCCTGATCTTCCCCGATACCGCCAAGGAGAAGCCCTCTGAAGGCGAAATAATGGCCGTGGGCGCAGTCGCACGGAACGATGACGGCGACCGGATTGCCATGGACGTCAAGTATGGCGACAGAACCCTGTTCGGCAAATGGTCCGGCAGTGACATCAAGATCGACGGTGAAGACCTGATGATCATGAAGGAGAGCGACATTCTGGGCATGCTCGCCTGACCACCTCTGTCCTCCCCTTATTTTTAGGATTACCAACATGTCTGCAAAAGAAGTCAAATTTGGCGCGGATTCCCGTGGCCGCATGTTCAAGGGCATCAATACACTCGCCAATGCCGTCAAGGTGACGCTTGGCCCCAAGGGCCGCAATGTGGTTCTGGACAAATCCTGGGGTGCGCCACGAATCACGAAGGACGGTGTGACCGTCGCCAAGGAAATCACCCTGTCTGATCCGTTCGAGAACATGGGCGCGCAGATGGTCAAGGATGTCGCATCGCGCACCAATGACGAGGCTGGCGACGGCACGACCACCGCAACAGTTCTGGCGCAAGCCATCATCAAGGAAGGCATGAAATCGGTTGCCGCGGGAATGAACCCGATGGACCTCAAGCGTGGCATCGACAAGGCCGTGGCCGCAGTTGTCGCTGAGATCAAGGAGATGTCCCGTCCGGTTGGCGACACGGATGAGATCGCAAAGGTTGGCACGATATCGGCCAATGGCGAAACTGCGATTGGTCAACAGATCGCAGATGCGATGGCGAAAGTCGGCAATGAAGGCGTCATCACGATCGAGGAAAACAAGGGTCTCGAGACCGAGACCGAAGTTGTCGAAGGCATGCAGTTCGATCGTGGCTATCTCAGCCCGTATTTCGTCACCGAAGCCGAAAAAATGACAGCGAACCTCGAAGATTGTGTCATCCTGATGCACGACAAGAAACTGACCTCGCTGGCGCCAATGGTACCGTTGCTTGAGGCGGTCATGCAGGCTGACAAGCAGCTTTTGGTTGTTGCTGAAGATATCGATGGCGAAGCTCTCGCCATGCTCGTGGTCAACAAACTCCGTGGTGGCCTGAAGGTTGCAGGCGTCAAGGCCCCCGGTTTTGGGGATCGTCGCAAGGCGATGCTGGAAGATCTCGCCATCCTTACAGGTGGCCAGGTGATTGCCGAAGAACTTGGCGTCAAGCTCGAAAATGTCACTTTGGACATGCTCGGTGTCGCCAAGAAAATCACGATCACCAAGGACACAACGACCGTGATCGATGGGGCAGGTGACAAGGAAGCCATTGCTGCGCGGGTGGCCCAGATCCGCATGCAGATTGAAGACACGACATCGGACTACGACAAGGAAAAGCTGCAGGAACGTCTCGCGAAACTCGCAGGCGGGGTCGCCGTTATCAAGGTTGGCGGAGCGACCGAGATCGAAGTGAAGGAACGCAAGGACCGCGTCGATGACGCCTTGAACGCGACCCGTGCGGCCGTTCAGGAAGGTGTCGTTCCCGGCGGTGGCGTTGCCTTGGTTCATGCCGGCAAAGTGCTGGCCGATCTTACGGGTGACAACGCGGACCAGACGGCTGGCATCGCGATCATTCGCAAAGCCCTGCAGTCACCGCTGCGGCAGATCGCCGAGAATGCGGGCGTCGACGGATCGGTGGTTGCTGGCAAGATCGTCGAGAACGCCAGCAAGACGTTCGGGTACGATGCTCAGGCTGACACTTATGGCGACATGCTTAAGGCGGGCGTCATCGATCCCACGAAAGTTGTGCGGATTGCACTCCAATACGCAGCCTCTGTCGCAGGGTTGCTCGTGACAACCGAGGCGATGATTGCCGAACGGCCGACGAAATCGGGTAACAATGAAATGGCCGATATGGACAGCATGATGTAGGTGTTTACCCAAGGATGGCTTGTGGGCTCGGCCCGCATTCCATCCTAAGGTCAGGATTCATGTCGTGTGGTGCGTAAGCTTCGGGGATATCTCGACAGCGCAAGCCATTGTGATTGATGACGATAATCTCGCTCAACACCTGTTGTCATCGACCTGAGGCTTGCCGTGCGGCGTCGGAAAGACAGGGGCAAGTCTCGCTATCTGGCCATCGCCCGGCCAATATAGGTCGCTCATGTCACTGCTCCGTCGTCTGAGCAGTGCATCACGCAGCGCACTGAAATTCAATGAATCCTGATGCCAGGGTCTTTCGAATGTTGCGGGCGGTCACAATGGTACGGTTACGAAGGGCCGCCCGAGATAATGAATACCGACCAAGGATCACGGTTCACGTCCTGCGCCTGGACGGGCCGGCTGCGTCGAACCGGTGCGCAGATCTCGATGGATGGGAACGGCCGGAGATCATCTGGCGACATTCGGCATTGCCATCCGCGGAATCAGTCTGGAAGAAAGCGGCCAGGACCAGTCAAGGTTGCCCATTTCCAAGCGCAGGATAAAGCCGCTGCTGGCATTGTCAGGGCTCAGGCTGCAATGGTTGTCAAAACCCTTCGCTATGCGCGGCCCTTATTGGTTACGCCATCAGCGGCAGCGTGTGAGGCAGATTGAGCGATTTATACGACTGTGACAGGGAAAGATCTGCCTGATCGCCGTCTATGCCCTTTCAGGCGCAGCCGTCCCGAGGTTAGTGCGACACCGCAAGCTGCTCGAAGTGACCTCGCCCTTGCGCTTTTACTTTTCCCGTAACCGATCATCATGATGATTGAGAAACCATTGATAGGTCATCGAGATTCCGTCCTCCAGCCCGACAGACGCCGTCCAGCCCAGGCGGGTCAGCCGGCTGACATCCATCAATTTGCGAGGCGTGCCATCGGGTTTCGATGTGTCAAAAACTACACGTCCCGCAAACCCAATGACACGGGCTATCATTTCGGCCAGTTCGCGAATGGATACATCGACGCCCGAGCCTACGTTGAGGTGGCTCATCATTTCCTGCGTTTCTCTGCGGTAGGTTTCTGGCTCGAGATCCAGAACGAAGAGTGCGGCCTCTGCCATGTCGTCGACGTGCAGGAACTCTCGTCTTGGAGACCCGGATCCCCAGACGACGACTTCCTCTGCTTCTTCCTGCACCGCCTGATGGAAGCGCCTTATCAATGCGGGAAGAACATGCGAGTTTTCAGGATGGAAATTGTCGCCCGGCCCGTACAAGTTGGTCGGCATGATCGAGCGGTAATCGGTTCCGTATTGCCGGTTATAGCTTTCGCAAAGCTTGATGCCCGAGATCTTGGCAACTGCATAGGGTTCGTTTGTGGGTTCAAGAGGGCCGGTAAGCAACATGTCTTCGCTCATCGGCTGGGGTGCGAACTTGGGGTAGATACAGGAGCTGCCGAGTTGCAAAAGCTTTTGTACACCGGCTGCGTAAGCCTGATGGACAACGTTGCTCTGAATCATGAGGTTTTCGTATATGAACTGCGCGGGATAGAGATCGTTTGCAAGGATTCCGCCGACTTTTGCAGCCGCTAATATAACCGCGTCGGGACGTTCATCCTGAAAGAAACTTCGTACCGCAACCTGATCAGTCAGGTCGAGTTCCCCGTGGCTACGTGTAAGCGGGGTGACATCTTGTCCGGCCTGCTGACGTGCTTGCAATTTCCGTAGAATGGCGCTGCCTACCATTCCACCGTGACCAGCTACGAAAATCCGCATACTCAGCCCTTTTCCGGATATAGCATACTTATTTAGACTTAGTTTTTGCTCTGCGGTCAGGTCCGTATGAATAGGTTGAAACTAACCGTCCGAGGTATTTGACGCAATCGTGTCTCGCGGCATGGTTGTCCTGCCGCGATCGCACAAGGAACCCGGTCGCAGATTACGGGACGCGGGATAAACAGCCGATGAAAAAAGCTCTCATTACCGGTATTACAGGGCAAGACGGCTCTTATCTAGCGGAATTGCTGCTCGATAAAGGTTACGAAGTTCATGGCATCAAACGGCGGGCCTCGTTATTCAACACCCAACGGATTGATCATCTCTATCAGGATCCGCATGTGGACCACGCAAAGTTCAGGCTGCATTACGGCGATCTTAGCGATACCTCGAACTTGACGCGAATATTGTCAGAAGTGCAACCTGATGAGGTCTATAACCTTGGTGCGCAAAGTCACGTTGCAGTCAGCTTCGAGGCACCAGAATATACGGCTGACGTCGATGCGGTTGGCACGTTGAGGCTACTGGAGGCTATTCGCTTCTTGGGCTTGGAACGCAAAACGCGATTCTACCAGGCATCGACCTCGGAACTCTATGGCCTGGTGCGGGAAACGCCTCAAAGTGAGACCACTCCCTTCTACCCCCGTTCTCCCTATGCTGCGGCAAAGCTGTATGCATACTGGATCACCGTGAATTACCGTGAGGCTTATGGCCTCTTCGCATGCAACGGCATCCTGTTCAATCACGAGTCCCCCCGTCGTGGAGAAACCTTCGTAACCCGTAAGATAACCCGTGGACTTGCCAATATCGCTCAAGGGCTGGAAACCTGCCTCTACATCGGCAACATTGATGCGCTGCGCGATTGGGGCCATGCGAAAGACTATGTGCGCATGCAATGGTTGATGTTACAGCAAGAGCAACCGGATGATTTCGTGGTTGCGACGGGTCTGCAATATTCGGTTCGAGATTTCCTTGTCTGGTCGGCTGCAGAGCTGGGTGTATCGCTGGAATTCCGTGGCAGTGGAGTTGACGAAACCGCCGTGGTTGCCGACATAACGGGGCAAGCCGCACCGGGGGTTTCCGTTGGTGATGTGATCGTCCGCATCGACCCGCGTTACTTCCGCCCGACAGAGGTCGAGACACTGCTCGGAGACCCAACCAAGGCTAAGGAAAAGCTCGGATGGACACCCGAGATTTCCGCGCAGCAGATGTGCGCCGAAATGGTTGCAGAAGACCTGAAAGCAGCGCAGCGGCACGCCCTCCTGAAACGCCATGGGTACGACATCCCAATCTGCATTGAAGACTATTGAGTGCGGCCCGGCCGACCTGACTCGGTTCGTGGTTCACGCGTCCACCAGATCACCCTTTACACTTTCCGTTCACGCTGAGGGGGGTAGGGGGCGTGAACGTGTGTTTCAATTCGCAGTGAAGGGATCCGTCTCACAGACCGAGAGCACGAGCAGCCAGTCATCCTCCATTGATGCATCTGGCCGGACATCGATCCGGTTTGATCCCGCATGCAGACTCTCGAACGCTACATGAGAATGACCGGTTCTTGGGTCGTACCAGTCGCCGCAAATCGGCCCGTCAGCAAAGCCTTCGGGCGACACCTGGATCGACCGGACACGAGACATATAGATGACCGATAGTCGCCGATCCTGCGTTGCAGCGCATCTATTCCCGGACCGCTGGGAAAGAAAGCCGCAAAGCCCACGACTATCGTCAGCGCGCAGCTTCCACCAAGGAATGGATTCGAAAAATGCACGCATATGAGTCATGCTTTGGGCGCCGGGACTCGAAAGTTCTTCTTGCCACGCGCGGTCGGTTTCAAACAACTCTCGACCATTGAAATTCCAGATGGGGTTGTTTCCAAAAAAAGTCCCTGCAGCCCCGGCCACTACGGCGCCATAAGCCGCCTCGCGCAGCATCTGCGTCGTTGTCCCTCGTTCATTTTCATACAGGCTTTCGATCAAGATGACTGGCAGCCCATAGTCTCCGCGCAGATGCTCTTGCACTTTCCTGGCTGTATCCCCGTAGGTATAAGCCGTGTCTATATCGAGCCATGAGGCATCCTTCCACAGATCCGCAGTTACCGTATCGCGGTTCGAGTGAACGGTTTGCAGAGCGTCGGGGTCGGCGGCAGCGATGGCCTCCGCCATGGCATTGATAAGGGTCTTGTCCGGCGCGTCCCAGTCTCCGCCATGTGTCCAGATGATATTGTCGAGATCGGCAAAGCGCCTCACGACGAAGTCAGCATATACTGATAAACTTTCGGGTCCGTTTTCGACCATTTCCCTGTACCAGCCATCCGAACCATAGTTCACGCCAATATATGACGGCGCAAGGAACACCACAAAGCCGAGAGCTTGGGCACGTTCCAAGACATCGTGCGCATGATTGAAGTAGGCGGCATCGGGCTGATCGAAACTATCCGGTTTCGTAAAAGGCGGATCCCCATAGATATTGTTCGGCGGATTAGAACTGTAGTGATGTTCGATGAGGCTGACGAGAAGCGCATTGAAGCCTCGCGCTTTTCGATCTTGCAGGTAGTGTTCGGCCTCGTCCAGTGTCAACTCGGCAATCAGTGACCACGCGGCATCGCCGTTTATAAAGAACGGCCGGCCATTCTTGTCTACAAGGTGCGTCTTGTCTGCTGAAACGGCCAACGAAAACCTCGTTGGCATCGTTTCCTCGTTACCGGAGGCCGCCATCGCGAGCATCCCGCATAAACAAGCTGGTATCACGCTTCGGATCAGCAGGATTGCGAAGGATGTCATTGCGCACCCGGTTGGTCCAATCCGCTCGCCTTGTTCGCCAAGTTGTAGCGACGATAGACCACATGCGACGGGCGCCCGATCAGATGTTTTTCCACTCCATCGTACAGTGCGCGTTCATAGATGGCGAGCGCTCCATCGATAGCAGAAACAGCGGCACTGATATCGCTTTCGGCGTGACTGTAGCTTACGGTCAAGGACGGGGCGATAATTCCCCTGCGAATGGTTTCTTGCAGGAACAAGGACCGAAAGGCTTGTGATGATGCCCCGTCGGCGTCGAGCGTTTGGAACGCAAGGCAGCAGTCCCGTCCGACGATTTTGACGAAATCGCCCATTCCTCGTCGTGCAATGGCGGCTTCCGTTTCCCGTCGCAACAGCGCACCCATTGCGTAAAGGTGTTCGATGACCGGCTCATCCTGATAGACCCGCATCGTCTCTGTCGCGGCGACGAGTGCATGGGTTTCGGCGCCATGGGTCGTCGACAGCAGGAAAACACGCGGCCTGTCGTCATGCTCCAAACCACCCAGCCGCATGATATCGCGCTTCCCGCACAGGGCCGAAACTGAGAATCCGTTGGCCATCGCTTTGCCAAAACATGACAGGTCGGGTTTTACCCCGTAGAGTCCCTGTCCCCCGTGTAGATCCCAACGGAATCCCGTGATCATCTCGTCGAGAACGAACAACGCGCCATGTTCATGGGCAAGCTCGCGCAATGCAGCAAGATATCCGGTTGGCGGATCGTCGCCTCGCGATGGTTCCAGGATAACAGCGGCGATTTCGCCCGGATGATCGTCGAACAGTGCCCTGGCATCCTCGAGATCGCCGTAGCGAAACGACAAGGTGAGCGCTTTTATCGCTTCGGGCACACCTGAATTGACGGGCGTAGTACCGATGAACCAGTCATCCGTTGAAAAAAACGGGTGATCTCCGCATATAGCGATTCTCTCACGGCCCGTATATGCTCTGGCAAGCCGCATGGCGCCGGAGGTCGCGTCCGACCCGTTTTTGCAAAACTTAACCATCTCGGCCGTAGGGATGGATTCAAGGAAGATCTCTGCACATTCGATCTCGTACGGGGTTGGACGGGTGAAGTTACAACCGATATCCAGCGCCTTACGCGCCGCGTTGGTGACACGCTCGAAACAGTGCCCCAGGCCGATGGCGCGATTGCCCAGGCCGAACTCTATATATTCGTGCCCGTCGACGTCCCAGACATGGCAGCCTTGGCCTTTCGCCAGGAAACCGGGTGCAAGAACCGGATACTGGTCGTCACCCTTGGCGTAGGTATGGGCCCCGCCGGGAATGATTTCATGCGCACGTCGCTGAAGCTTTCGCGACATTTGATAGCGTCGGTCATCAGCTGGCTTAGCGTCGTTTCCGGAACCGCGAACGCGCGAAATTTCTTCCATTTGCATGTGTCACTACTCCGTCAAGTCTGTCGCAGCATGCCAGCGGGTCGCGCGTTGATCCAATCGCCCCAATCGACGCAATGCATCATCGAAAGTGGTAGATTGTGACGTTTCAAGTGCGTGCGCGAATTCTGCGCAAGGTGTTCTTGATTGGCGTCGGAAGGTAGGTTCTAAGTCCAGGTCGCAGGCCTAGCGGAAATCTCCAGCCGGCCAGAGAGAGAGATGGCCGAATCCGAGGCGGATTGGCGCGTAGTGTAAATATTAGTCTCGCGTAGTCTGCGCCCATTCTATCCGCACGATAGTGACTTCGGGCTTTTTCAATTGCAGATGCTGAAAGCCCGTCGCACCAGACCGGGTTCGCAGCAAGCGTGTCCAGGCACCGCGCGGCAGCTTGGCAATCACCGACAGGAAACAGCAAACCATCGCGGCGGTCGTCGATGATTGTATCAGTAACGCCTCGGATGTACGACGCGACGGGAATACATCCTGCGGACATCCCCTCGATCAGCGACATCGGCAGACCTTCATATCGCGAAGGCATTATCAGAGCATCGTGGTCCGCCAAGACCTGTGGAACCTTCGAAGACGGAAGCGCGCCAAGAAAAGTAACCTGGTATGGCTTCGTAGCGAGGCTCCGCCTCAATCGGTCCATGTCCGGTCCGTCGCCCGCGACTGTCAGCGACACAGGCTGGGTGACGTTATCGAAAATCCGGGGCAGCCACAAAACGCCTTTCGATGCATCTTCAATTCGACCCAGATACAGAACCCGCAGGGTGTCTTGCTCGCTTCTACGTTCCGATCGCATCGATTGCTCGTGCAACGTCACCGCGTTTTCGATCACGTGGATACGTGATTGATCAAATCCGTAATGGTTAAGCAGGTCATCCTTTGCACGCTGGCTCACGCAGACCGTGGCATGAACGTGATCGCGTATTGCACGGGCCGCTGCATAAGTACCCGGTGTCATATTATGAACGATCATGATCCGAAGCAGCGATGCAGGCAGGTAGCGCACCAGGTTGGTGGACACCCGGTCGGACAGGACATTTACCATGACGCCGTCACAGTGCACGGCTGATATAGCCTCCGCAATTGCCCATGCCTGAGCCGCCTGCCTGGTATCTTCCGTTGGCGCAATGGGCACACCACAATCCAGTAAGGGCGCAAGGCTTGCGTTTTCCTCCAGTTCCAATCGATTGACCGATCCTATCCAGATCAGTTCGATTCCGTGCCGCGCCAACGTGGCTCGTAGCTGCAGGAAAACCGAGAATGTGCCGCCAAGATGTGGCAGAACGAAGAATGCGAATTTCACGGTATCTTCTGCCTCCTTCTCCGCTCGATGATTCCTGCTCTCAAAGCCGGTCAGTCGAATTCTATCCGTGCGAGCCGGTCGAAGCATTGACGCATTGGAAGAAGTTCTAATCCGTTTGACTGCGCCTTGACCCCTTCGATGCTTCGCAACCATCGAATGGCGGTATTTCGCGTGGTGTTTCCTTGACGCAGTTTACCAGGTGTGTGCCGCATAAAGATGCCCGGTGCGGCACACACGATCAGGAGGCCGAATGTGAAGATCGCACTTCTCGGACAGTTCGGATCCGGTAATTTCGGCAATGATGGATCGCTGGAGGCGATGGTCGGGGTCCTGAAACGAGAATGCCCATCGCCCGATCTGATCTGCATATGCAGCAATCCTGATGTCGTTCGGGAACGGCTCGGCATCGAAGCGATCTCAATTAGCGCGACGGCACCGCGGTCGCGCCTGTTCAGCGTTCTTGATCGCGTCGCGCTCGGGGTGCCCGGCAAGCTTCGTACATTGTTGGCAGCGTGGTACGGCTGCAAGGGTGTCGACGCAGTCATCATTCCGGGCACGGGAATCCTTGATGATTTCCAGGATCATGCTTTTGGCTGGCCTTATGTGTTGCTGCGGTGGTGTGTAGCCGCACGCCTTCGCGGCGCAAGCTTGGCCCTTGTGAGCATAGGTGCCGGCCCCATACATGGACGGTTAAGCCGCTGGTTCCTGACCAGGGCAGCAAAACTCAGCACATATCGTTCCTATCGAGACGACAGGTCCAGAAGCTTCATGAGCTCCATCGGCGTCAAGGTTTCCAATGATCCCGTTTATCCGGATCTGGCCTTCAGCCTCCCATCCCCCGAATCCGTGACTGCGGGACCGCCGACAATATGTCTGGGTCTGATGACTTATTGCGGCTGGCGCAAAGGTGCTCCGCAGAGTCGGTCCACCTTTGATGAATATCTGGATAAGATAGAGGTGCTGGTCGGCGGTCTGGTTGCGAAGGGTTGGAGAGTGCGCCTACTCGGTGGCGACGCCAGTGATATCGAAGCCCTGGAGGCCACGCTTGAGCGTGTCGATAGGTCCGGGGAGCTCCGCCAACAAGGTATCATCACAGCACCGCAACATTGTTCACTCATGGGAATCAAGTCTTTGATATCAGATTGCGATGCGGTGATAGCGACAAGGTTTCACAATGTGGTTTGCGCGTTATCCATGATGAAACCAACGCTTTCCATTGGGTACGCAGACAAGAATGACGTCGTGCTAGAACGCGCGGGCCTGGGATCGTACTGCCATCATATCGAGACGTTCGAGCCCAAGGATATTCTGTCGGGGCTGGATGACCTGTTGGCGGAGCGCGAGCAGGTGGTTTGGCATATCAGCCGGTTTCTGCAGGAGGCGCAAGCGGACTTGAGCGAACAGGAAGAACACTTGTACGCCATGCTCGGGCTGGTCCCCGCGCCCGCGAAGCGAACACACCCCTCTGTCGAGAATGCGCACTGTTCTCTTTAGTTGCCTGGTCTCGCAATCCGGCGAAACAGCGCGTCAACACCCGATCTGATACGTGCCCGGCGATCAGGGCGCCCTAGCAGGTAGGTGAAAGGGGGAATGACTCCGGATAGCGGGCGCCGACCCAGCGCAAACCGCATCAGATCTGCTGCGCCCTGATCGCCGCGCGACCATGTCGAGATGGCCGACCAATATGCGCGCGACGTAAAGGCATGTTGTGCCTTCCTGTGCAGACGTGCCGAATCCTGCATCGCCGCACCTTCATGCGTGAAGAAGCAGTTCGCAGCTGCCTCAGTGTGGACGATATGGGCTAACTGGTATTGCTGAAGCGGCCCGGAGCGCCGCATCGGGTGTTGGCGGTCAATGGCCTGGGTGTTTTCAAGCGCTGCCACGTCGCCGAGCAGGGCAAGTCGCAGCCAGAGATCATAATCGTCGCTATGGGGTAGTTCTTCTCGATAGTATCCTGCTGCCTTCTGACTGGATGTTCTGACGATAAGTGTGGCCCCCGATAACTGGAAAACCCCCAGTCTGCAGAAGGATGCTATGAGATCCCGCCCGGAGATGCGTCTCCACTCCGCGCGTTCAGCGGCAATACCATCGGGCAATACAAAATCGTCCGAGGTGACAGGCAGGTCACGGCCATGACAGAAGACAATTGCGGGATCGCTATCCAGAACCTCCCCCGCCCGACGAAGCGCACCCGGCATCAGCATATCGTCTGAACAAAGGATAAGGAAATAGTCGGATCTGGCCCAGTCTATGCCTTCATTGAATGAGGCATGAGGCCCGAGGTTTCGATCTCTAAGCCGGATTTCTACCCGTGAATCTGCATTCGCGAGTGTTTTGGCTATCTGGCTGCTTTCATCGGTTGAAGCGTTGTCTATAATCAGAACGCGAAGATCACTAACATCCTGCGAGAGCACACTTTCAACACACGCACGCAGATAGCGTCCGTAGTTATAGTTGGGAATGACGATATCGAAGCTCGACATGGTTGATCCTTCGACTTTCAGGAGTTTCTGAGGACCGAGCGCCGCGCATAGGACGTCAGTATGCGTAGTTCGGTACGGATTGGGTGGCGCGTGACAACGATGCCAAACAACCAACCGGAAGCGGCAAGAGCAGCACATATGACAGCGTGAATGAGCCCCATGCTCAGGCCTTCGCCGTACAGTACAAGAAACAGGGTTGGGACGAGCACGGTGCAGGCAAGCACCACCAGGCTTTGCGACGTGACCCAAGCGAGTTCCGCCCATGAAAACCGGACATGTCGATGCGCGACAAACAACGAAACAAGTGCGTAGAATGGGATAGCCAAGAACTGACCATAGGCCAGCGCCATCAACCCGATAAAGCTCGCGCCGCCCAGAACGACCATGCCGACACCGCGACCGGCGAAAGACGCTATCATTGCACTGCGATTGGCGCCAAGAGCAAACAACATCGGCTGCGTGACGATTATAGGAAACCAGAAGATGCTGGCTAAGGACAGGATGCGAACCAATGGGATAACGGTGTCCCATCCCGGGCCAAGCGCAAACGTAACGATGGGATCGGCCAAAAGTGCCGTCATTGCCAACGCAGGACAATAGACGACAGATATATAGCTTTGTGCTCGCAGATAGGCCGCACAAGCGTCCCCGCCCGCGCGTATGCTGGCCGCGAGCGCCGGATATGCGAACGAAAAAACCGCAGACATCATGAAACGGTCGGGTATGGCGCACAATACGCTGGCACGATTGTAGTAGCCTACGGCTGAAACCGGCATGGTACGCCCAAGAATAAGCTGTGGCATGGATACATAAATCCGGTCCAGCACTGAGATTGATCCCATGCTGCTCCCGAAGGATACGACGGCCCGCCACTGTGCAAAGGATGGTCGCCGAGGGATGACGCCGGGCCGGATGCTGATGGCGCAAATGGCCTTGATGAATGCGCCTGACGCATGGCCGTATGCGATGCTCATAAAGCCAAAATCCGACAACGCGCAGGCAATGGTGACGCCACCCGTTGCTGCGGCGCCCGTCGCGCTTACCCATGCCAATGTCGAAAACGCCATGTCTCTCCGCACCATCGCCTGAAACGGGGCGAAGAAAGCCTCGAACACGGCTGCAATACTCATGATCCTGAGGAACGCTGCTAAACCCGGCTGAGAATAGATCGTTTCCACCCAGCTTGCGATTAAAAGCAGGAATGCGGAGATCCCGAGGCTGACCGCCGCCATCATGCTGAACGCGGTGGCGGTGTCAGCGCTCGACAACGAAGGTCTCTGGATAAGAAAGTCGGAACTGACAAATTCTTTGACGGTCAGGGCAATCGTTGCGAGGCTCACGCCGATCGCTGCGATGCCGATCTCTTCCGGGCTCAGCAGCCGGGCAACAATGAAGAGGTTGATAAAGCCGATGAGCGTAACAAAGTATTGCTCAATATTCGCGAACACAAATGCGCGGCGCATCAACCCGGTCATCCTCTTGGCGCAAACAACGAAGCCTGACAGCTTACAAGATCCGGTTTGTCCAGCGTAAGGCTCAGCTTCACGAAGGCAGGTTATCAGGAGTAACGAAGCCGCGGCCCCCTCTCTTCGGAGACGTCGGTCCGACAAAAGGATGAGCCGGCCCTAGCGAACTCGGCCGTTTCGCCCGCCAGCGCATCGCCGCCGATCTCCTCATCTGCCCGATACGACCTTTTCCTTGCCATAGACAGCGAACTTTGGCGGCATCGACCATGCTTTTCCTACGCCGAAAGGCGTATGCCGAGGGTCGTGAATGGAGGTGTTCGCAATCGCGACGTCCTATCTGAAAGTCTTGTATGCGGACTGCACATGCAGGTGCCGCAAACAGCTGTTCAAAACGGAAGGAACCATCCTCATGCGCGTTCTGGTCACTGGCAATCAAGGTTACATCGGCACGGTCATGACGCCAATCCTCGCCCGGCATGGGCATGACATAACCGGCTTGGACATAGATCTATACAAGCATTGCAGTTACGCGCCCGGCGGGGAAGTCCCTGACATTCCGACGATCAATCAAGATGTCCGCGATGTAGAACCATCGCATCTCGCAGGGTTCGACGCGGTGATCCATCTTGCCGCGTTGTCCAATGATCCTCTTGGCAATCTCAACGAACAAGTCACGCTCGACATCAATCATCTCGGCAGCGTCCGTATGGCACGTGCCGCCAAGGCAGCAGGTGTGCAAAGGTTCTTGCTTGCCTCTTCTTGCAGCAACTACGGGCGCTCGGGCGACAAGTTGATTGACGAAGCAGGCAAGTTGAACCCGGTAACGGCCTATGGTCGATCCAAGGTATTGGCCGAGCGTGATATTGCGCTTTTGGCCGACGACACGTTCTGCCCTACGTTCCTGCGCCCTGCCACCGCATACGGGCTGTCGCCCCGCCTTCGTTTCGATATCGTACTCAACAACCTCGTGGCCTGGGCCGCGGCCGAAGGCGTCATCCTGCTGAAGTCAGACGGAAGCCCGCTTCGCCCAATCGTCCATATCGAAGATATCTCGCGGGCCTTTCTTGCCGTGCTGGAGGCTCCGACAGAACTGGTTTGGCGCGAAGCCTTCAATGTGGGCGCAACGGAGCACAACTATCGCATCCGCGATATAGCCGAAATCGTAGCAGAAGTGGTGCCAGGCTGCAGCCTTGAATTTGCGTCGGATGCAGGTCCTGACACACGGTCTTACCGCGTTGATTTTGGAAAGCTCGCCACAGTTTTTCCTGACGCGCGCCCGAAATGGGATGCGCGGGCTGGTGCGCAGCAGCTTTATGCGGCCTATGGAACAGCCCCCCTGTCAGCCGAGGATTTCGAAAGCCCGCGCTACCAGCGGATCGGACATATTCGCAAGCTGATACAGACAGGCGTGATTGACACCGAGCTACGGGTACGTCCGTCAGTGGCATCGATCGCGGAAAGCGCTTGAAATGGGAATGGCCCGGTCCGACAGTATGGCACGACGCTCAACACCTGATGCGGCGGATCGTGGAGAAAAAATCCACGCGTTTGCGTCTGAGCTCTATCCGATCTGTCGAAGTATCGCTGGCCCCGGTCTTCGCCAGACCCTTGATCTTATAGGGCAACAAATCCCGCTGGAACGGATCGAGAACCCTAGTGGTCAATCCGCGCATGATTGGACCGTGCCAGGAGAGTGGGAAATCCGTGACGCGTGGATCCGTGGACCTTCGGGGGAAATTGTTGTCGACTACAATCGCTGCAATTTGCATGTGCTGAACTACAGCGCGCCCATCCGCCGTCGGCTGCCGCTTGGCGAGTTGAAGCAGCATGTTTTTACGTTGCCAGACCAACCTGATCTGATTCCGTATCGCACCTCTTACTATCAGGAAAGATGGGGCTTTTGCATGCGTCATGCCGATCTGGAACGACTTGAGCCCGGAGACTACGAGGTTTGCATCGACGCTCATCACTGCGATGGGGCAATGAGCTACGGAGAATATCTGATCCCCGGTCGAAGCACCCGCGAGTTCATGCTGAGCGCCCATATCTGCCATCCGTCATTGGCCAATGACAATTGCTCGGGCATTGCCGTTCTGGTCGAACTGGCAAAGTTACTTGCAACGTGTGATTTGCGTTACAGCTATCGGTTCCTTTTTGCGCCGGGCACTATCGGCGCCCTGGCTTGGTTGTCTTGTCACGGTGATGTCGTGCAGCGCATTGAACACGGTTTGGTTGTATCATGCCTTGGCGATAGCGGCGGTCCGACCTACAAACGAAGCCGTCGCGGCGACGCAACCATCGACCGTGCCATGGAGCATGTGCTCTCTCACATCGGGGGAACGGCGACATGTCTGGATTTCACACCTGACGGCTATGACGAGCGGCAGTATTGTTCCCCGGGCTACGACCTACCCTTCGGCTCTTTCCAACGAAGTGCTCCCGGAACCTTCCCGGAATACCACACATCTGCAGATGATCTTGACTTCATCCGCCCCGAACACCTTGCCGCGTCGCATGACATGATCTTGCAAGCGATCAACATTATCGAGGCAGACTACCATCCCGTAAATCTATCTCCCATGGGCGAGCCGCAACTCGGTCGGCGGGGCCTTTATGGCAACATCGGCGGTACTGCGCAGGCGACAGAAATCGACGCAATCCGCTGGGTGCTTAACCTGTCGGATGGCCGTCATTCCCTTCTCGATATGGCTGAACGTTCGGGGTTCCGCTTCGATGAAATCGCCAATGCTGCACGCAAGTTGCGTGAGGCAGGATTGCTGAGCCAACGACAGGATGAGCGATAGGCGATGGGTAGGGGACTTCATGCCACGGAAATCCAACCGAAGTTGAACCCGCTCATGTATGGGCGCTTCGTGAAATTGGTCGGGTAGCGCACACCAGGTATTATGAAACTCACGCTCTAAGATGCGGCCTGCTCAATTGGTACGCCCGTTTGCAATAGCTCTGAAAGGGTGGGCCATCCTTGGTCTTTCTGGCTCATGATCGCTGGCGCTTCAGGCCATGCGATCTTGATATCCGGATCGTCATGAGCCACACCACGTGCCGAGGCAGGTGCGTAAAAGTCCGAGATAAGATACTGCGTAACGGCATCGTCTGTAAGCGATTGAAACCCGTGTGCGAACCCACGCGGAATATAGAGTTGGCGGCCGGTTGAGGGCGACAGTTCTACGGCATACCACGCCCCATAGCTGGACGAATCTCGCCTGATATCTACAACCACATCCCATATGCACCCAGCTATGCAGGAAACGATCTTTATCTCATCGTGAGGTGGTAACTGAAAATGCAATCCGCGTCGTGTTCCCCGTTTCCAGGAAACCGATTGACTATGCTGTACAAACCGGGTCTCCAACCTGCGGGCAGAAAACTCCTGTTCACAGAAAACACGTCCAAACGCGCCCCGGCTGTCGCGCACATATTCAGGCTCAATCAGCCATAGCCCATCCAAACCGGTTTCCAAGAAGCGCATGTCGATTGGCCCTCACCTCGATTGCAAAGAAGATGGTTGCAGATGGATCGCGAGCCAACCTCGACTCTCGCACAGCCGCCTCGTCTGGCGACAGGACATATAACCACCGGTTAACCGGACTGCTGAGCGACTTCCTCCGTTTGGAGTAGTCGCCTTACCTCTTCTGGATGTGGGTCCCACTGTTTGTGAGGGTCCCTCGATGCTCGTACTTCCTTTATTTCTATAAACGTGTGGGTGTCGTGTGAACCGTTCGTATCGAGTGACGGAAAGATGCCCGGTCGAGGGTATGATGACGTTGCACTCCGTTCGTGAACTGGAACTACAAGATAATTCGAATTCATTGGAATCCGCTTCCTGCCGTCTCTGCGGAACAACTCTCCGCCACACGATGGTTGATCTCGGCATGTCGCCCCCCTGCGAAAGCTTCCTGCCGCCGCATCTTGTCGACGCCGCCGAGACATACTTTCCGCTAAGGGTAATGATTTGCGACTGCTGCTGGCTTGCACAGCTACGTGAATACGTCAATCCGCAAGAGATTTTCACGGAGTACGCGTATTTTTCATCATACTCCACAAGCTGGGTCGATCACGCGCAACGCTACGCGATGATGATTTCCGAGCGCTTGAACTTGTCGGGCGAGCATCTTGTCGTGGAACTTGCCAGCAACGACGGGTACTTGCTGCAGCACTTTTCTCCACTCGGTGTCCCGGTTCTGGGCGTCGAACCTGCCGCGAATGTCGCCGCTGTGGCGGAGGAGCGTGGTGTTCCGACACTGGTCGAGTTCTTTGGCGCAAACCTGGCGCACCGATTGGTTGCCGAAGGTCGAGCGGCCGACCTGGTCATCGGGAATAACGTCTTGGCTCAGGTGCCTGATCTGAATGATTTCGTCGCCGGAGTATCCATCCTGTTGAAACCAGAGGGTGTCGTGACATTGGAGTTTCCCCATATCGCGCGGCTGATGTCAGAAAATCAATTCGACACGATCTATCACGAGCACTACTCTTACTTCTCGCTGTTGACGATCGAGACACTGGCGGCCCGACATGGGATGCGCGTCATAGATGTCGAGGAACTGCCAACGCACGGCGGTTCGTTGAGGGTCTACCTGGCGCATGATGACAGTCAGTGGAAAACATCGGTTGCGGTCACCGAGTTGAGAAATCGTGAACGTGCCGAAGGGCTTGACAACATCTCGACCTACCTCGCTTTTGACCAGCGGGCGCGACAGACCAAGCGTAAGCTCTTATCGTTCCTGATCAAGGCGAAGGACGAAGGCAAAACTATCTGCGGATATGGCGCGCCGGGAAAAGGAAACACGTTGCTCAACTATTGCGGCATCGGGCGTGACTTCCTGGATTTTACCGTCGACCGGAACCCCTACAAGCATGGGCGCTGCACCCCCGGTATGAGAATACCGATCCGTCCGGTGGCCGCGATCGAAGCGGTCAAACCGGACTATATTCTGATCCTGCCCTGGAATTTGCGCGAGGAGATCATCGCGCAACTGGAGGATGCGGCGGAGTGGGGCACCAAATTTGTAGTGCCAATTCCGTCCGTCGAAATCATAGATCCGCGAGGTGATACGCAATGAAGGTTGTTCTGTTCTGCGGGGGACTCGGGACACGTATTCGCGATTACTCCGAGAATATCCCCAAGCCGATGGTTCCTATCGGCCACCAGCCGATCATTCGTCATGTCATGCAATATTACTCTGATCACGGGCACAACGATTTCGTACTTTGTCTCGGCTACAAAGCGAATGTTATCAAGGACTTTTTCCTGCAGGCTCGTCCCCAGTCTTTCACCGACTGCGTTGTCACCGGTGGCGGTCAGACAGTCGAGATATTGGGCGAACCTGCCGCCGACTGGCGCATTGCGCTTCTCGACACCGGCATTTGGCGAAACATTGGTCAACGACTATGGGCCGTGCGTAAGCACGTCGAAAATGAGCCCATGTTTCTCGCCAACTATAGTGACGGTCTGAGCGACGTTGACCTTGACGAGATGATCGAGCGCTTCGACGCAAGCGGGAAGATAGCTTGTTTTCTTGCGGTGCGACCACCGCTCACATATCATCTTGTCGATGCAGATGATGCGGGTAACGTCCGCGAGTTCCGTTCGTCGAGCACCTCCGATATATGGATCAACGGTGGTTACTTCATCTTCCGTCCCGAAATCTTCGACTACATGCGCGACGGTGAAGAACTTGTGCTCGAGCCGTTCACCCGGCTAATCGCCGAGAATCAACTGCTGGCGTACAAGTACGAAGGCTTCTGGCGGTCAATGGATACTTTGCGCGACTGGCAGGCGCTGCAGGAAATGATCGAGAGCGGTGACACACCATGGCTGTCTACTGACCACCACAACGAACCCGCGCCAAAGAAAGCTGTCATGCCATGAACCCGATTACGTTCACCGAGCGCGTGGGAACCCTGAACGTACTTTGCATAGGGGCGCATTCGGATGATATTGAAATCGGGGCTGGCGGATTCATTCTCAGCCTTCTGGAGTCTGAACTCATCGTAAATGTGCGCTGGTGCGTTCTCAGCGCGCCCGGCGCGCGTGCAACGGAAGCCAGGCAATCGGCCGAGGACTTTTTGAAGGGCGCGGCGGCACACAGCATCGAGTTGGGCGATTTCGAGGACACACAGTTCCCCGATCAGCGCCCGCAGATCAAGGCATGGCTCGCCCGAATTCGCGATCTCGGCAGCCCAGACCTCGTGCTTGTGCATCGCGCGGACGACGCGCACCAAGATCATCGAACGTTGAATGAGCTTGCGTGGAACATGTTTCGGGATCATACTATACTGGAATATGAAGTGCCGAAGTGGGACGGAGATTTCGGCCGCCCGAACGCATATGCCGCGCTCACCCAAGCGGTGCTTGAGCGCAAGTTGGAGTTGCTTGAACGCAATTTCGCCAGCCAGCGTTCTAGAGACTGGTTCGATCCCGAAACATTTCGAGGCCTCGCACGTCTGCGAGGTATGGAATGCCGTGCGCCTGAGCGTTTCGCTGAAGCGTTCTCGGCCCCAAAGATTAGACTGGTTTGATTTAGAGCACAGAAAGGATTTTGTTCAGAAATACATTGATGAAGATTATTTCAAGTAACTGAATAAGTTTGATTTCAGAGAAAACTGTTTAGTTCCATTTTCTGGAACTTGCCTTCTTCGTCGTTTTCAGAACCGGAATGGGCCGCAAAGGAGGTCTCATACCGGCGTAAAAATAGTGTGTTTGTAGGAGGGTATTGTGAAGAATTCAAAAATTGATTCTGAGTTAGACATTGTTGACGCCCGATTTGCTCATTCATTACCACGCCCGAACCTTTACGTTCAAAAGCTTGGAAACCGTACGCCATCGCACGAAAGCGGGTGGACAATTGAATTGATTGATAACCGTGTCTTTGAGCGCGAATGTTTTGAGACTTCTGTGCGGTCAGAAAATCCATCGCTTGATGTTGTGTCCTATGCGACCGTGGAAGATTGGGACAGCGGGTCGAGACCCGATCCGAACAACTCGGCAATTATTTTCAATATAGGCAACGCCCACGCCGCCGATCCTAGATTGCGCGATGATCTTAGGGCATTGGTTGAAATGGCAAATCCGACGCCCGTTTTGGTGCTCGCGGTTTCCGAGGATCTTTCCGACATGCTTGAGGCTTTGGACGCTGGCGTCCGGGGATACATCCCGACCAGCGTAGGCGTTGCCGTCATGATTGGTGCCACCCGCCTTGCGCTTCTCGGAGGCGTATTCCTGCCCGCACGCAGCGTGCTGTCTATGCGTGAGTCTCTGAAGGAGGCACGCAACGATTGTGACAGTGTCAGTGATATGTTCACAACCAGACAAGCGGCCGTAGCCGATGCACTGCGTCGGGGCAAAGCCAACAAGACCATCGCGTACGAGCTAAACATGTGTGAGAGCACGGTCAAAGTCCATATTCGTACAATCATGAAAAAGACGCGCGCGCGAAACCGAACAGAGGCTGCCTACAAGTTGCACCAATTGTTTCCGTCAGACGCGGAGTAATTGCGTTCGAACCAGGTGAACGGCGACGAGTTCAGTGTGGTCCTGGGGTGAGAGTGAAATTAAATGATAGTATCGTCGACACGAAATGACCAAGCTGGCGCGTTTGACGCGCTCGCATCCATGTGGCGTTGGAAATTCACTCTGGTCATTCCAACCCTTTTGGGAATCGCGCTCGCCTTCGGGGTCTACAAGACAACGCCCACACGTTTCACGTCGCAAACTGTGCTCGTTATGGATTTGCGCCGACAGCAGGTTTTGCCAGAAGATGCGGTGGTCGCGCAATTGGCCCCCGAAGGCCCGGTCATCAAAACGGAACTGGACATCATTCAGTCGCGCAACACTGCGGAAACAGCGGCCAACCTACTCAAACAAGAAGGCACTGCTATTCGTCCGGCTGACAAAGATGACAACCCGGTGGTCGTAATGCTTGGCGAGCTCTATAAGCTGGCTGGCATGGCGGTCGCAGGCCCGAAGAACGAAGATACTGGCTCGGACGTAGCGACCGAAAAAAGTCATGAAGCCACAGGAATTAATGATCTTCTCTCCGGTCTGCATGTGAGCAATGTAAGCGGAACGTATACGATTTTCATCGAGTATATTTCTACCGATCCGGACTATTCGGCGCTGGCTGCCAATGCCTTTGCCGAAGCTTATCTTCAGCAGCAGATCTCGATTTATGACAGTGCCGCCAAAAGGGCCGGCGAGTGGCTTGGACCTCGCGTAGAAGGATTGCGCACACAGCTCGAGGTTGCCGAGCGCCGGCTTCAGGATCACCGGCGCAACGCCGGGCTGAACCCCGATGGGGAACAGACCATGGCGACACAAAGGCTGGTGGCTTTGAATACAGAACTCGTGACAGTGCGGGGCGAGATCGCCGAAGCACGTGCAAGATTGGAAAGCGCGGTAGGTGGTCGAGCGGACCAGGCGGGGGATGCTCAGTCATCTTTGCTCGGATCATTGCTTGAAGCCCGTGCGCAGTTGGAGAGAGAGCGGTCCCGAACGGTGGAACAAGGAGCCTTGAAAAACAAGGAACTGGCGAGAATAGAACTGGATCTGGTTTCGGTGGAACGGCAAATCGAAGACGAGCGGGATCGACTGAACCGGCAACTTTCCAGCGAGGTGACGCTTGCCAACCGGAAGGAAGCGATGCTGCTCGATGAGATATCTGAAACACGCGTCGCTCTTGCCCAGAACCAGGAAGCAATTATCCAGTCTGCGCAGCTCGAACGAGAGGTGGAAGCAACCGGGGCTATCTACGAAAGCTTTCTGACCCGCTATAAGGAGGCGATCGAGCAGCACGGAGTGGCAACGCCGGACGCACGTATCATATCCCGAGCCGAAACCGGGAAATCCGAAGGTAGCGGCCGACTTTCCAAATGGCTGATGGCGGGCGCTGCGTTGGGTGGTTTTGTTGGCGGTGCCGGCGCGCTCACCAGGAGTATGCTAAATGCGCAGTTGGCCTCTCCCGCCGCGATCCGCGCTGAAACCCATGCGTCAGTGCTCGGGTCTCTGCCGCCTTCGAACAACAGAGCATTGCGTCGCTCCCTGCGCGCCCCTCTGAACCGAAGCTGGCCAGTGGCCCCACTTTATGCGAACACGCGCATTGCCTTCCTTAACCAGACGCCGATGGTACTCGCGGTCACTGCAGATAGGGGAACCGCAGGCCGCGCGGCGGTCTCGATCGGTCTTGCACGAGCTGTGGTATCATCGGGTGAGCGGGTTCTGCTTATTGACGGTGACTTGCAGTATCCGGAATTGGCTAGGATGGTTGGGCTCAAACCAAATCGTACTGCCCCGTCCACTATGGACCCTGCGGCAGTACTGACATCGCAAGCCTGCCAGACAACATCCTGGGGCGGTGACATTCTAACGCTGCACTCGCCGGGCGATGCCAGAGCGTCGCCTTGTGGACAGGATCGAATCGCCAAAATAGTCGCCGAAGCCCGCAATTGCTACGACGTCATCATCATCGTGACGCCACCAATCGAAGACAATTCTGAGGCACTTCGACTGATGACCGTTGCAGATTCCGCGATCTATGTGTTGCGGTGGCGCAGCTCGAAAATGAACGTTGTCAGAAAGACGCTCCAACAACTGGAAACCGTGTTGCGTGACCATCCGATTGGAGTCGTCTTCTATGGCCGCAGCAACGGCACCTGTCATTTACATTTGGCGCCCAGTCCTAACGTCGAGCCGCGGAGTATGTGATATGAAAGGTCTCGGAACGTTGGCTACTCTTCTCATAGCCTTGCTGATTGCCTCTCCCGTTATTGCGCAAGACGCCGAAGACTACAGGATCAATCCCGGCGATCGGTTGTCTGTTGCCGTCTACGGAAATCCGGATCAGTCTGGCGACCTACAGATCGATGCGACGGGCACCGTTGTCCATCCTCTTGCAGGAACGGTTCGTGCGGTCGATCGGACGCTGGCGGAAATCCAGACTGAAATCACTGAAAAGCTGGCTGAATATCTTCCCAATCCAACGGTAACGGTAAGCATCGCCGCGTATTCGCCTGTTTTTGTGTTGGGCGATGTCGAAGCACCCGGAGAATACGCGTATCGACCGGGGCTGAACGCTCTGCAGCTAATCGCGTTGGCTGGTGGCGTCAGCGACCAGTTGGGACTGCAAAACGGCGTTCTCGATATCATCGAGGCGCAGCGACAGGCGGAAGAGCTTTCAGTTCGGATTTTTGCAGCCAACGTCATGATCGAGCGGTTGAAAAGTGAGCTGTCAGGGCAGAATTTCAATTCCTATGACGGCGTGGTGCCCCCGGTCGTAACCGAAGTGGATCGCGTAAGAATTTTAGCCGATGAGCGGCAGGTTTTCGATCTTCGCAAGGAACAGATGGCAGCCGCTGATCGTGGCCGCGTCGCGTTGATCGAAAGCTATAACCTTGAAATAGAATCGCTGGAGCGAAGCGTTGAACTCTATGAAGAAGAACTCGCGCTGACGAACGAAGACCTGGACGCCACGCAATCGCTTGTGGACAAGGGTCTATCTTCACCGGCGCGTCTTCGCGAAGTACAACGCGCCCAATCTGCCATGCACCGGGATCTACTGGAAGTTCAGATGTATCTGTCTCGTGCGCGCCACGGCAGGCTTGAAGCGGAACGGCAGCGCGCGGATTCAGACGCGGTTTTCCGTGCGACGGTTGGCGAGGCATTGAAACTCGCGCATTCCGAATTGGCCCAATCGAAGCTGCAATTGCAGGCGATTTCAAAGACCATCTCGACGTTGCGGATAGCCCGGGAACAAATGGGCGCCAGTTCCGATTCTGCGCCGCGTATCACATTGACGGTAACGAGGGGCGATGGCGCAGATGGCACCGACATTTCCATCACTGAAGGCACACAGCTATTGCCCGGCGACATTCTGGAGGTCTCTCGCCCCGCGCCGTTTCTGGCGGACATAACCAACTGAGGAGAGGATGCTCAACGGTGCGAATATGACAGGCTAGGGGTTCACCTGCCAATGGTGGCCTTCGCGGCAGCGCTGCAAGCACCTGAACCAATCTTTCGGCTAGCCGACCGTAAAACGGATGATGGTAAGCGCTTGTCCGAATGATCACTCGTTTAAGCACACGATCGGTTATCTGATTGGCGGCAGAATTGCATGCGGCGTGTTGGCGGGGGTTCACGTTGCGATCGAGGCGGAAAATTTTGGCGCGGGCTATTCGTATGAGAGTGATACTTGTTAACCGTTTCTTCTATCCTGACGAGTCCGCCACCAGCCGGATGTTGTCAGGGCTCGCCTTTTCTCTCGCACACGAAGGTATTGAAGTGACGGCGCTTTGCGGCTGTCGACCCGGTGATGACGAGAGTACCCTGGGCAAACATACCGAACGTGGCGTCGAGATCGTCAGGTTGTCTTCAACGAAGGGCGAACGTCATGGTCTCATCTGGCGCGCCCTGAATGATTTACGTTTCCATCTGCGAACTGGTCTGTGGCTTTTACGGAACGTCCAAAGTCGCGATATTTGTGTCATCTGCACTGATCCACCGCTTCACAGTGTCAGCGCGGCGCCCGCCATCGTCTTTCGCGGTGGTCTCATGGTGAACTGGGCCTTCGACCTGTTTCCGGACGTCGCCATAGAACTTGGTGTTATTCAGCGTCGTCGCGTCTTGGCACGCAGCATGCTATTTCTGCGAGATCTGTCGTTGCGCTCCGCCGCGCGTATTGTCTGCCCAATCGGATCCATGGCCGAGAGACTTGTCGAGCGGGGTCATCCTCGCGAGAAGCTCATCGTGATACGCCTTTGGTCAAATGGCGACGAAATCGCACCCGTCGCTGCGAACGATAACCCGCTTCGACAAAACTGGGGTTACAAAGATCAACTGGTGATCGGCCATTCAGGAAATTTTGGCCGGGCGCATGACTTTACGACGCTTATCGGTGCCGCCAACCTTCTGAAGGACGATCCACGCATCCAATTTCTGCTTGTTGGCAACGGGGTGAAACGCACTGAGGTAGAAGAACAAGTCAGGACACTCGGCCTGAGCAACGTCTCATTCCAACCGCTTCAGCCCCGCGAGAAGCTTAGCGAAAGCATGTCGGTAGCCGATGCACATGTGGTGTCCCTTTTCCCTGAATTGGAAAGTTGCATTGTTCCAAGTAAGTTTTATGGGGTGCTCGCGGCAGGCCGTCCCACCCTATTCGTCGGTAGTCGGGAAGGCGAAGTCGCTCGCATCTGCGCCGATGCGGACTGCGGTGTCCAAGTCGATATAGGTGATGTCAATGCGTTGACCCGCCAGATTCTCCGACTGCGAGACGATCCTGGACGACGCTTGGCGATGGGCCAACGGGCACGAAACCTGTTTCTGTCCGATTACAGTCGTCAGCGCGGCATGGGCGAATGGCGGGCGTTACTTGACGATCTGGCGCAGCCCTCGTCCGGTGAGGTCTCTCCGGGTATTTCGGCCCCCCAGCCTGGCGGGGTCGGGAAATGACCGCGGACGTGATCGTATGCCATCTTGGGGCGCGACGGCACTATGCCGAGGCGCGGATGTTGGCGACACACCACCGGCTCGCCTGGTTCTGCACGGACATCTGCGCGACGACCGGGTGGACATCGCCCTTGTCGCGCCTGCCGGCGTGTATAGGACCGGCAGCGCTGCGGCGGCTGGCCGGTCGCGTGCCGGAGGGTGTGCCGCCCGGTCGTATCGTGTCCTTTCCGCTTTTCGGGCTCCACTCCGCGGTCGTACGCTCCTTCGGGCATGATGAAACCGACGTGATCCGCCATGCGATCTGGGCCGGTCAAAGGTTTTCGCAATTGGTGGCGCGGCGAGGCTTCAACGGCGCACAAGGCTTGTACACCATCTCCGGTGAGGGCTTGGAAATGATCCGAGTCGCGAAGGCAGAGGGCCTATGGGTCGCCGTGGATCAGATTAATGCGCCGCATGAACTTCTCGAACGCCTCGTTGAAAAGGAGCGCCAGCGGTTTCCCGGATGGAGTTCGAGACAACCAACATCTGTAACCGTCGCTCAGTCCTTCGCAGATCGTGAGCGCGCCGAGTGGGAACTCGCTGACGTCATTGTCTGCCCGTCCGAGTTTGTGCGTGATGGCATCGACGCAGTCGGCGGCCCGGTGGAGAAATGTGTGGTGGTTCCCTCTGGTGTTAACGGCGAAATCACTTCGAACACAGGTTCGCGCGCACCCGGCCCTCTAAGGGTTCTGACCGCAGGTGCTGTTGGGCTGCGCAAGGGTTCGCCATATGTGATGGAGGCCGCCGAAAGGATGAAGGAGAAAGCGGAATTTCGGATGGTTGGCCCTGTGAACCTTCCCGAAGCTCCGCTGAAGCGGCTGCGGGCGACGATAGAGGTGCTAGGTGTCGTACCCCGCAACGCAATGGCCGCGCAATACAAGTGGGCCGATGTGTTTTTGCTTCCGTCAACTTGTGAAGGGTCCGCGATGGTTGTCTACGAAGCGCTTGCCGCAGGGCTGCCCGTTGTCGTGACGCCCAACACGGGCAGTGTCGTGACGGATGGAAAAGATGGATTCACGGTTCCTCAGGGCGACAGCGGTGCCATCGTGGAGTGTCTCGAAAGATTGCTCACGGACCCGGAACTTCGGCATCGAATGTCGGAAGTCGCCAGACAAACGGCGGAAAACCACACGGTCGCCCGGTATGGTGAACGACTTCTTGCGGCGCTGCCCGGGTAGATATCGAGGATGCTGATGCCATGGAAATTCTGCACGTCATAGACGATCTCGATCCGGCGCATGGTGGTCCACAGAGTGTGGTGGTTCGCCTTGCAGCGGCCCAGGCTGCACATGGAGCGGATGTTGGTCTCGCCAGCTATTCGCCCGCGCACATCGTTTCCCAAGCGACGGCGGGTATTCCCGGTATCGAACGTGTCGCGATCAGCGTACTTGGTGCGGAGCGTGCGTGGACGGAGCTGATCTGTTCACAGGCGGCCAGAATTCTGTCCTCCAGGATAGGATCATCAGATATCGTCCATCTTCATGGAGTGTGGGAGCCACTCTTGTTGCGTGCCTCGCATTTGGCGAGACGCAAAGATGTGCCCTATGCGATCAGCCCACATGGTATGCTTGATCCGTGGAGTCTTGGCCAGAAGCGCGCCAAGAAAAGCGCCGCCTTGAAGTTGGGCTTTCGCGCCATGCTGAACAACGCAGCATTCATCCATACGCTCAACCAAGACGAGAGCAGGCTACTTGCGCCGCTTCAACTGACGGCACCGACGCGGACGATTCCGAACGGGATATATATGGAAGAAGTGGATAGGTTCGCAAGGCGCGGCCATTTCAGATCGCGCTTCCCAGACATCGGCCCTGATCCCTATATTCTATTCTTGTCGCGCCTGCACCCCAAGAAGGGGCTTAACGTTCTGGCGGATGCCTTCGCAATGCTGAAGCAACGGCGTCCTGACATCCGGTTGGTCGTTGCGGGGCCCGACGCCGGAGCGCTCTCGTCATTTAGAACGATCATTTTGGCGCATGAGATCGAAGACGCGGTACATGTTGTCGGACCACTTTACGGAGCGGCGAAATTCGAGGCTCTCGCAGATGCAGCCTGCTTTTGCTTGCCAAGCTATCAAGAGGGTTTCAGCGTCGCGATCACCGAAGCGTTGGCTTGCGCCACGCCTGTCGTGATTTCCGAGCAATGCCATTTCCCGGAGGTAAGAACCATCCAGGCAGGGCGCGTGCTGCCCCTGTCCGCGCAGGCGTTCGCTGACGGGCTTTACGATGTTCTCGCTGATCGAAACAAAGCACGCGCGATGGGCGAACTTGGTCGTCGCTTCGTTGCCGAGAACCTGACCTGGGACAAGATCGCCGCACAATCACTCGCGATATATGAAAGCCACCGCTCCTCCACGCATCCAACCGCAACGGGAATAGTCAGCGCGACGAACTGAATGTCTCGAAGTTGAACGGTTGACGATTTCTAAGTGCCTTGGCGGGGTTCCCAGCATAAACGACCCATGGGTCAAGTGAACGCATGGCCACGCCGCGCGCGCCGAGGACAGCGCCTTCGCCAATATGCACTCCTGGCCCGACAAAGGCTTCGGCAGCAATCCAGGCGTCTGCACCGACAGTGATCGCGCTGGCGCGCATCGGAAAATCTGGTCGATCGATGTCGTGACCTGCCGTGCAAAGATGGGCACCCTGCGAAATGTTTGCTCGCCCATGCAACGTCACGGGCGCGACATTATAGCAGTTCACCTTCGGTCCCAGTGAACTGTGCGGCGCCATTTCCAGATGGCCCGGCCACCAGATGCGCACACTGGATCGGACTCTTGCAGTTGGATGAATTTTTGCCCCGAAGGCGGTCAGTAGGGCGCGGCGCAGCGGCATCCAGCCCGGCGGCGTCCAGCGCGCGCCGATCAACCAGCAGATGATCCACAAAAGCCGGGACATCCGATGATTCAGAGAAAATGTCGGAGCCCCAAGTACGGGTAGCGCGCGTTGATCATCTGGTTTTCTTGTGCCGTGGGCAGTCATGCTAGGCCTCCTGAACATGCCGGGTCGTCGGTCGTGCCAGCGCATAGGCAAAGACCGGGGTACAGAAGACGAGCATATGCACCCACCCGGACAGCACCCAGTCGGTTTGGTGTGAGAACGCATGCATAGCGGGCACGACGCTAAGGATATAGACGAACTGGCCGAGCGTGTCGCCTCGCTGCGCCGAGTTCCAGATGCGCCGCAATATGTAAGCAAGCAGGAAGAACTTCAGAGCACCCAAATACCAGAAGGACTGGAACGCATCTGACATACCTGTCATTGTTGACCCGGTCGCCGGTTGAAAATCCCGAGGGACACCAGGAGTAGATACCATCAACTCCTGTTTCACATCGGCTCCAACGAAGCGCGAGGGCACATAGTTCCACACCAGATTGTTCCAGTGAATCGAGCCATAATCAAACCGCGACGTGGCATCGATATGGTCGATCAGGATCATCGCATATCGCAGTTCATGCCCTCCGTCTTGAAAGCTTTCTGTTAGGTTGCCGACAAAATCGATCTTGTAGATCTGGCTCATCTCCGGACCCGAATTGGCCCGGGTAACGTTGCGGTACTCCGACATGCTTGCAGTGCCCAGTACGGCGACGGCGACGGCGCCAATGAGCAACATCCGCGACATCTTCCGCCCGCGCTGGAACCAGAACGCAAGCGCGAAGATCATAAACAACTCGGCCGCTTCCGCACGCTTACCCGTCACAACTATCCGGTCCAGATAGAACATCGTGTCGATGGCGATCACGGCGAGCATCCATTTGGTCGGGCGCCTGGCAAAACAAAGGCAGGCAATCGTCAAGCCATAGGTCATCAGACGTGCAAAGAAGAGATACTTGACCGGCGCGCCCGAGATTTGCACTCCCACGATCGCCTCACCCGGTATCTGGCCAAGCTTGTAGTAGAAATATGCGCCGATCAGTGAAAAGACGGTCGCCACTTCCATAAGCCGTCTCTCCGACAAGTCCGCCCGCAGCAGATCAATCGGACGGCGTGCGATCTGCCAGCCCACCAGCAGGAACAGAAAGCAAAGCAACGTCATGAATATGGTCTTGTCGTACGCGCCGACCGGCAGAAACGGTGCGTAGAGCAACGAAATCGCCTGAGGCAGGACGAAGGAAGCCACAATCAAGCCGGCGAGGAACGGCAGTTCGAAGATGCGCCGGGTATCCACCAATCCGCGAAACAAGCATCCGAGCGTCAGCGCGACGAGCGCAACAAGAAGTATGTTACTCATCGGCCCAGCCCCGCCGCGTTACGTCGACTGGCCGAGCTGGCGCCTCCGCCGTTCGGCGGTTTTGACCACGATCATGAGTTCATAGCTGGCAAGCATCCGACAATAGGTGAAGCCGGCCCATCCGTCGAGAATCCCACCGCGCAGCACATACATATACAGGAAGCGTTGCGTCGGGCGAAACGGCAAGCGTGCGGCAATGGCCTTTATTGCGTAACGCCTGTCGGTCGGATCAGGTGACAAGAGATCTCGCCAGCTTGTTGCTTGGGAAGTGACTTCCTCGGTGGCGATCATGGCTTCGTCTGATGAGTAACGGTTGTGCTTGTCATACCAAGCCTCAAGCCCCTTGTTAAAGCTGTAATGGAGGTAGTGCGATGTGAGCTTTCCGCTCGGCCCATCGCCGACGCAGCGGCAATGTATCAGTCTCTCGAAACGTGTACGCTCGGGGCGTACGAAGCGCGGCATCCATGTGGGATAAAGACTGCTTCTCCGTATCCAGCGCCCCATGAACATATTCCGATAGCGCGCCAGGAAGAACGCTTCGGGACGTGTCGGATCGCTTGCGATGGCGCACATTTCGTCGCGAAGCTCCGTCGTGCAGATCTCGTCGGCATCCGGGATGTAGACCCATGCATGCTTGAACGCGATCTCCTTCATTCCGAAGTTTCTCTGATTTGGTTCATTGTCGAATACGCGTTGCACCACCCGAGCACCCGCAGCACGTGCAATTTCAACCGTGCGATCGGTGCTGAAGGAATCGAGCACCACGATGTCGTCGCACCAATCCAGCGCGGCTAAGCAAGAAGGAAGGTTTTCCTCTTCGTTCAGGGTCAGGATGAGAACCGAAACATTCATCTCTGAATTACCTCCGCCACAAGATGTTTCTTGTCACCACTGCCCGTCATCGCTGCTGAAGCGCCGGGACCGATACCCCCGTGGCAGCCCCACTTGCTTGCTTTCCGGCGCTCCGTGCCGCGATGCGTACCAGTGCGGTATGCGCTGCGACCGGTAACGACAGCCCGAGCAGCATCAGGTTCGCCGGTATGTCCACCATCACGCCCAGGTAGCCTACAGCGCCACATACGAAGGCCGTTGCAGTGATCGCTGCCGATGCTTTCTGGTGAGACAATCCCAAATCAAGCAGCAAATGATGAATATGCCACCTGTCGGGTGAAAACGGGCTACGACGCGCGGCAATACGTCTGATGATCAGGCTGACCGCATCAATGAGCGGCACTGCCACCAACCATAGCAATGCTGCGAAAGTTGGCGCGTTCTCTTTGCTTGCCAATCCCAGGATTAAATAGGCGAGACCCGCGCCCAATGCCGTGCTGCCCGCATCGCCCAGAAAGGCAGAGGCTCTGGGTCGCCATGCGTTGCGCATATTGAACACCAAGAACCCCGCTGTTGCCGCAATAGCGATCTCTGCATCACCGGCAATGCCAGCCTCGCCATTTGCAAGTGCAATAAGACACAGCCAGAACAGCGCTGATACTGTCACGCCACCAGCGAGGCCATCCAGGCCATCTATCATGTTGATGCTGTTAAGCAGGAGCAACGCGAAGCCAAAGGCCACAATCGTCCCAACCACAGGTGATATTTGGGGTAAGGATGCGGTTAGGTCGCCCATGGGGACCCCGGCCACGTCTCCGGACACGAACAGCAAAAGTGCCGCGAGGCCATAGCTGACCAAACGTCCAAGTGCAGGCAATCCGCGTAAGTCGTCGACCGCTCCGATGCAAGCGACGATCAAGACCCAAGCGCAGGCACTCGCGGGCGCGGACAACGCTCCGAAGGTCGCAGCTACGGCCAGTGCCAGGAGGATTGCCACCCCTCCGCATGTTGGCGTCGCGGCCTCGTGCCGCTTACGTCCCATCGGCACATCCATGAAACCCAAGCGTGCCGCCAGCGGCTGAAAATAATGGATGACGACAACCACAACAAGAAAGACGTTCAGTAAAATGGTCGGCTGAATACTCATGATCTGATCAACTCGTTTCTGGTCCGCAAACGCCAGAACGCAAAGGTCGGCTGCGCCATCGACCCTTCGTTCACGATCAGTTTAGAAGTACGATGACCCGCGAGCCGCTACCAATCCGACCGAAGTTCGTTCCGTCGAAGGGACGAAGCTCGGGCAAACGTCGCCATGCAAAGTCATACTTTCGGACAGACTTGTCCTTATGTGCATGAGCGTCGTGCCCACATCATGGCAGAAGGTCGGAGGCCTACGCTTTTCGATTCGATCCACGTCGTCTCTGCTTAAGCTTCGTCGACTCGAAGCGCTCGAAAAGTGGCCCTTGTCTTGGTTGGCGCTGCGGGAAAGTCAGCCGCCGGGCTGAAAGCGTGAATGCAGCCAAACAGCATAAGCTCTCACTGAGAGTGGAAAACTGCGGCGACTATACATGCGAGTGTCGGTCATCTCGCCATGTTTCATTTCACCCTGCAACGGGCCATAATTTATAGCCTTCTACGGATTGTGAACCGCAGTTCGAAACGAGCGTAATGCAGGCAGAAGGTTTGACAAATCGGCCTGACCTCCGCCTCCGAGCGCGTGATACGCGTTTTCAAAATGACCAAACAGCTCCGCATAGCGTGCCGCGCTATCTGCATTCGGAGTGAATACCCTTGCCGGGGGACAAAGCCTGTTCTGTGCGTCTTCGATTGAACAAAACTCCCGCGCTGCAAGTGCTGCGAACACGCAGGCTCCGACCCCGACCGGAGAGTGTTCAGGGACATGAACCGCTTTGCCCAACACATCGGCATAGACCTGATTCAGCACATTATTCTTCTGCGGGATGCCCCCGGCGTTCACGATCCGGTCGACCGATAAACCGCCCTGTGCCATACGGTCGACGATGATCTTCACATGCATTGCCATGCCTTCGATTGCGGCATGCATTTCATCGGCGGCAGAATGAGCAAGATCCCAGCCGAAGGTTACCCCGCCCAGATCGGAACGCACCAGAACGGTGCGATCCCCATTGTCCCACGTCAAGCGAAGTAACCCGCTTTGGCCCGGCCCGTAGCCGGCAATCTGACTGCATAGCGTGCCAACGTCCGTGCCTGCACGACGTGCGATGGCTTCGAACAGATCGCCGGTTGCGGATTGGCCTGCTTCGATACCCGTATAGCCGGGAATGACGCTGCCTGGTACCGCGCCGCATATGCCTTCCACCGGCGTGAAATGATCGCTGCCAAGCGCGATAATGCAGGTCGACGTGCCGATCACGTTCACGACGTCGCCCGGCTTGCATCCTGTGCCGATTGCGTCCCAATGTGCATCAAATGCGCCGATGGGGATTGGAATGCCCGCCGAAAGGCCCATTGCATGGGCCCATTCGGGCGCAAGGTTACCGGCGATGTCCAGCGATGTGCCATAGCGACCGGTTAGACGGTCGTTGATGCCGTCCAACAGCGGGTCAACCCTGGTCAGAAAATCCTGCTCGGGCAAACCGCCCCAGCCTTCACCCCACATCCACTTATGGCCCATCGCGCAGATGCTGCGAGGCAGATCGGCCAGGTCAGTGATCCCGCACAGGGTGGCGGCGACCATGTCGCAATGCTCCAGCGCGGTACCGACGTGGTCGCGACGGTCCGGGTTGTGGCGCAGAAAATGCAGAAGCTTCGCATAGCCCCACTCGTGCGAATAAACGCCACCGCACCAGCGCAGGGCTTCCAGACCCTCGGCGCGTGCAAGCTCGGTGATCTCCGCGGCTTCGTTATGCGCGGTGTGATCGCACCACAGGTAGTAGTCGGTGAGCGGTTGCATGTCCTTGTCGACCACAATCACGCTTGAGCCGGTCGTGTCCGCCGCAAATGCCGCGATCGTCGTGCCATCGACACCAGCCATCTCGATCGCCGTCCGGGTTGCGCGGACAAGCGCGTCCATCTGGTCCGTGTGGGACTGGCGCGCGAACAAGGGATCGGTCGGGCTGCGATGCAGGGGGTACTCTCCGATACCCGTGCCAAGCGTGCGCCCGTCATCGGTATCCATGATCGTTACGCGCACACTTAGCGTCCCGAAATCCGCGCCTGCAACGAGCGTCATTTCGTTCTCCCGAATTATTCTTTTACTGACCGTAGGTCGCGTTCGCGCCGTGTTTGCGCAGATAGTGCCGGTCAAGCAATGCTGGCTGGATTGGCGCGATATCAGGTCTGATCATCATCGTGTGCCATGCCATCCGCGCAACCTCTTCCAGAATAAAGGCGTTATGGACCGCGTCTTCCGGTGTGCGTCCCCAGACGAATGAGCCATGCCCGGCCACAAGCGCTGCCGGAACCTGCATCGGGTCTCGGTCTTTGAAGGCTTCGACGATTACCTCTCCGGTAGCCGCGACATAGCGGGTCGCAATTTCTTGCGGCGTCAGTTGGCGGGTCACCGGAACCTCGCCATAGAAGTAATCCGCGTGGGTCGTTCCGAGGGGCGGGATCGGCACAAGCGCTTGCGCCATGATCGTGGCGTAGGTCGAATGGGTGTGGATGACCGCGCCGATTTCAGGAAAGGCCCGATACAGCACAAGATGCGTGTCCAAATCCGATGATGGTTTGAGCTTATTGTCCAGCGTCTTGCCGTCCAAGTCAGTTACGACCATGCTATCGACTGTCATCTCGTCATAGGGCACGCCGCTGGGCTTGATCACAATTCGGCCGTTGTCCCGGTCGATCCCGCTGGCATTGCCAAAAGTTGCCATCACAAGGCCGTGGCGAACTGTCGCCAGATTGGCATCCAGCACGGCTTCTTTGAGATCGTTCAGAGACATCAAGGAATTCCTGTCACATTCTGTTTGGTTAGCAAAGAGTGGCGCGCCCGTTCTCTGGGCGCGCCGGAATGGATCAGCGTGCCGCTGTCCAGCCCTGATAGCTGTCGATATTGTCGGCAGTGATAAGTTGTGGCTCCAGAAGAACAGTGTCTTCTTCAGGCGTGTTGCCCATGAAGAAGTCATACCCCATCTTCAGCGCTTGACCTGCCATGACATACGGATCCTGCGATGCCGATGCCTTGATCAATGCGCCATCGCTGACCAGTGCTTCCTCAACATCGGGCGCACCATCGACGGCCGTGATGATGAATTCGTCGCGGCCCAGCTGCTTCGCGGCAAGCTGCGCGCCGATGCCGGTCGGATCGTTGATTGCGAACACTGCATCGATATTGTCATAGCGGGTCAACAGGCCCTGCATGACTTCCAGACCACCATCGCGTGAGCCTTTGCCATTCTGGTCATCTGACAGGACGTTGATGCCGTCATGGGCGTCGAACACCTCCTGGCACCCTTTTACGCGGTCAACGATCGACGACGATTGCGGGCCGTTGATAATGATGACATCACCGGCATTGCCTTCCAGATTATCAACAATGTACTGACAGGCCTTGCGACCTGCATCGACATTGTCGGTCATCACGGTCACGTCCGCGCCCGGCGCCGAAACGTCAAATGCGGCGACCACGATACCGGCGTTCTTCGCGCGCTTTACTGCCGGCGCGATCGCTTGTGCGTCAACGGCGTTCAGCATTATGATATCGACACCCGAAGCGATGAAATTGTCGATCTGGCTGACCTGCTTGTTCAGGTCGTAGTCAGCCGAAACCGAAGTGACCTCCACGTCTGGATTGATTTCCTTGGCGCGGTCTTCGATTCCCTTGATTGTCGCGACAAAGAACGGGTTTCCCAGCAGGCCGACCGAAATGCCGATGCTTTCGAGCGTTTTATCCTGAGCGCTGGCTCCTCCAGCCATCGCTGTGGCCATGGCGGCCGAGCAAAGTAGGGTCTTGGTGATACGCATGAATACCTCCATTGATATGCGTGTCGTGTCGTCTCAGGTGCGCACTGCCGCCCCTTTCAGGCGGTAGCGGTCAAGAGCAACGGCCACGATGATGACCAGCCCTTTGATGATGAATTGCCAGATGTCGGATACGCCGGACAGGATGAGCCCGTTGGACAGAACGGCGATGATCAGTGCGCCGATCAGCGTGCCCCAGATTGAGCCGACACCGCCGACAAAGCTAGTGCCGCCCAGAATAACCGCGGCAATCGCATCAAGCTCGTAGGCCTGCCCCAGCTGCAAGCCGTTGGCCGCATAAAGGCGTGCCGCCGACATCGCGCCGCCAAGACCGGACATAAGGCCGGACATACCGTAGACGAACAGCAGCACGAGCGAGACCTTGATGCCTGTCAAACGTGCCGCTTCATGATTGCCACCGACAGCATAGATCCATGTGCCCAGCACGGTGCGGCGTAGAATGAACCATGACACAAGGATTACGCCGATCGCGATTATCGCCAGCCAGGGCACGCCGAAGAGCGTTCCGTTCCCGATGAATTCGAATGGTAGATCGGCGTTGAAGACCGTGGTGTCATCCCCCAGCAATCGCGCGACGCCGCGAACCGCCGTGAGCGACCCAAGCGTTACGATAAAGGGCGGCAAGCCCAGAAACGCGATCAGAACACCATTGATCAACCCGAAAGCCAAGCCGACCAGCATCGCGGCTGGAACGCCGAGCATTCCGTATTCGGGGATCAGCGATACGATAACCGCGACCATGGCCGATGCTGCAAGGATGGAGCCGACCGAGAGGTCGATCCCGCCTGTCAGAATGACGAAGGTCATTCCTGCAGCCAGCACGATATTGATACTTGCCTGCTGCATCACGATCGACAAATTGTTGACGGACATGAATTTTCCGGTCAGCAATTCAAATCCGATGGCCAGCAGGATCAGTACGGGCAACATGCCCATCGCGGTAAACATCGCTTTGACCTGCAGGGCAGTTTTAGCCTGATTGTTCTGGGTTCCGTCGTTCATTACCGGCCTCATCGATTCATATCACGGATACAACGGACTCTGGCCGCGCACCTGTTGAAAGCGTCATGATTTCTTCTTGGTTGATCGGACGGTCGGGTTGGGCCGTGACCTCGCCCGCGATCCGCCCTTCGCGCATCACCAGCACACGATCGGCAACCCCGATAATCTCGGGCAGCTCGCTGGAAATCATCACCACCGCAAGCCCCTTCTGCGCCAAAGTGTCGATCAGCCGATAGATTTCGGATTTGGCTCCGACATCCACGCCGCGCGTCGGTTCGTCCAAGATGACAACCTTTGGATCGGCCTCAAGAAGTCTTGCCAGCAGCACCTTTTGCTGGTTCCCGCCAGAAAGCGCACCAGTTGCCAGACGTGCTGTCGGTGCTTTGATCCCCAAAGATGCCATCGCCCGTTTGGCGCGATCCACCGCTTTTGCAAAGTTGCGGCGCCCGGCGAAATGCGCGTCCCGCTCCAGAACCGCCATATTCGTATTGTCTGAGATGCTCATGTCCAGAAACAGTCCCAACGCCTTGCGGTCTTCTGTCAGATACGCGATCCCGCTAGCCAAAGCTTCGCGCGGCGAGCGGCAGGAGACTTCCTGACCGTTCAGCAAAATGCGTCCCTTCGTTGCTGGGTCCGCACCGAAAATCAGCCGCGCCAGTTCGGTCCGTCCTGATCCGACAAGCCCCGCGATGCCCAGAACCTCGCCGTGATGAACCTCGAGCGAGCAATCCTTGACCTTGATGTCATCGCCTAAATCCTCGACCGAGAGCACGACATCACGTACGTTGTCGCTCGGTTTGTGTTCTTTCTTGTAGAAACTGCTCAGATCCCGCCCAACCATCATCGACACCAATTTGGGTGCGGACAGCTCTTCGCGTTCCAGCGTGCCGACGTATTCACCATCGCGCAGCACTGAACACCGATCCGAGAGTTTATAGATCTCTTCCATCCGATGACTGATGTAGATCACTGCGATTCCGTCTTGCTTCAGGGCAGCAATGACTTCGAACAGTTTTTCGGTCTCTCGGGTCGACAGCGATGTCGTAGGCTCGTCCATCACGATGATCTTCGCCTCTGCCGAAAGAGCTCGCGCGATTTCGACAAGCTGCCGCTCGCCCAGTGACAGGCTGCTGACCAATGTATGACCGGTGAAGGGGACATCCAGCCGATCCAGCACTGGCTGCGCGGCTCGGCCGATCGAACGGCGGTCGATCAAGCCCCAGCGCGCAGGTTCCACACCCAGGAAGATGTTCTGTGCGACGGTTAGGTTCGGAGCCAGCGACAATTCCTGATAAATGACCGCCACGCCGCTTTCTTTCGAACGCCGCGGATCACCAAAAGCAAGCGGCACCCCGTCGATCAACACTTCGCCGCCCGAATCCGGCGTATATGCACCCGACAGCACCTTCATCAGGGTCGATTTTCCTGCGCCGTTTTCGCCCATCAGCGCGTGCACTTCACCGCGATGCGCGACGAGCGATACACCCGAAAGCGCACGGACTGCGCCGAAGGTCTTGCTGATGTTGCGCATCTCCAACGCTGGCACGTTGCTCTTATCTGTCAATGGAGGATTCCGAGACATTGGCGACCATGTAGTTTACCCCTTCTTCGTCCAGCATCTGGGCCGCGCGATCCGAAAGGCCATCATCGGTGATCAAGCGGTTGACCCTGTGCAGCGGCAGAACAACCGTGGGTGGCGCGGCTTCGAATTTCCGGCTATCGACGAGCACGATGATTTCGTTCGCTTGACCGCATATCTCGTTGATAAAACGCACCAACAGCGGATTGGATTCCAGTAATCCTTCTGAACTAACGCCGAGCGCGCCAACGAAGAATTGCGACGCGTAGAAGCTGTAATCTTCGCGGGTCGGATCATACAGAACGCCTGGCTCACGATGCAGGTCGCCGCCACCGATGGTCAGCTGACAAGTGCCGTATTCGTTCAGATAGGCCGCAACGGGCATGGAATTGGTAAAGACTCGCACATTACGCTGCGCGATTTCACATCCGAAATGGAAACAGGTTGATCCGGCGTGAATGATAATCAGACTGCCGTCGCGCACCAATTCTGCAGCTGTTCGGGCGATGGCCTTCTTCGCATCAACTGCGATATCACGGTTTTCCACGAAGGGAAGCGCAGGTGCAACAGCGCCGGGCGAACTTTGCTCCAACGCGGCCACGCCCCCGTGAACCTTATGGGCCAGACCGGATGAAGCAAGCTTTTCGATGTCCCGTCGTATCGTAGCTGGAGAAACGCCGACCAGACCGCGCAATTCTCGCGCCGAAATAAATGGCCGCTCTCGCAATAGATCGGAAATAGTCGCCAGGCGATCCGATTCGCTCACCATCTCCTCCCCAGATGACATTTATTGAGCAGAGGCTAGCGATAGTTCGAGTAATGCGCAAGGTTTCTTTCATAGTGGCATCCTAAGTGACGTGTATTCGTCATCTAGTGGTGTCATTCAGTCATGTTGCCGATTTTTGATGCGGATGCAGACGCGTACGATCAGGCAGGTGTCACCCATGGGCGACCCAGCTATTCCGTTTGGCCGTAAGCTTCAGGTTAACCTTGGCCTCGACGCTGTTTTGGAAATGGCATCACCCCACTTCTTCCAACGCACCCGGCCCAGATGCCGCGCTCGGCCAGCAGTTTCCTGATCGTCCGTCGGCTCAACGAACAGTGAGAGCGCAGTCCACGGCATAGGCGGCCGGAATGGCGGCGGGCTGTACAGGTGAACCTCAGTCATCCCGCCATGTCCCATATCGCGCTGCGGCGGGCCATAACTCTACGTGCTGTCGAGAGTGTTAAATTGCCATCCCGTCCGATAGTCGGCGATCTGCGGAAATATAGGACTGGATCTGCTTGACGATCTGATCGGCATGGGCTTTCGCGATCTTGTCAGCCCGCGCGACATCCCGGTCCATGATCGCCGCAACCATGACCTCGTGCTCATCCAGATAGATTTCCGGCAGTTCATAGTTGAACGACGAGTAATACAGCCGGAGCAATCGCCGCCCTTCATCCAGCAACCGCGTGAACAGATCGGTGTAATAACGGTTCTTGCCCGCTTTTGCGATTGCCACATGAAAGTCCCGGTTTGTCTCGATCATGTATTCGACATCCTTATCACCGACGGCTTGGGCATAGGCCTTCTGCAGGTCTCGGATGGCTGTTATTTCGGCCGGCGTATGGTTCTGTGCGGCCAAGCGAGTGGTGACGCGATACATCAAGGTAAGTGCATCGAAGAATTGGGACAGTTCCAGAAAATCGATAGGGGCAACAATTGTCGCTCGATTCGGCAGAGTAACAACCAGCCCGTCACTTGCCAGTTTGACCAGGGCCTCACGTATGGGCGTGCGCGACATGTTAAATCGCTGCGTCAGGCTCACTTCGTCCACCGGAGATCCGGGCGCTAGCGTCAGGTCGAGAATTTCTCGTTTGAGCGTTTCGTATGCGGTGGAGACCCCGCTACCCCTGCGTCGCTTAACCGATTGGGCTTCTGTCGATTTTTGATGCTCGGTATCCATGGTCTACCCGGTCCTTTCCGTCGCACCACAGGTGCCATCGAAGTAAAATACGTGCCTGAGGCGTACTAGTCCTGCAGGCGACTATTCTGCCCCAGTCTAGAGATTCCACGGTATTTCAATATGTATATTGTATGTCGACAAAGAAAATGCAAACTGAAGCGAGCAACGACAGAGCATCAACAGGGAGAACAAAAATGCTCGACCATCTACGAACGCTGGCGGCAGCGATCCCCATGCTGGCTGCAGCCGGCATGGCGCAGGCGCAAGACGTGACATGGCAGATCCCGACATCCGTTCCGGAGGGTTCGCCCTATTTCGTGAACTTTCTGGAACGTTTCGCAGACAACGTGGACGCGCTGACAGCGGGCCGCGTCGAGATCGAACCGTTTGGTGCTGGCGTCTTGGTGCCCGCGCTTGAAGTCTACAAGGGTGTCCAGGACGGTGTCATCAAGGCAGGCCACTCAACGCCAAGCTACCTCGTCAACCAGAACCCTAAGAACGCGATCTTCTCGGGCTTCCCTGGCGGAATGGGACCAGAGGCCTACATCACCTGGATCTACGAAGACGGGGGCAAGGAAGCGCTTTACGAGATGCGTGCCGAGGAAGGCTTGAAGAGCCTTGTGGTTGGCATCGGCTCGTCCGAGATCATGGCCCATTCCAACGTTCCAGTGCAAACCGCCGAGGATCTCAAAGGTCTGAAATACCGCACATCCGGCCCGTGGGCGGAGGTGATGCGCGACTATTTCGGTGCCGTTCCGACCGTTGTGCCGCCCGGTGAAATCTATACGCTTCTACAGCGCAAGGGCGTTGATCTGATCGAATGGGGTCCGCCGTCGGGCAACCTGCCTGAAGGCTTCCACGAGGCGGCGAAGTACATCATCGTTCCCGGTGTGCATCAGCCGACCTTCCTGTGGGAAGTGGTCATGAAGCAGGAAACCTGGGACGCGCTTGACGACGATCTGAAGCCGCTGCTTGAAAAGGCCGCTGATCTGACGACCATGCAGGCTTTGCTGCATTTCTACAGCGAAGACCTGAAGGCGCTGGAAACCTATCGCTCCGGAAAAAACGAGATCATCACGCTCGATCCTGCCTTTGTCGACGAGTTGTCGGAAGCTGGTGTCGATTGGATCACCAAGAAGGCTGCCGAGCAAAGCGATGCCGGTGCGCCTGAAATGGCTGAGCTTCTTGAAAACTATCTGGCGTTTCAGACACGCTGGGAAGCCGAGAGCGCCTACCTGATCCGCAACGAAGACTGACCAATCAAGGAGGCGGCCGCAATGAACCGCATATTAGGGGTCATCGATCGGATATCGGCGGTTCTGTCCCGAATTGCAGAGGCTGTGACCCTGATACTGGTCGCCTCCATGATCTACGAAGTCGTTGCGCGCTATGTATTCGGGGCGCCAACGATCTGGGCCTTCGACATCTCGTATATGTGCACTGGCACCTTGTTCGTGTTGGGCGCGGCCTATGCGTTGAAGCAGGACGCGCATGTCCGGATCGACTTTCTTGCCCAGAAGTTACCACCGGCGCTGCGACAAAAAATAGAAGGCGGTGTCTTTCTCTGCCTGCTGCTGCCGATCTTCATTGGATTGTCCTGGGTGGCCACCGGCCGTGCGTGGCGCGCCTTTGTTGAAGGCGAGGTCGAAATGGTCAGCCCTTGGGCTCCGCTGATGTGGCCGTTCTATTCGATGCTTGCGTTGGGCTTGATCGCCCTGACGCTACAAATCTTCGCGCAGGGCTGTCGTGCCTTTCTTGGTCGTTCGCGCTCCGATTTTGAACTTGAGGCCTGATTGATGCTGGTTGCCGCGCTTATGTTTCCCGTCCTGTTCGTTCTGGTGCTGACGGGTATCCCGATTTCCTTTTCTCTGGCGGTCGTGTCGGCGGGAGCGGGGCTTATTGCCTTCGGTCCCCATGCGTTCGCGCAGCTTTTCGGGTCGTTCTACTCTGCCTCGACGAACTTTATCTTGGCCGCGATTCCGATGTTCGTCCTGATGGGCGCGCTTCTGGAGCGGTCAGGCATAGCGGAACGCCTGTTTCGTGTGATGCAGCTTTGGCTGGGCCGCTTACCAGGCGGCCTTGCCGTTGCGACCATCGCGATGGGGGCGGTATTCGCTGCGGCGGCAGGGGTCGTGGGCGCGGTCGAAGTGATGATCGGCATGATGGCCATACCCGCCATGCAGCGCTTTAGGTACGATAACAGCCTGATTGCGGGCACGATCTGTGCGGGCGGGTCCCTCGGCACGATGATTCCCCCATCGGTGATCGCGGTCATGTATGCCTCGCTGGCGCAGATGTCTGTAGGTGAGTTGCTCGCTGCAATGATGTTTCCCGGACTGCTGATGGTCTGTCTGTTCATCGTGTTCATCATTATCCACGGGAGCCTGTTTCCGCCTGCCACCCCGATCGAGATCAAAGAAGAGGATCAGGTGCCACTAGGTGAAAAGCTTCGCCTGACCATTACGTCATTGTTGCCGATCTGCGCCTTGATCTTCGCGGTTCTCGGATCGCTTCTGGCGGGTATCGCGTCCCCCACGGAAGCCGCCTCCGTAGGCGCATTGGGCGCGGTCCTGCTATGCCTGATGTATGGTCGCTTCAGTTGGTCGATGCTGGCCGAATCCTTGCAGATCACGGTTCGCATTTCCGCGATGATCCTGCTGATTGTGGCTGCAGGCACGATGTTCATGGGCACTTTTGCCGCGAATGGCGGTGCCAAGCTGATCCGAACGGCTGTTGAAACCGCAGGGCTTGGAAATGCAGGAATGATCGTCTTCTTCCTGCTAATCGTGCTGCTTCTGGGCTTCGTTCTGGATTGGACCGCAAATGTGCTGATCTGCGTGCCGTTGTTTACTCCGTTCATACGCTCCGCGGGAATTGATCCGGTCTGGTTCGGGACGATGGCCATCATCGTCATCCAGACCAGTTACCTGACGCCGCCGATGGCCTCATCAATCTTTTACCTGAAATCGATCGCACCACCGGACATGACATATGGTCAAATGTGTCGTGGTGTCGTGCCATTCATCGTTCTTCAACTGGTGACCCTTGCGCTGGTGGCATTCTTCCCTGCACTGGCGACTTGGTTGCCGGATCAGATCGTCGGGTTCTGATTGCAGGTTTCGTTAGCAGGGCTGTGCCTGGCTAGACAATTGAAGCAAAGGAGCAAGTCGTGCGAAGCAGCAAGGTCATTCATGTTGTATCCTGTCACGCCGAAGGCGAGGTCGGTGATGTTATCGTCGGCGGCGTGAACCCGCCACCGGGCGATACGATCTGGGATCAACGCAAATGGATCGCCGAGGACGACACCCTGCGCAACTTCGTCCTGAACGAACCGCGCGGCGGCGTGTTTCGTCATGTGAACCTGCTTGTGCCACCCAGGAACCCCAAGGCGCAAGCCGCGTGGATCATCATGGAGCCCGAGGATACCCCGCCGATGTCGGGATCCAACTCGATCTGTGTCTCGACCGTGTTGCTCGATAGCGGGATTATCCCGATGCAGGAGCCGGTGACCGAAATGGTGCTGGAAGCGCCCGGCGGGCTGGTACATGTGCGCGCCGAATGTGCCAACGGGAAGGCGGAACGCATTTTCGTCGAGAACCTGCCATCTTTCGGAACACGTCTTGGTGTTCCGCTCGATGTGCCGGGGCTGGGCACGATCACTGTGGATACGGCCTTCGGGGGAGACAGTTTTGTCGTAGTGAATCCTGAAGACTTGGGCGTGACGCTGCACGCCGATGCCGCGCGTGACATCGCTGAGTTGGGTATCCGGATCACGAACGCCGCGAACCGAGCTTTCCGTTTCGAGCATCCCGAAAAGCCCGATTGGGCGCATCATTCCTTCTGTCTGTTTGCGGGTAAGGTGGCCCGCGATGGCAACGCGTTGCACGCGCAATCGGTGGTAGCGATTCAGCCGGGCAAGCTCGATCGCTCACCGACGGGCACAGCAGTCTCGGCGCGTATGGCGCTGCTGCACGCACGAGGCGAGATGACGCTCGAAGACCGGTTTACGGGTGTATCCATCATCGGATCGGAGTTTCAGGGCCGGATCCTGGGTGCTACCAAGGTGGGCGAACTGAGCGCGATACGGCCCGAAATCAGCGGCCGTGGCTGGATCACCGGAACGCATCAGCACATGCTGGACCCAAGCGATCCATGGCCGGAAGGTTACCGGATTTCCGACACCTGGCCGCGCTTGTTCTGAGGACAGCTCTATATCAATACGCCTGATGCCGAAGACGACTGGAACCCGCCTGCCGTCAGAATCTGTTTGCGCGATAGGGCCGGAGCGGGATTTCGGGGTCTTGTCTTGAGGCGATCGCGTTGACCAGCTCTGCCGTTCCGGCCGATTGGGTCAGCCCCAGATGATTGTGTCCGAACGCGTAGATGACATCTTTCACCTTGGGTGATCTGCCGATCACTGGCAGGCTGTCGGGCAGGGACGGGCGGAACCCCATCCATTGTGTGCCACCTTCGGGATCGAAGCCGGGCAAGAACTGCGCGGCTTTCTGCACAAGCGTTTCGGCGCGCTTGAAATTGGGAGGCAGTTTCAACCCGCCCAACTCGACGGCACCGCCTACGCGCAGACCTTCCCCGATTTTGGAAACGACGAAGCCGTGCCCGCTGAAGGTCAGATGGGTGCGCAGGTCAAAGCTGGCCGTCGGGAAGGTCGTATTGTAGCCACGTTCGGTTTCCAGTGGAAAGTGATCGCCGATGGTCCTGGCAAGATGATGCGACCATGCGCCGGCACAGACAACGATCTGTAGCGGGTGCAGAACGCCCCTTTCAGTAACAACGCCGGTCCCCGTTTCAGTTGTTTGCAATGCCTGCACATTGGCCGTTTCGATCTGTCCGCCACGCGCCACAAAGGCGTGCGCCAGGTGTTTTGTCCATCTTTCGGGATCGACGGTGTTCATCCAGTCGGGCGTAAACCCGGCATGGGTGAAGCGGCTGTGCAAGCCGGGTTGGATGTCCGCAATCGCGGCGGGGCTTTCCAGCAGTTGGAACGCGATGCCATGGTCGCGCCGCTTTTCCCACGCGGGCAGGCTGGCCCTGAATTGCCGGTCGCCCTCGTATAGCTGCAGTTGCCCTTCGCGACGTATCAGCGCCTCGCCGGACACGGACGGGATCAGCCGTTCCAGCGCGGCGCGCGACAGCTTCATCATGTTTGCCTGCGCCTCAACCGCCGCAGCGTAGCGATCCGGCCAACTTGCTCTCCAAAAGCGTAGCATCCATGGCGCGATGTTGAGGGCATAGGCGGGCGGAACCGACAAGGGCCCCAGCGGATCGAGCAGCCATTTCGGGGCCTTGCGCATGATCCCGGGTGTCGCGAGGGGCTCGATATCGGTGTAGGCAAAGGCGCCTGCGTTCCCGCGCGAGGTCTCTGCCGCCACGCCGCTTCTGTCGAGGAGACATACCTGGTGCCCACCGGATTGAAGCGCCAGCGCGGTGGTGACGCCGATGACCCCCGCACCGATTACGACAATTTCAGGCTGCGCGTTTTGCGCCATGCGAATACCCCTGGATAAACGGACGGTTGGCCCGTGCCGATGCGTGTCGGCACCGGCGCTTTGGTCTTAAAGGACGATGCCGTCCCTGAACGGATCTGCCGGATTGAAGATCAGCCGCGCTTCGGCCATGACATGGGCCTGGCCGGTGATCGACGGAATGACACCATCGTTCGGACCGTCCCGGTAGGAAAGGCGGTAGCTGCTGCCAATCACGCTTTCCTGAAGGATCTCTTCTCCATCCCGAAGTTTCCCGTCCGCCGCGAGGCAGGCCAACCGGGCCGAACAGCCGGTCCCGCACGGGGATCGGTCATAGGCGTTGTCCGGGCACAGGACGAAGTTGCGGCTATGCGCGTCCGGGTTGTCGGAAGGGCCATAGAAAATGACGTGGTCGATCGGGGCGCCTTCGTCGCCTGAAATCCCGGCGGCAATCAATGCTTCGCGTACGGCTATGGTGACGTCCGTGAGTTGCCGGATATTGTCGCTAGCGACCCGAACGGGGCTGGGATCGACGATGAAGAACCAGTTGCCGCCATATGCGACATCGCCTGTCACTGTGCCGATACCGTCCACTTCGACCGAGATGCCCTTACGTGTACGGCGGCTCTCGATATTCGTGACCTTGATCGTGTTGGGGTCTTGTACCTCGACCGACACCACACCCACCGGCGTTTCGATCTTGTGCACCCCGGGGCCGATACGCCCCATATGGACCAGAGTGGCGGCCAGCCCGATGGTGCCGTGACCGCACATGCCCAGGACCGCTTCGGCGTCGAAATAGATCACGCCGGTCACGCAGTCGGGATCGGTCGGCTCCACCAGCAGCGCGCCGACCATCGCAACCTGGCCACGTGGCTCCAGCATCACCGCGCGATAGAGATCGCGATGCTCGGTCGCCAGCAGACGGGCACGCGCCGACAGCGGCCCGGACCCAAGGTCCGGACCTCCATCGAGGATCACCCGCGTGGGTTCTCCGCCGGTGTGACTGTCGATCACATGCATTCAGCGATCACTCCGCCCTGCTTGGACCATGCGTCGAACCAGGTGTTGAACTGGTGGAACTGGGCTTCGCAGTATTTGGCCTGTGACTTGGACAGCTCATCCGTCTCGTTCAGGTTCAGCTTGTACTCGTTGTTGCCCTTCAGAACCATCAGGTGCTTGAAGTAGAGAACCAGGTCCACACCTTCGTCGAACTTGGCGAGCACGGAAAACGCCTCGGCCAGTTCGCGGGCGCGGATGTCGGCTTCGGGGTTGCCCTGCGCGGCGAGGCGCGACAGCGCAACCTGCAGCAGCGCCTCTTTCGGGAAGACCGACCCGATGCCGGTGATCGCACCCACCGCGCCGCATTTGACGAAGCCGTGGTAAACTTCGGTGTCGACGCCGACCATCAGGATCACGTCGTCATCCTGAGACGTGATGTATTCTGCCGCGTAGCTGAGATCGTCCTTGCCGCCGAATTCCTTGAAGCCGATCAGGTTCTTGTGCTCTTCGCGCAGCGCGAAGAACAAATCGGCCTTGGTGGAATAGCCGTAGTAGGGGCTGTTGTAGATGATCGCGGGAATATCCGGTGCGGCATCCAGGATCGCCTTGAAGTGGTTCCGCTGTGCCGCGACCGACAGGCCACGCGACAGGACACGCGGGATGACCATCAGGCCAGCGGCCCCGATTTTCTGCGCATGGGCCGCATGGGCGACGGCGGATTTCGAATTGATCGCGCCGGTGCCGACGATGACGGGAACGCCGGCCTTTGTCAGGTGCTCGACACCTTCCATGCGTTGCTCATCCGTCAGAAGGGGCCAGTCACCGCAGGAGCCGCAATAGACCACGGCGGACATGCCCGCATCGATCAGTTCCTTGCCCTTGCGCACCAGGGCGTCGAAATCGGGCTGGCGATCCGCCGTACAGGGCGTCAGAAGGGCAGGGATCGTGCCGTGAAAGACATCTTTGTTCATCTGTTGGTCTCCGTGAAGATAGTGAAGAGATTAGCGGTGTTCAGGTTGGATTGTTTCGCGGCAGGGCCGGAATCCAGTTTGGCGGCATGGATGGGGCTTTCCCGGTGACTGCCGTTTCTGCACATTGCGCGAGCGATCCGAAGCGCACCTCGCGATTGCTCAGGCCCGGCGCATAATGGGCGTATTTCCCGGAATTGGTCATCAGAACCTTTGCGTCAGGCGGGAACACAGGTTCGGAAATGGAGCACCAGCACAAGTCCGGAACGATGCGAACCCCCGATGTGTGTAACCGTTTTTCGACGCCGTTTTCGCGCACTGTGGCCAATGTGGACCGTCCCAACGTTATGATGGTCGTGATCCGGGGGTTTACTTCCCTGTCGTCCATCAGATCGGCAAACTGAGCGCATTCGCGGGCCGAAAAATGAGGACTGCCAAGCGCGACGAGATCCACCGTGTCGGCACCCTTGTTGAACTCAGCCCATAGCCGGGCAAAGTCCGCTGCAACAATGGATACATGATCTGCTTCCGGCGCGGGAGGCAGATCAGCTTCCGGTGTAATCCCCGCGATGTGAAGTAAGGGCGAGGCTGATGTGGTGCCGTAGGCCGCGCAGAGCGCCTTGAGATCGTCTTCTGAAGGTGAGGTGTTTTCAAGTCCACGGATCAGCGGAATGCGGTCCGGAGCAGCTTGTCCGACCAGCCACCCGAGCATTGGCCAGAAGGCATCATCGATTTCGTTGGGAACCACCACATCGATCACGCGACGCGGCGCGCGGTTTTCCTGCAGATAGACGCCGGTCAGGGCCGCGCGTCCGGTCAGTGCGATACACAGATCCATGAAATCAGCGTGCTTGATCGTGCGGGCGCCAAGGACGCTATTGGCGTAGATGACGGCGTTGCTTTCGGCCCAAGCGATATCCTCGCCATGTTTGGGTTGGTTATCAAGTAGATACGGTGCGCAGGTAAAGCTTGGTTTTGCACCCATCTCGACATAGGCGTCGGCAAGTTGACTCGCCGGGGTTCCGAAACTCTCCGGCACACCCTGTGCTCGCCAGTTGGCGTGATCGACCGAAATGGCATTCATCGTCGTGGGGACGCAGACCTTGCCCCCTAAGTCTGCCATCTTGCGAGCGAAGGTGAGGAATGCGGGGCTGGCATAAATGCATCCGTCGATATGAACACGGGTTACGTCGGTCAGTCGTGGCGCGCCCTGCGCCGATGCCATCGTGGTCAGGATTTCCATCGCAAGCTGTCTGGCGGGGCCATGCTGTCCGTCAAGCGTGGCACGATCATCATCGCTCAGTGCCAGTGCATCCGAGGCGACAGGGCTCAATGATAACTCGATGCTCCCCGCCGTTAGCAAACGAGGGGTAATCTCGACGCTGTTCTGTTGCGCCACACGATCATATTCGTCGTCTGACAGGCGCAGGACGGCCATATCATGCCCGAACATCCGGTTGGCCACCAGAACGCCCAAGGTCAGGATGTCTTCCGATTCCCGAAATATCAATGCGCGTGGAGCCGTCCCAGCGAAAGCAAGTCCCAACAGCACACCGCTGCCAGTGCAGGAGCCGCGGCTTGTCGGCATCATGACGGCATGGCCCGCCAGCGTCTTTCCCTGCTGCGGATGCAGGGCATCGATAATGACGCCTGTTGCAGGGTCCACGCCGCCCCAGACGCTGAGTCCTTCATCGCAGACCAGCAAAGGTGCTTTTGTTGATGCTGGCACGATGGAATGAGCCATTTGCTGCCCTCTGGCCTCAGTTTGAAACTTTCTTGCTCGCGACGCGCCTCTAAACAGGGAGATCGAACGAATCCGCGTTTATTTCTACGATTGCGCAGAATGATGTCTGTTATTGCGCCCCGAGCAGACATATGCTTAAACGATCACGACTGGTAAGAAAAGAAAAATTATGGCCCGAACGGAAAAAGACTCCAGGCTAGTTGATGCCGTTTCATCTGGCGCAGACTGGGAAGTCGAACGCCAGCATTTGCGTGCTCAATTGGGTGGCCGAATGAAGTCGGTGCGCCAGGCTTGCGGTTACACGCTGGAAATGGCGGCACAACGTACGGGCCTGGCACTGTCAACAATCCACAAGATTGAAAATGGCCGTGTGTCTCCCAGCTACGAAAACCTGGTGAGGATCGCGCGCGCCTATGACATCGGGATGGAACGGTTGTTCTGGGATGACAACGAGGCGCAGCAGACAACACGGCTGACGGTGACGAAAGCCGGCGAAGGGCGCAAGGTTCAAGCAAAGAACTTCGAATACGAGGTTCTGTGTAATGCGCTGGCCGAGAAGAAAATCATCCCACTGGTGACCCGTATCGCCCAACGTCCCGAACTGACCATGGCGGATCTGGAATCCCATGACGGGGAAGAAACGATATTCGTACTCTCCGGAAGGGTCGAACTGACGGTGGAGCATTACGAAACGGTTGTGCTCGAACCCGGTGATTGTGCCTATTTTGACAGCACGCTGAAGCATGGCGTGCGTGCGCTCGACGATGCCGAGACCAAGGTTTTCTGGGCTTGTACGTACATCGATGTGGATAAATGATCCATCAGTCGCATTTATGCCACCGATCTGATCAATCTATAACAAGGAGACCGTCTGACAATGGCCGAGCCACAAACCGTGCCCGTTGATGTGCTGGAAGACCGCGTAAGAAAGATCTTCGAAAAGAGCGGTGTACGACCCGAAAGTGCGGCAGCCGTCGCCCATGTCATCGTTGCGGGAGAGCGCGACAACTGCAAATCCCATGGGATCTATCGGATCGAAGGGTGCCTGCGCGTTCTGGCCGCGGGCAAGGTTGAACCCGATGCGGTGCCGGAGATCTTCGATCAGGGCAAATCCGTTATCGAGGTCGATGCGAAAGGCGGCTTTTCCAACCCTGCATTCTTTGCGGCCAAGGACACACTGGTCAAACGGGCCCACGAGACGGGGATCGCCGCACTAGTGATCCGCGACTGCCTTCATTTTTCCGCGTTGTGGCATGACGTGGAAACGCTGGCTGAGGACGGCCTGGCGGCTTTGTCCATGTGTCCGAGCTACGCCTTTGTTGCGCCCGCGGGTGGAACCAAACCCTTGTTGGGCACCAACCCCTTTGCCTTCGGCTGGCCACGTGTGGACGGACATCCATATGTGTTCGATTTCGCAACCAGCGTCGCGGCGCGCGGAGAAATCGAACTGCACCGTCGCGCAGGCACGCCAATCCCGGAAGGCTGGGCCATCGATAAGGACGGCAACCCGACGACAGATCCCGATGCGGCTCTTGAAGGGGCGATGCTGACATTCGGCGCGCATAAGGGGTCGGCGATCTCGACGATGATCGAATTGCTGTCCGGCGCGATGCTCGGCGAATTCATGAGCAAGGAAGCGCTGGATTTCATGGGACGAACGGATCTCTTGCCGCGGCACGGCGCGCTGGTCCTGGCGCTGGACCCGCAGACATTCGCGGCGCGAAGCGGTCGCGATCCGCTCGCCGAAGGCGAGAAAATACTAACCGCTATAGGAGCCCAAGGAGCCCGGTTGCCCTCGCAGCGGCGCTTTCAGGCGCGCGACAAGGCCATGGTGAATGGCATCGCGTTGACGGATTCCGAACTGGCCCAGCTGGACCGGTTCGAGGCGCAGGGGCTGGATGCTCTGAACGGCTGATACCCTCCGGGAAAATGCGAACGGCGCGGGTGTCTCACCGCGTCGTTCTGTGTTTGGATGCCCTGACCGCCTGCGCGTTTTCGCACCCTATCTGGTGCCAGCCAGAAACTTCTGCGTCTCGGGGTGTTGCGGGTTCCCGAACAACTGCTCGGGTGTCCCGATTTCAGCCATGATCCCCTTGTGGAAGAATGCGACCCGGTCGGACACATCGCGGGCGAATGCCATCTCGTGCGTGACGCAGATCATCGTCATGCCTTCTTCCGCAAGCATCTTCAGCGTCTCAAGAACTTCGCCTACAAGTTGCGGGTCGAGCGCGGACGTGACTTCGTCAAACAGCATATAGTCAGGTGACATCGCCAGCGCACGGGCAATCGCCATCCGCTGTTGCTGGCCGCCTGACAGACGACCCGGATAGGTGGTCAGCTTGTCACCAAGGCCCACATGCTTGAGCTGCTTTTCTGCTGTTGCTTCGGCGTCGGCCTTGCCCTTCCCCAACACCTTGCGTTGGGCAAGGGTCACGTTTTCCATCACCGTAAGGTGTGGGAAAGCGTTCCATTGCTGAAAGACAATACCGATCTTCTGGCGCAGCTTGTTGATATCGGTCGATTTGGCATGCACTTCGGTCCCGTCGATCGTGATCTTGCCGGAATCGATCGGCTCCAATCCATTGATGCAGGTCAGAAGCGTGGATTTGCCTGACCCGGAACCGCCGATCACGGTGACGACCTCGCCTTTTTCGACGGTCAGGTCGATCCCCTTGAGAACCTCGAGCGGGCCAAAGGATTTTCGGACGTTTTGAATATCAATCATTGGACCACCTCTTTTCGAGATACCCACCGAAGCGGGCAAGCGGGAAACTGATGATGAAGTAGAACGCGCCACAGATCAGCAGAAGCAGCATCGGCTCCTGAAGGCGCGTGATGAGGATTTGCGTGGATTTCAGAAGCTCCGTGACCTGCACGACGTAAACGAGCGCGGAATCCTTCATGACGCCAAGCGCAAGCCCGATCCAGGACGGCAGGGCCACGCGAGTAGCCAAAGGCATCACGATGTAGCGCATGTCCTGGCCCCATGTCATGCCGAGCGAACGTGCAGCCCGCCGGACCGTGACCGGCACTGAATCAATGCCGCCCCGCACGATCTCGGCGCAATAGGCCGAGGTATAAAGCGACAGCACAAGGCACGCGACCGTGAAGCCCGAAATCTGCAACTGTAGCACCATGCCGACGAAGGCGTTGGCGAGGACGAGTTGGATCAGCAACGGGATAGACCGGAAGATGTCCAGAAAGAAGGTCAGCGGTGCCGAGAACACCGGGCCAAGCTGGATGCGGATCACCCCGAAGGCGATACCAAGGATGGTTCCGATGGCAACCGATATCGCGGTGACGAGGATCGTGATCCCGGCCCCCTTTGCAAGGAAGATGAAATCGGCGGTGGTGAGAGCGGTGTCGAACATGATCGGTCCTCCCTCAGTACCGGAACAGGCGCGCAGCGATCAGGCGTGCGCTCAGGGTGATGACCTTGGTGATCACGTAGAAGATCACGGCGGCAATCGCGAACAGCTCGAACGTGCGGAAGGTCAGCGCGTTCAGATCTTGCGTGACGCCGTACAGGTCCGTGTTCATCCCCACGGTTACGCCAAGCGAGGTCATCAGGATCGCCCAGACCATCTGGTTTGTCATTGGCAGGAACGAGATCCGCAACATCTGCGGCAGGATGATATAGCGAAACGCCTGAAGCTGGGACATGCCCAGGGACCGCCCTGCGCGGGTCTGCGTATCCGGGATGGCCTTCAGGGCACCGCGGAAGTTTTCAGCGAGATACCCGGCGTTGTTGAAGGTGATGCCAATGAGCAGCGAGACGAACGGGCTGAAATGAATGCCGAAACTCGCGACGCCGAAATGCGCCATGTATATCTGGAAAAGGGCAGGCGTGTTGCGGGCGACTTCGACCCATGCCGTCGCGATTGCCATCAGGGGGCGGGACCCTGACAGACGCAGCAGCGTCAGAATGACCGCAAGCGCAATTCCGATGATCATCGACAGCACGGCGACCTGCATGGTCACCACGGCCCCGTCGAGCATCTGGGGAAGGCGCACGAGCACCTGCTTCCACTGGAAAGTGTAATCGAACATACCGTTCCGAATTCTTAGGAGAGCTGGAAGGAAAAGCGGCGCGGGAAAACCGCGCCGCCGTGTCTGTGTCGCCTATATCAGCGATAGGCGTTTGGAACCGTAAGCTGCGGCACGTCACCGCCAACCCACTTTTCGTACAGCTCGTCATAGCGGCCGGTGCGAACCTGCTGGTTCACGAACAGGTCGAGATAGTTGATCAGGCCGTATTCGTCGCGCTTCGCGAACAGGGCAACGTAGTCGATGTCGAACGGTGCCTTGCCAACGACGGAAATGCCGTCGAACTTGCCCGACTGGACGTTGGCCTGTGCAACGGTGGAGGTGGACACGGTTGCGTCCAACTGACCTTGGCTGAGCGCAAGGAACACATCGGCCTGGGTCTGGTAAGGACGGAACGTGCCATCGCCCCACTCATTTACATACTCTTCCAGCGCGATGGCTTCGTAGGTGCCGGCCACGGCACCAACGGTGTGGCCCTTCATGTCCTCGAAAGACGCGATGCCCGTTTCGTCATTCGCGGTGACGGCCATTTCAAAGGCGAAATAGGGGATCGAGAAACCAACCGTCTTGGCACGTTCCAGCGTATCAGAGGTCGACGCCACGCCTACATCGACGCGGTTTGACATCAAGGCAGGGATACGTTCGGGAAAGGGGGTTTCGACGATTTCGGCTTCGACGCCAAGCGCGGCGGCGAGGTCGTTACAGTAATCGACATCAAAGCCGATCGGTTCGTTGTTCTCGTCGCGCATGCCCATAGGTGGAAAGTCGAGCACAACAGCGCAACGCAGCGTACCGGACCCGATGATGTCGTCGAGCTTGTCAGCCTGAGCCACGCCCGCAACGCAGGACGCTGCGATGATGCCGGCGGAAAGTGCAATGGATTTCATTGATAATTACCTCTCTGTCGATTCCTTTCCGAGATATGAAATAATTATCTCTTTAAGGCAATATTTTTCTTAAAGGCTAAAATCGAGCGGCTTTGCGTGATACCATACCGTTAGCAGCGCCAACGGGCCTGACTTTCGATTGCCAACTTGTATGCGCCTTCCTGAGAGGAGCGATATCCATAGACCATTTCAGCCACATAGCCGCGTGATAGGATGAAAGCCATCGGCCAGCGCGTGGCGGGATGCCATGGCAGGGAACTGATCACAGCGTGGATGAAAGACGGTGTTGATCTGGACGAAGTGGTGGTCTCAATCGGCGGCACATGGCACTGGCTTTGATCTCGCCGGTCCAGATTAAGCGCTGGACATCAAAGCTTCTATACCACGCCGACCGATCTCAACCGAACCCGGGATTACGTGACATCGCCGCCTAGAAGGCCGACGCGGTCTTCCAGGTTCAGAGACATTTCCAGATTATCCAGATGCCTTTGCATTTCAAGCATCGCCGCTTCCGAGTCTTCCTTCGCCAACAATTCAAGTATCTTCTGGTGGTCTTCAAAATGGCACGGGCACTTATGGGATTTGCTATAAATAGAGCACACCAATGACGAGATACCCAAGATTTCTTGCAGGATGTGATGGCTTGTTTCGTTCTGGGTTATCCGGGAGATTTCAGCATGAAAATCCGAAGAATGGACAAGTGCTTCAGGGATCTTGTCATTCTGAACCGCAATGCGCTCTTTATCTATCATCTCCTGAAGTGCCTGAATCTGAGAGGGTGTTATCTTTGTGGCTGCGACTCTCACGCATTCCTTTTCCAGAACCTTTCGCAAGGAGATGATCTCTCGGGCTTTTTTCAAACTCGGGGTAGATACAACAGCACCCCTGTTGGCGATGTGGGAAACTATACCTTCATGCGTGAGAACGAGCAAAGCTTGCCGTATGACTGCTCTGCTGGTTCCGAAGTCTTCCATAAGGTTCTTTTCGACGAGGCGGGTGCCCGGCGTAAGTTCAAGATTCCGGATCTTCTGCCGGAGCACTGAACAAACATCTTCGATTTCGACCGATGTTGCTTTCGTCATCGCCTAAGTCTTTTCCCGGTACTGGATTACCATCGCCCCAACATTCTCTTTAGAATGTGGAAGTGCCTGTCTCCAGATTGGGGCGCGCATTCGATTTGGTATCATATTGCTTTGCACAAAATTTATGCGTTTGCAGGCGATTGGGTGGTTCTAAAAGATGGTTGGAAGATCTCGTCCAACGCTGGGGTGCCCGGGCATCTTTCCGGGAAGGTTCCCATGAATGTCTGATACTGATCTTGAGCTTTCGCATGTAGATGAGCCATGTCGTTCCCGTTCTTCAGCTTATGATTGTCGACCACCAAAATGCCGTCGACGATAACCGACCTGACATCCCGACCGTTTCCATTGATTACCAATGTCGTAATGGGATCGAAGAGTTGTCCCGTAAAGGGCGATGCAAAGTCAAACACGATGAGATCAGCTTTACTGCCACGACAAAGCCGCCCGATATCTTCGCGCCCCAAGGCTTTCGCGCCACCGATCGTGGCCGCTCTATAGTAATCTGCCGCTGACGCTTCCGTAATCGATTGTTCGGTCACGCGACTCAGGATGCAACCTACATGCATGTTCTGGATCATGTCGACGGGGTAGGTATCCGTTCCCAATGCAATATTGATCCCTGCGGATTGGAACCGCGTCAGTCCAGAAAAGTATTTCGCGTGACGTCCCGCGACCAGAGGGCAGATGACTGCGCTGGCTCCCGCTTGCCCGATCAGTTGAAGCTCATCATGCACGCGGTCTTCAGTCGGGTTCTTACCTCCCAACAGCTGCAAATGAGGAAGTAGGGTCTTGTTGGACAGCAAGCCACAGCTATTGATCAGCTCAATGGAGGATTTGCCGTCGTGAAGCGCATCCACCATATCCACTTCCAAGGGGCCTTGGCAGGAATGCAGCCGCAGAGTGCAATCGAGATCGTTCCGAACGGCTGCGCTTTCGCGAAGTAGCTTTGGTGTGCAGCCTTCTATGCGATCCGGTGCAAGCATACCGGTTATCCGGCTGGAGTAGTCGTTTTCCAGCAATGAAATGAATCTGGCAGCATCGCGCAGCCCTGCAAGCCCACGCTCCTCGTTGAAGCGCATGGAAAACTTGCCGTCGTCGGAAGTTACTGAGTAGCCGGACATATATGCCGGGCCGAGAACGGCACGTATGCCGGTTTGCTCCGCTATATCCGCCGCCGTGACAAACTCATCATAGGTTTCCGCCCATTCCCGATACAGGATCGATGTTATGGGAGCAGCCGTCGTGATCCCGTTCATCAAAAGCATGTTGAAGGAATAGAGTTTATTGAACGCAAGCTGCTCAGGCGTGTAGGTTTCACGCCGTTGCCAGTTCTTGCTGGGCACACGACCTTTCTTCCAGCCCGGCTGATTGTCGAAAGCCAAAACTGTCGAATCCAGATCGACGATGGCATCGAGATCAATGAAGCCGGGGCCAATGAGCGCATTGCCCTCATCTATGTCGGTATCGATATGGCCCTCGTAATCATGCCCGACGAAAATAACGGTGTTGTCCTGATAGACGACCTCGCCATCTTGATAGATGTGATGATCGCCATCCTTGTATCCGACCACGTATTTGGCTTTACGCCGGATGACCGGGGAAGACGAACTCATATCAAGACTCCGTCTTCGACAACACATTCTCCGCGCTTGAACACTGTTCTATCTACTGGACCTGCGACTATGGCCTCGGCGTGGTTGCGAGAGTTCAGAAGGACAAAATCCGCCTTGCATCCAGTCTCCAGGCCGTAGTCCTTGAGTTGCATGACATTGGCCCCCCCTTGCGTGATGGCATAGAGAGCCTTCTGGAGTTCGACGTCTTTGCGCCAACGATACTTCAAGCCCATAAACATGGCTCTCTGAAGCATGTCACCGGTGCCGTACGGACTCCAGGTGTCACGGATTCCGTCGTTCCCTGCAGTGATCTCGACGCCATGCTTGCGCAGCAGGTCGAATGGCGGAACCGTTCTGTTGGCTGGGGCCGTGGTCGCTATCGAGATGGAGTTCTCACCTAGATCGGCCGCGAGTTTCTCTTGATGCTCCTGGGAGACCTCGCCAAGGCAAAAAGCATGGCTGATCGTGACATTGCCTTGCATGGACAAAGCCTTGGTCCGTTCGATCATCAATTCGACGGAAAACGCTCCGAGCTCGCCCGGTTCGTGGAGATGCAGATCGACGCCCTTGCCGTATTTTTCGGCGAGCTTGAATACCTGGTCCAGATGTTCAACAGGATCGCGCTCGAATGTTGACGGGTCGATACCACCCACGAGATCGCATCCTGCCTTCATCCCGGCATCCATCACATCGTAAGTGCCTGGGCGGACGATCATTCCGCTTTGTGGAAAGCAGACCAGTTCGATGTCAATCTTATCCTTTAGCGCCTCTTTGGTCGCCAACACGCCCTCAACGTGAGCAATGCCGATTTCGGTGTCGACATCTATATGCGTACGGATATGTGTCGTTCCTTGCCGAAGGGCTTGCTCGGAAATCCGCTGAGACTGCTGGTGGGAGTCAAACGAATTCTCTCGCCGAAAGCGCCTTTCGTTTTCGACAATCGCTTCGAGGTTTCTGGGGACATCATTCTCATACCAGTCCATTCCCCATAGAGATTTGTCGATATGTGCATGACCATCGACGAAGCCTGGAAGCAGTAGCCGACCCCCCGCATCATAGCTCTCATGTCCATCTTTTGTCAGCTGCTCCGGAGGCGGGGTATCAATAAAAACACCGTCTTCAACCCAAAGGGTGGCAAGGTCATCACCAGACTGTAGGCGAGCGTTTTTGACTTTGAGGATCATGATTGTTCCCAGTTCTCCGTAGCTTAAATGGTATCGGATTAGGCATTCCGATGTTCTCTTGGTTAGAATGTTCGCAATATTTATCAGATTGTCAACAAAATGATTGACATTGTGTGCAGCAATTGCCGACAGTGGGTGGAGCCTCAGCCGGCGCATCCCAACAGTGCGTCAGCAGGCTGAATTGGCTTTGTCCATTCGAGGGAGACACGAATGAAATTTCTGAATACGGCACTGACAGGGGTATCGCTGTCGCTGGCATTCACAACCATGGCTCACGCTAACGGCAACGATGTGACCTGGGCGACCAGTACGGATATCCCGACGCTTGATCCGTATGCATTTGCATCAACATCTGCGCTGGCGTTCCAAAATCATATCTATGAAGGGCTGGTTGGCTGGAACGCAGACTTCGAAATCGAGCCGGTTCTCGCGGAAAGCTATGAATACACCGACGACACAACCATTCGCTTCAAGCTGCGCGAAGGCGTCACCTTTCATGACGGGGCGGCATTCACCGCCGATGATGTCGTCGCGTCGGTGAACCGGGCAACGAATGAGAATGCCGGCATCCGTGGGAACGTGTCGACCATAGCGTCGGCTGAGAAAATCGACGATTACACTGTTGATATCAAGCTCGCCGAACAAAGCCCGATTGCGATCAATGAATTGACCGGTCTCTTGATCATGGATCAGGAGTGGCTGGAAGCGAACCGCGCACTCGAACCGACAAGCATGTCTGCCGGTACAGAGGGCTATGCGACGAACAATGCGAATGGCACCGGCCCGTTTTCTCTTGTGAGCCGCCGCCGGGATGTCGCCATGGAGTTGGCGGCCAATCCCGATTGGTGGAACAACGAGAACAAGACGCACAATATCGACACGATTACATTCAAACCGGTAACATCGGATGCGACTCGTCTGGCGGGTCTGCTGTCCGGTGAATATACGCTGGTGACGGATGTCCCCCTTCAGGATCTCGAACGCCTCGAGGCGAATGACAGTCTTGAGGTCAAGGTGTCGCCAACCTTGCGCGTGAATATGTTTTCGCTGAACATGGATGACGAACTCAACGCTGGAAACGTGGACGGAAAGAACCCGCTGCAGGATGTCCGCGTTCGGCAGGCGATGATGATGGCTTTGGACCGCGAAGCGATCACGCAAAAGATCATGCGCGGCATGTCCGAACCAGCCAATTCATACATTGCGCCTGCCATCGTCGGTTTCGATGAGGCCAATCAGATTGATCTTGCTTATGATCCGGAAGGTGCGAAAGCCCTTCTTGAAGAAGCCGGATATGGCGACGGGTTCAAGCTGGCCTTTGACTGTGTCGAAGGGGCATATCTGAATGCGCGTCAATGGTGCCAGGCTGCACAGGCCTTCTGGGCCCGCATCGGGATCGAGGCGGAACTGAATGTTCATCCGCGCAGCACTTACTCCCAAATCCGGGATAACGGGCGAACGGATATCGGCGTATTGGGTTGGGCTAATCTTCCGCTCATCGACGCCTACAGCATCAACCAGCAGCTGATCCACTCCAAGGATGGTGGCATCTACGGCGCATTCAACATTCCTCGCTACAAGAACGAGGAAGTGGACAGCTTGATCGAAGCGTCTGCTGTGGAGATGGACCAGGAGAAGCGCAAGGAACTGATCGGGCAGGTTATGGCAAAATCACAAGCCGATCTGCCATTCATTCCGATGCACTATGAACCCGTCGCCTGGGTTTCCAAGACAGAATTCGGTGTTCCGATTTATCCGGACAACGTTGTGCGCCTGTGGCGCGCCGGGTTCGAGTAAGCAGGGCCTGTAACCGATGGTGTTCTTCTTGATCCAGCGCTTCTTCCAGGCAACGGTATTGATGCTTGCGGTCGCGCTAATCGCTTTCACTATGTTCCAGTTCACGGGTGATCCGATTGACAACATGGTCACGGAGAACGCCACCCAAGCGGAGCGCGACGCGCTCCGCGAGGAACTTGGCCTCAATGACTCCGTCATCGTACAGTATGCCCGATTTGTGGGGAACGCGATCCGCGGAGAGTTCGGAATCTCCTATTACAATCAGAGTGATGTCTTTGATCTGATCATCGAGCGGCTACCGGCCACGCTAGAGCTTGTTCTTGTGGCGGTTGCCATATCCTTGGTTGTCGGAATACCTATCGGTGTCTGGATATCATTTTCGAACAACAGGTTCCTGACCGGGTTTGTTCAAGTGCTGTCGCTCGTTGGGATATCGCTGCCATCATTCCTTGTCGGCATCTTCTTGATCGTCGTCTTTGCTGTGTGGCTTGGCTGGTTGCCATCAAGCGGGCGGGGTGAGATCGTCGAATTCGGACCTTGGTCCACAGGTTTGCTGACCGGATCCGGCTGGGCTTCGATCTTGCTACCAGCGCTTTCGCTGTCGTTTTTTCTGATCACGATGATCATGCGTTTGATCAAGAGCGAGATGCAGGAAACACTGCAGACCGAGTATATCAAATTCGCGCGTGCGAGAGGCATATCGGAACACAGCCTACGGTATCATCACGCGTTGAGGAATTCGATCCTTCCTGTGATCACAGTGGTTGGTTTGCAAATTGGCAACCTGATCGCATTCGCGGTGATTACCGAAACGATCTTCCAGTGGCCGGGCATGGGACTGCTCTTCATCCAGGCCGTAAACTTTGTCGATATACCGGTGATCTCTGCTTACCTCGTCTTCGTGGCGCTGATTTTCATCGTCGTGAACACAAGTGTCGACATTATCTATAGGCTCGTTGATCCGCGCATGCGGGCAAGCGCCGGAAAATAATCATGATTACTCAAGTTGATCCAGTGACAAAGCCAGGTCGCTTCAAGAAGTTCTTCGATGGCGACTTCTTTTATTCCTTCAGGACATCACCGATTGCTGTCATAGCTTCGGTGTTCCTTGTCACATTTCTCCTGTTGGGCCTATTCGCGCCATGGATATCGCCTACAGACCCAACCAACGCCGCCTCGTTCAATCTTATGGACTCCGAGTTGCCTCCTGCTTGGACAGCCGGGGGTGACGGCCGGTATCTTCTGGGAACGGATGTTCAGGGAAGGGATCTGTTTTCATTGCTTCTCTACGGGTTGCGCATCTCTCTGCTTGTTGGGTTCATCGGCATGGGTGCCTCTGTTGTTCTTGGTGTGACACTTGGACTGCTGAGTGGATATTATAGAGGCTGGGTTGACACCGTGATCATGCGGACGGCCGATGCAATGCTGAGCTTTCCCACAATCATGTTTGCTTTGCTGATCAGCGGTTCTGCGAAAGTACTGTTGCCTCAGGACATACAGGGTGATCTGGCAATTTATATAATCATCCTGTCGATCACGCTGACCGGCTGGATGAAATATGCACGCACGGTCCGGGGCGCTGTCCTGCTAGAGGGGTCCAAGGAGTATGTGCTCGCTGCGAAGGCCATGGGCAGTTCCGCATATCGCGTCATGTTCCTGCATATTCTGCCGAACGTCCTGAACGCGGTATTGGTATTGGCGACGCTGCATGTGGCCTTGGCGGTGCTGATTGAAGCAACATTGTCGTTTCTCGGTGTGGGTCTGCCTCCCAATCAACCGTCCCTGGGAACGCTGATCAATGAAGGCAATACGTATCTTTTTGCCGGTCAGTGGTGGGTCATACTTTTTCCCGCATTGGTGCTGGTTCTGTTCGCCTTGTCGGTCAATCTCGTTGGCGACTGGCTGCGCGATGCCTTGAACCCGAAACTGAAGAAATAGGGCAGGGAGGCATCAATGACCCAAGCATCTCTACGCGTCGAAGATCTATCAATCGAGTTCCATCACCACCGGGGCAATCTGCAGGCTATCCACAAAGTATCACTTGAACTCCGTTCGGGAGAGATCCTTGGTGTCGTCGGTGAATCCGGCGCCGGGAAGTCGTTGACCGGGTCCGCAATAACCGGGCTTCTTGCACCTCCGGGCCACATCGTCGGCGGTGATATCAGCTACAACGGTCGCTCGTTGCTCAACATGGCCTATGGTGAACGCCAAAAGCTTCGCGGTAAGGAAATTGCGGCGATTTTTCAGGATCCTTTGACAAGCTTGAATCCAGTGCTCACCATCGGTGATCAGTTGGTCGAAACAATCCAGACCCATCTGCCGATTGGAAAAAAAGAAGCTCATAACCGCGCCGTGAAGATCCTGAAAGATGTTGGAATACCGGCGGCTGAGCAGCGCATGGCGCATTTTCCACATCAGTTTTCAGGGGGTATGCGGCAACGGGTCGTAATTGCGCTGGCGCTGTGCGTAGACCCGAAAGTTGTTATTGCGGATGAGCCAACTACGGCATTGGACGTGTCAGTGCAGGCTCAAATCCTGAAGCTCCTTCGAGATCTTTGCAGCAGAAATCAAACGGCCATCATGTTGGTCACACATGATATGGGTGTTGTAGCAGAGGTTTGTGATCGTGTTGCTGTGCTTTATGCGGGCCATCTCGTAGAGAGCGGGGATGTAAAACAGATCCTGAAAAACCCGCGACACCCCTACACGAAGGGGCTGATGGACTCGATCCCGAAGATCGGTGTCCGTCAGGAGAAGCTCTTTCAAATTCCGGGATCCATGCCGCGATTGAATGCGTTGCCTCCGGGGTGCAAATTCAATCCCAGATGTCCCTACGCGACTGATACCTGCCTTCGTGAAGTCCCGCCGTCCGAAACGACGCATACGGGGCATATAGCCTGCTGGAACCCCCTTGACGGAGGCGAAAATGACAACGCCTGATAGTCCCTATCTTGAACTGAAAGATCTGTCGCTGGAATTTACGCTTCCGACACCGATGTCAGAACGTATCATGAAATTGAGAGGGCCACAGAAATTACAGGCTCTCAAAGGTATCGACCTGGCTATCCCGAAAGGCGAAACCTTGGCGCTTGTTGGAGAGTCGGGCTGTGGAAAGTCGTCCCTAGCCCGCGTTCTGTCCGGCATCTATGAGCCGAATTCCGGTCAAATTCTTTTCGAAGGTGTGGACGTCAACAAAGCATCCAACGCGGCACGGCGTATCATGCGCCAGAAGTTCCAGATGATCTTTCAGGACCCGTATTCCAGCCTGAATCCGCGCTGGACCATCCAGTCTATTGTCGAAGAGCCGATGATACTCTTCAATCTGGTTTCCGGGGGAAAAAAGGCCAGGAGGGCGCGCGTGATAAGCCTGCTTGAACAGGTCGGACTGGGCGAAGGAGATCTTGCGAAGTTCCCTCACGAATTCTCTGGCGGACAGCGACAACGTATCTCTATTGCCCGTGCGCTTGCAAGTGAACCGGAATTCCTGATCTGCGATGAACCGACATCGGCACTGGATGTGTCGATTCAGGCGCAAGTCCTCAATCTGATGAAAGACCTGCAGAAGCAGTATAACCTGACATGTCTGTTCATCAGTCATGATTTGTCTGTTGTCTCGCATATCGCAGACAAGATCGGTGTAATGTATCTTGGCGAGATTATCGAAATGGGAACGGTGGATGATATTTTTACATCGCCCTCACACCCCTACACACGAATGCTCATCAACGCGATCCCCGGTGCGACCAATCTTGGCATGGAACTGCAGGGCGTGGCGGATGTTGCGGTGGATGGTGAGCTTCCCAACCCGTTGAACCCGCCATCAGGTTGCAACTTCCATCCCAGGTGTGCTTTCAAATTGGACATTTGCGATCAGGAAGAACCCGCGCTGGTCGGTGTTGGCGGCGAAGCTGGAACAGACCACTTTGCGGCTTGCCATCTGTGCGAGCGCTACAATGGCAGAGCGACGGACCAATCGTTACAAGCATCCTAAGCCCATGAAACGCAGGGCGCTTTTGGGTGTCCTGCTCGTTGTCGCCTTATCTCTGAACCTTAGGCCATTTGATCATATCGCTTGCTTTCTCGGCGATCATCACGACCGGAGAGGCGGTGTTACCTGACACGATGTTTGGCATGATAGACGCATCGACCACACGCAGGCCGCTGATGCCGCGCACCTTGAGACGCTCATCTACGACAGCACGATCATCTTGCCCCATCTTGCATGTGCCCACCGGATGGAAGATCGTTGTCGCGATATCACCGATCGACGTCATAATCTGATCGGGTTTTGACAGGGAAGGGCCGGGCAGGATCTCTTCGGGGGCGTAGCGCGCAAGCGCTTTGGCTCCCATGATCTGCCGCGCCTGCTGAACAGAGGCCAACGCGATCTGCCGGTCTCGTTCCGCAGACAGGTAATTCAGCCGAATGTCGGGCGGGCTGTCAGGATCGGCACTGGCCAGATGGCACGTACCGCGGCTTTCGGGGCGCAGATTGCATACCGATACGGTGATCGCGGGATAGGGATGTAGCGGATCGCCGAGCTTGTCCGTTGAAAGCGGCTGAACATGATACTCCAGATCCGGCGTCGCGACGTCAGGTGAACTGCGCGAGAAAATCCCAAGTTGGCTAGGCGCCATGGACAGCGGCCCGGTCCGACTGACGAGGTATTGCAACCCCATGCGCATCTTGCCCGCGACCGAGTTGGCGACCTGGTTGAGAGTCAGCGCGCCGGAGACGCGAAACACCGTTCGGATCTGAAGATGGTCCTGAAGGTTGCTTCCGACACCGGGTAAGGCATGGCGTACTTCTATACCATGCTTCCCAAGTATTTCGGGATCGCCGATCCCCGACAGTTCCAGCAGCTTCGGAGAGTTGACCGCGCCGGACGCCAGCAGAACTTCGCGCCTGGCTTTTGCGATATGTGTCTCCGCGCCCATCGTGAATTCGACGCGATTCACGTGGTTCCCGTCAAACAGAACCCGTTTGGTTAAGGCACCAGTCACGAGGCGCAAATTCGGCCGTTTCAATGCGGGTCGCAGGAAGCCCTTGGCGGCGCTCCACCGGATACCTTTGCTCTGGTTGACATCGAAATAGCCCGATCCTTCGTTGCTGCCGTCATTAAAGTCGCCGCTGCGCGGGATACCGAATTCTTCGGCCGCATCGCGAAATGCGTCCAGAATGTCCCATTTCAGCCTCTGCCGCGAAACTTTCCATTCACCGCCCGTCCCGTGAAGATCGGACCCGCCGCGATAGCTGTCTTCAGATTTCTTGAAATAGGGCAAGACATCATCCCAGCCCCAGCCAGCATTTCCCATCTGCCGCCAGCTGTCGTAATCGGCAGACTGTCCGCGCATGTAGATCATGCCGTTGATCGACGAACAGCCACCCAAAACCTTGCCGCGTGGATAGGCCAGTGATCTGCCGTTCAACTCCGGCTCCGGCGCGGTTGTCATCATCCAGTCGGTGCGCGGATTGCCCATGCAGAACAGATACCCCACCGGAACATGAATCCAGTGGTAATTGTCCTTGCCGCCTGCCTCCAGCAACAGCACACGCACTGACGGATCTTCAGTCAGACGGTTGGCAAGAACGCATCCCGCCGTACCCGCGCCGACGATGATATAGTCGTATTCCCCTTCGATCATCGTCGTCATGCCTGGGCTGTTTCCTTCAACTCGTGCATGCGCGTCCAAACCGGCATCATGGCTTGGGTCAGATCCGCGAACAGTTCGGCGCGTGTCCGGTAATGCTGCGCCATCGTCGGGTCAGGCGTAAAGTGCTGTTTGGGGTTGGTCATGCGTGCCGAACCTTCCTCGAACCCTTCGAAGCAACCGATCCCGATGCCTGCCGCGATCGCCGCTCCCAAGGCGCCGGTTTCCTGGCAAACGGCGGTTGTCACGGGCAGCTCCAGAATATCCGCGAACATTTGTGGCCAGACGGGGCTTCGGGACCCACCACCTGAAAGAATGGCAGCATCGAAGCTCACTCCCGCGCGGCGCAGCGACGCGACGTGACGCAGATGTTCGAAAGTAACCCCCTCGAACAGGGCGCGAAGAAGGTGCCCCTCGCGATGCCAGCCGGCGATACCGTAAAAACCCGCCCGCATCTCCGCGCCAAGGGCGGACCCGTAGAGGTACGGATGATAGAGCGGATCGTCCAGCATAGGCACGACGCCAAGTAGCGTATCGTTGCACTGACCGAACGGGTTGTCATGATGATGCCCGCGTTCGATCAGTTCGCGCACGAACCATTCGAGATTTGCCGCTGACGTCGCGCTGGATTCGATGGCCATAAACCGATTGGGACCGAAGACTGAGGTCATGAAGATGCGATCGTCCACAACTGGCGCATCGGTAATGACCTGGTTGATGCTCCATGTTCCCGCGATGATCGAGGCTTGGCCGAGCTTTGCTGCGCCCGACCCGAGCGCGCTGGCAATCACGTCGAACAACCCACCAACGACAGGCGTGCCCTTGGTCAGCCCTGTCTGTGCAGCGGCCTTGGCGGAGATCCGCCCGATGACCTCTGTCGGTTGCGCGAGATCGGGCAACATGGCTCTGGCGTCGTCAAGTCCGTAAAGCCCGAGGAGATCATCGTCATAGCGGCCTTCGGGGAGCTTCAGCATCCCTGCGCCGCTCATGTCGGACACGTCGGACACCCGTCGGCCGGTAAGCTGGTAGGCGATGAAATCCTTGCACATGAACGCCGTTCCGATCTGTGCATACAGCTCCGGGCGGTTCTGTTTTACCCATGCCAGAAGGGTGGGCGTCTGTGACGGCCACGGGTTCTGAAGACAAATCGAACGAAGCGCCGGACCGGTGGTGCGATCAAGCCCGGACGCAAGCTGCGACGCGCGCGTGTCCAATGACTGGATACCCAGCAGCGGGGCGTCCGCGCGATCCAGCAGATACAATCCGTTCCCATGTCCCGCGCAACCGATGCTCACGATATCCGATGCATCGACGCCCGCAGTTTCCACGCAGTTGCGAATGACTTTGGCCGCGTTGCGCCACAACTCGTTCAGGTCTCGCTCGACATGCCCGGGATGGGGCGTGTGGGATTGCCCATCCATTGCACTGGACGCGATCTGCATTCCGTCCAAATCGAACAGAACAGCCTTGATTACTGTATTTCCGGCATCGAGGCCCAGAAGATACGCGCCCTTGTCACCCATGGCTATACAGCTCCCATGCTGCGTCGCCGCTTGCTCCGTCATGGATTATACCCATCAATGCGCGCACGACTTTGCTGGGATTGTCGTGCTGGTAGATGTTGCGGCCATAAACCATCCCTTGAGCGCCTTGCGCCATGAGAGCCGCCGATTTGTCAAAAACGGCTTTCAAATCGGCTTTGCCACCGCCACGGACGAGTACGGGCACACGTGCGGCTTCAATCACCCGGTGGAAGTCTTCAGCGTCATCGGTCGGATCGGCCTTGATGATGTCCGCGCCCATTTCCGCGGCAAGACGCACAAGTGTCACGATCTTGTCTGCGTCGCCATCCACCTGGTAGCCCCCACGCACGTCATTGGGCAGCATGACGAGCGGTTCGATCATCAATGGCATCCCGTATTTGGAACACGCGGCGCGGGTGCGCGATATGTTTTCCACGCACTGCCGGAACAACTCCGGTTCATCGGGCAACATGAACAGGTTAACGACGACGCAGGCCGCGTCCATCTCAAGCGCTCCGATGATCGGCTCTTCCGCGTTCTGAAGCTGTGACCACATTACCCGGTGACGTTGATCATTATACGGGTTGCCCATGTCGATACGCATCACCAGCGCGGGCTTGTCTCGCTCGGGCCGGGACTGCAGCAGATCGGCCTGCCCGTAATTCATCTGGATTGCGTCCGGCTTGGCTGCGATCAATTGGTCGACAACGCCGCCGATGTCTTCCAGACCGTTCATGAAGCTCGACTCATTGCAGACGCCGTGGTCAATCGCCACGTCTAGGCAGCCGCCAGTGTTGAACAGCCTGTTCATGCGTGCTTTGGGGCTTATGCGCATTTCTTCCTCCCTGAAGTATCGCGTTTGGTCAGTGTTTCGATGCCCAGCCCGTGCTTTCGATCAAGCAGGGCAAGAAAATCTGTTATTTCAGCCTGCGCTTCCGCTTCAGACCATCCCAGTTCATGCGCCAGTATGCCGGATGCCGTGTCGATCATTTCCCTGGACAGGACACCGGTGATCGCAAGTGAACAGCGCCGCTGCAGCAGGTCGTCCAGATGCCGCACATATTCGTGCCGGATGAGGTAACGAAGCTCGCCCGTCGTGTATTCGGTCAGGCAAGAAAGCGCCCGGTCGTCTTGATCGCGAGAGCAAAACTCGGCAACCCGCGTCGCAGTGCTGCCGTAGTGACCCAGCAGGTGTTCCGCGCGCGAGGTAGAAACCCCATGATCGATCCGTAGCGTCTGAAGCATCGCCTTCGCGTTGAAATTCGCACCGCCGCCGATCGGTTGGGCCAGCGTATCCAGGCGGCGGGCATGCCCCAAGAGGTCCAGGGTCATATCGGCAGATTGCTGGCCGAAGGCCCGGAATGTCGTCCATTTGCCCCCAACCATCGTCAGCATGGGCGGCGTACCCCCGATGTTACGGGTGAAATGATCGCGGCTGATGCGACCCGTGAAGCTGTCATCGCTGCGGGGCAGCGGGCGCACGCCGCTGTAGCGATAGACGATCTGGTCCGGCCTCACCTCGACCGAAGGAAAGACATAGGCAAGCGAATTCAGGATGTAATCGACTTCATCGTCTTCGCATCGCACATCGTCCAGGTCATTCACCCGAATGTCGGTCGACCCCACCAGAACCTTACCGAGATAGGGGAACATGATGCAGACACGCCCGTCTATGTTCTCGAAATAGATCATGTGACCGCCCAGTTCCGCCAGCAGCGCGGGATGATCCAGGATCAGGTGCGATCCCTTCGTGCCTCCGACGAATTTCGGCGGCGTATCGCCCTTCATCAACCCGGCATTGGTCTCGTCAACCCAGGCACCGGTTGCGTTGATCACGACCTTGGGCAGGATCGACACGGATTGCTTGCTTTCCTTGTCGCGAATGGTGAAGGCCCCGGACGGATCGCGTGCCACTTCTGCGTAGTTCAGCGCGGCGGCGTCGTCACATTCTTCACAGTCGCGGATCATCTCGACACCCAGCCTTTCGGGATGGCTGATCCATGCATCGTGATACGTGGCGGTGAACCGCATTTTTGCATTCAACCGGGGCCAGCGCTGGCGGGTCGCGCGGGTGCCGGTGAAGCTGTGGCGGGGCAGGGCGCGCCGCCTGCGGGTGAACAGGTCATACAAGCTCAGGCCTGCCTTTATCGTCAGCGCGCCACGTTCCGACGGTTTGCGCTTTCCTCCAACGAAGCCGAGCGCACCGTTGAGAAGACCGGAAAACACCTTGCGGATGGGAACGGTCGTCGGCAGGGGCCGCACCATGTGTGGGACATTCCTGAGAAGAGCATCCCGTTCGCGCAGGGATTCCCGCACCAGATCGAACTCGCCGTTTTCAAGATAGCGCAAGCCACCATGGATCATGCGCGACGGCGCTGAACTGCACGCCCCGCAAAAGTCACCGCGCTCGACCAACCGCACTCTGACACCCTGCAGGGCCAGTTCGCGATAGGTGCCGATCCCGTTGATCCCGCCGCCTATGACGAGCACATCCACCTGCGGTGTCCGGATCAGATCCGCGATAATCTCGGCACGGGAATTGGCCATGGGGCTACCGTTCGCCGGTGCGGGCACCGACGCCTTTCAAATTCTCTCAAATGGATATGCGGGCGCTAGATGCCTGCGAGATGTGTGTCGGCCGCGGCAGAAATCGCTGCGATGTCATCCTTTGTCAGTCGGATCATGCCGGCCCTCGCATTCTCGATCGCCTGCTTTGGGTTCCTCGCGCCGCAAAGGGCCAAGGTGATACCGGGCTGCGCCAAGGTCCACGCGATGACGATCTGGGCAATGCTTGCGTGGTGGGCGTCCGCGATGGGCTGAATGTCGGCAACCATGCGCGCCACCTTCTGGCGGTTTTCGACGCTGAAACGCGGGTCGCCTTTGCGAAGATCATCGCCTTCGAACGTCCGCTCCGGCCCGATCTTACCGGACAGAAGCCCCAGCGCGAGCGACGAATAGCTGAGCGTCGCAACATCGTGCTGTGCACAGATCGGCAGAAGCGTCGTCTCGATGTCGCGATGGACCATGTTGAACTGTTCCTGAATCGCGTCCAGCTGCCCAGCCGCGACATAGGCGTTTAGATCATCGGCGCTGACATTGCTTGCCCCGATGGCCCGGATTTTCCCGTCCGACTTCAGCTTCGTCAGTGCCTCCAACGTCTCTTCAATCGGCGTGGTCGGGTCCTGCCAATGTGTGATGTAAAGATCCAGGTAATCCGTGCCGAGCCTGCGCAGGCTCTGTTCGACCTCATGAACAATCGAGTCCGCACCCAGGTAGCGATGAACAGGCTTATCCTGCTGATCGAAGAAATGATTGCCCTTCTGCGTATGCCAGACCAACCCGCATTTGGTCGCCAGAACGACTTTTTCACGCCGCCCCTTGATGGCCTGGCCAACGATTTCTTCGGACCGCCCCATGCCATAGGCGGGAGCGGTGTCGATCAGCGATACGCCCTCGTCGATGGAGGCCTGAATCGCGGCGATTGAATCCGCCTCATCCGTTCCGCCCCACATCCAGCCGCCAATGGCCCAGGTGCCCAACCCCACGACAGAGGCCTCGATTCCGGATTTACCGATGGGCCGTGTGGCCATTTCTGCGATCTGTGAGGTGCTCATGAAGGCTCTCCTGCAAGTTCGATGATTTTGCGCGCGGTGGCTTCATCCGTCACAAGGGTGCTCAGATGCCCGCCACGCAGTACGCTCAGGATGGGCGCAGCCTTATGCGCGCCCGATGCAATCCCGATACGAACCGGGATGCGGTGAAAATCGTCGAGCGACAGCCCGACCAATGTGTCGTTCAGGGCAAACCCGCAGGGCTGACCTGCAACGTCGAGAAGATGCGCCAGAAGCTCCGACTGCGCACCGCTGGCCTCGATTTCACGGCGGTCGGTCTCGGTAAGCGGGTGCAGGTCGTAATAGCTCGAATCCTCGCTCAGGATCGACCCGATGCCGACCACCGCGACATCGGCGGCGCGGGCGCGATCGAACACTGCGCTGACGGAATTCATACCCATCAATGTATCGCGGATCTCGGGGGTTTCGGCGAACAGCGGCGCATGGATCTGATAGGCACGCCCCCCGAGTTTCTCTGCCAGCTGCCCGGCAATGAAATTCACATCCGTGTAATGCGCACCCTGCACCAGACCGGTCGCCGGGTAGATGTCGATAGGCTTTCTCTGCGCCTCCATCGCACCGACCAGCGAGGTAACCCCTTTGCCACCTGTCAGACAAAGCGTGCCCTGATCCGGCATGGTTTCGATCAGGTAACGGGCTGCAGCTAGTCCAACGGCGTTGCTGATCGTTTGCGGATGTTCGGACACGGTCGGGGTCACGATGACCTTTCCGACCCCGCCAATCGCTTGCAGCGACGCTTCAAGGTCAACCACGTGATCGACCGGCGACTTGATGCGGATCTCGACCAGACCGAGCTGCCGACCGCGTTTGATCAGACGGTTGACCGTTGCGTGCGACACCCCAAGCGCCTCGGCGATGTCCTTTTGCGCGCGCTCTTCCAGGAAATGCATGACCAGGGCCTGATGCATCATGCGGGCATTCTCGAATTCGGTCATGTGACGTGCTTTAACCATCGTTCTCGCCTGACCCTACCGTTTGCGCGTATGGACGAGGTGATCGACGGTAACGGCCGCCAAAAGGATACCGCCCTTGATCGCATCTTGCCAGAACACGGGGACATCCAGAAGTTGCAGGCTGGACGTTACCAGCGACAAGAGCGCGATGCCCAGGATGGCACCCAGAACCGACCCGGACCCGCCCGTCAGGCTTGCCCCGCCTATGACGGCCGCCGCGATCACGTTCAGTTCCATCCCGACGCCGAATTGCGGTGTCGCCGCGCCGAATTTCGACATGAAGATTACCCCGGCGAGCCCCGTCAGCGTGGAGCAAAGGATGATCGCCCCCGCTTTCACACGGTTCGTGCGGATACCGGAATACTCAGCCGCTTTTTCGTTGCTGCCGGTGTAATAAACCCGGCGGAACATGGTCGCGCGGCGCAGCAGGAAGTCGGCGATGATGACGATCGCGAAGAACAGGATCACGACGAAGGGAATGCCGTAGATGCTGCCCTGTCCGATAAACTTGAACGATGGCGGAAGCGAGAACAGCGACAGTGGCGTGCCTTGCGTGACCACCAAAGTCATGCCGCGCGCGATACCCAGAAAGGCAAGGCTGACAATGAAGTAATGCAGGCCGACACGCGTGACGAAGAAGCTCATGATCACGCCGATCATGGAAGCCGACGCGATGCCGATGATGCTCGCGAGCCATGGATCGACGCCCATCAGGAACAATTTGCCAGCCACAGCCATCGTCAGCGCCATGACAGACCCCACCGACAGATCGATGCCACCCGAGATCAGCAAGATCGTCATGCCGACCACGACAATCCCTTCGGTGGAGAAGGACAACAGCACGGCGCGCATGTTTCCTTCTGTCAGGAAATAGGGCGACGCGAAGCTCATGCCGATGCAAAGCGCGAGAATGATCACGATCAGCGCGAATTCCCGCATCCGGATCATGCGCTTCAGGAAGCCTGCCATCAGATGCCCTTTCGCCTCGCTCGTGGATAAATCTTGGTTCGCAGTCTGGTCCGTCATTTCGGAACCCCTAGCTTGCGCGGTCCAGCCCGGAGGCCAGCGCGATAATGTTTTCTTCGGTCAGTCGGTCGCCTTCAACCTGTCCGGTAATCCGCCCTTCGCACATCACCAGAACGCGGTCGCACAACCCGATCACCTCGGGCAGTTCGGACGACACCACGATCACCCCGACACCCTGATCGGCAAAGCGGCGAAGCAGGGCGTGGATTTCACTTTTTGCGCCCACATCGACGCCGCGTGTGGGTTCATCAAGGATAATGACATCCGGCTCCGCCGTCAGCAGCTTGGCAATCGCCCACTTTTTGCTGATTGCCACCAGACAGAGAGGATACAGGATCGTCCATTCCACCCGATTTCAAATTAAGATCATCCGTCAAGCGCTTGGCCTGACATACTTCTTTCTTGCGATCCATCATTCCAAGCGGCGTGGAAACCTGCGGCAGCTTCAGCGCCGACACGTTCTGCGCGATCGACAGATCAAGAAATACCCCTGCGCCCTTTCGATCCTCGGACAGGTAGACAAGGCCGCTATCGACGGCATCGCTGTAACTTCGGGGGGAAAGCGACTGGCCATTGAGTGCTACGTCACCAGATACGCGCTTTCGCAAGCCGCAGACGGTCTGCACCAGTTCTGAACGCCCCGCACCGATCAGGCCCGCGATTCCCAGGATTTCGCCTTTGCACAAGGTGAAGCTGGCATCGAAGACGCGCTGCCCATCCGATACGCGATCCACCGTCAGAATAGCGTTTCCCGCCGGACCCGCGAGCTTTCGCGGATACATATGAGTCATTTCCCGACCGACGAGCGCGTTGACGATCTGCTCAGGTGTCGTGTCGGTCACGGGGCTGTCCATCACATAGCGGCCGTCGCGCATGACGGTCACGTGGTCGCAGTGTTCGAAAACTTCGGCCATGCGGTGCGATATGAAGATGATCGCAATCCCGCGTTTCTTCAATTGGTACATGATGCGGAACAGAGCATCGGTTTCCCGTTCGGTGAGCGCGGCGGTCGGTTCATCCATGATGAGGATTCGGCAGTCCAGCGTGAGGGCTTTCGCGATTTCGACCACCTGCTGGTTCGAGATGCTCAAGTCACCAAGCATTGCGTCCGGATCGATATCGGCCAGCAGATGCAGGACCTTCATCGCGTCCTGACGGACCTTTCGGTAGTTCACGAAAAAGCTGCGCGACGCGTTGATTTTCGCCATGCAGACATTTTCGGCGACCGTCGCGTCGGGACACAGTGCAATTTCCTGATGCACGAATCCGATACCGGCTTTTTGTGCCTCCAAAGGCGAGGTGAAACGCGCTTCGGAACCATCAAGCAGCATGCGTCCCTGATCGGCTTGCACGATCCCGTCGACCACTTTCATAAGGGTGGATTTACCGGCGCCGTTTTCTCCGGCCAGTGCGTGGATCTCTCCCGGGCGCAGGCGGAAGTTGACACCGTCGAGCGCACGCACCGGGCCGAAGCTCTTGGCGATGCCGTCAAGTTCCAGAACGTAGGGGCTGGTCATCTCATATCTCCGACGGGTGGGGTGCGGCGTAAGCCACACCCCGAACCCTTCTTACTCGTTGATGCCCTTTGTTCCACGACGCTCCAGATACGCGTCCCAGTAAAAATCATCAGCATTGTCGGCAGTGATGATCGAAAAGCCGTTGTCCAGCACCGGGATACCCATCGGGTTGAAGCCCGATCTTGCATGATCGTTCATCGGATCGATCAGTTCAGGGTGCGCGGCCATCCACAGAAGCATGAAGCCCCAGTATCCTTGCGCGCCCTGGTTGGGGTTCACAGCCGCGAAAATCTGGCCTTCCTTGATCATGTCGAGGATCTTGCCGTTCACATCGGCATTCGCGATCTTGATGTCCTTGCCGCTTTCCTGAACCGCTTGGGCTGCACCCAGAGCAGAGTTGGCTTCGGGCATCCAGATCGCGTCAAGCTCCGGATGGGCCTGGATCATCGACAGTGTCGCATTATAGGCCTTGTTGGGGTCCTGGTTGGATGCGGCCCGCGCAACGAGCTCCATATCCGGCCAATTCTCTTCCATCCGGTTGATGAAGGCTGAAATGCGCAGGTCGTGGTTGTCCTGACCCGGGTTTTCCAGCACGGCATATTGTCCCTCGCCACCCATGGCTTCGGCAATCGCATCGGCGACGAACGTCCCCTCACGCGTGTTGTCGGATGTGATGTAGGAAACACGTTTGGAGTTCGGGGAATCTGCGGCAAAGGTCACGACCGGGATGCCCTGATCGACGGCACGGTTGATTGGTTCGATAAACGGGTCCGAGTTCATCGGATGAACCATGATGCCTGCGGGCTTCTTGGCCAGAACCTGCTCGAAGCTTGCGAGCTGCTGGTTCACATCATAGGCCGGGGTGCCGGTATATTCGGTTTCACAGCCAAATTGCTGGGCGGCCTGTTTGAACATCTCATAGACGGGGAACCAGTATTCGACCCCGGACACCATGACATTCATCACATAGGTTTCGCCCGGTTCGCACTGGAATGGCGAGCCATTGGCATGAGCGGGGATAGCAGATGCGGCGAAGGCCGCACCCGCGAGTGCTGTCGCGAGCGTTTTCATAATTCCTCCCTGTGGCGCTTGGCCATCGGTTTGTTGGGGAAGCTGTGTGGTCACAGCCGTCCGGTGAGGCACCGATCCTCCTTCGGTAACCTGCACACAGCTTTGCGAGTTCGATCTCTTCTGTCAATATATTCCATAAAAAGAAATATATTTCGCAATTGAGCGGATAGAACAAATCTGAACGACAAAACCGTCCGGGTCGATTTGACAGGACCAGCCCGGTTCCTCGACAGCAGGATCGCGGCGTAAGCTTAGATTGCAGGCAGGATGTAGTCGGGGACGATCCCGGATAAGTTCAGGGCGCGGTCGATATCCATGTCCTTGAGTGATCCGTGGTTTGTGACCAAAGCAGTTGCGAATCCCATATTCTGGCCACCCAGAACATCGGTGTGCAGGGTGTCCCCCACCATCAGCACCCTGGATGGATCAAACGGATGGGGCAAACGGCCAAGGGCAAGTCGAAAAATCTCGGGGAAGGGCTTTCCGAGAAATCGTGGGCAAACTGGGGTATTGTCCGCAACTCTGTGTGCAAAGTAACCCGGTTCCAGCGACAGGCCATTCTCGCGCGGGGCGACGATATCCGGGTTGCCAACGAGAACATGACGCGGGTGTCGACGGAGTGTGGCTTCAAGCAGTGCTTGACGATGTTCGGTCCAACCCTGGGAGCCGATAAGCAAGAATCCCCGCGCAGCATCATAGTGCGCAGGATCATCGGCAAGTAAAAGGGGGGCGCTGACGAAGTCGTCGAACGGGTGCTCTTCACCCAGAATCATGGCGAAATCGGTTAGCTCCTGCTCTGCTATCGCCTGAATCAGTGCTTCCCTGCTTGATGTGACCTCATCTGGCTGGAAGTCGAACCCGAGCCGCTGATATCGCGCCATCATGACCGCCTTGGGGTAGCCTGCCGAGTTGGACACGACCATCACCAATTTGCCCAGACGACGAAGCGTAGCAATTGCGTCTATCGAACCGGGTATCGCGGCTTCGCCCACATTCAACACGCCATAGGCATCAAGGAAAATGGCATCGTAAGGGGCTGCAATCGCGGCAAGGTTCGGTGCCCATATGGCTTTGCCCGCACGGGAGCAATTCGGCAATCGTGGGCGCACTTGCTGATATCGCTCAAAAGCCCAGGAACTGCTTGATGAAATGGCGTCCATTACAGAAGGCGGCGGCGCAGTAGGGCGGACACGATCTCGCCGACCACGACAAGCGCAAGGATTGCCAGCAGAACCGTCGCGGCTTCGGGCCAGTTGAAGGTGTCTATCGCTCCCTGCAGGATGATCCCGATCCCCCCCGCGCCGACGAGGCCGAGAACCGTGGATTCGCGCAGGTTGATGTCCCATCGCAAGATAGCAACGGCCCAAAAGGTCGGCATGATTTGCGGCACGATGGCATAGGCGATGACCTTGAATCGGGATGCGCCGGTGGCCTCTAACGCTTCCACCGGGCGAGGGTCAATTTCCTCGATGGCTTCGCCAAGCAGCTTGCCGATGAAGCCGATGGAGCGGAACATGATTGCGACGATCCCAGCCACGACGCCGGGCCCGAAGATGGCAACGAAGAGAAGCGCCCAGATGATGGTGTTGATCGAACGCGATGATACCAGAATGAAACGCCCGAGCCAAAGCGTTGCGCGGTTGGGTGTTGTGTTCTGCGCAGCGAGCCAAGCAACCGGCAGCGATATGAACACCGCGAAGAAGGTGGCTATTGTGGCGATATTCACCGTTTCCCACAGCACCGCTAGGATCGAGGGCAGGTTTTCGGGGTCCGGCGGATACATCCGGGCGAACAGATCACCCATTTGCTGTGGCGCGTCCCAGACCCATGGCCAGATCACATCAATCGAGGTGATCGCCCATGCAATAACCAGCCCGGTGGCCAGAAATGCCGCGTAGCGCATCATGCGCTGGCGCGGGGTAAAACGGGCCCAGTCGTCGCGTCTCAAATCCGAAAGCGTCATATCCGTTTCCTGATCTGGCCGCTGACGGCCTCGCTGATGAGGATTGCGCCGACAATGACCATGGTGATGGCCAACGCGAAGTCATAATCGTAGCGCCCGAAGGCGTTCGCCAGCGTCGAGCCGATGCCGCCTGCACCGACAATACCCACGACTGCCGAGGCACGCAGATTGCTGTCCAGTTGATAAATCGTCAGCCCGACCTGTCGGGGCAGGATCTGCGGGAAGATCGCATAAACCAGCGTGGACAGGAACGGTGCGCCCGCAGCGCGCAGCGCTTCGACCTGGCCGAAATCGATCTCCTCGATCCGCTCGGCCAGCATCTTGGCGACAAAGCCGATGGAATAAACGATCAGTGTCAGCACACCGGCGAGGGGGCCGAACCCGACCGCTTTCACGAAGATGATCGCGACGATCACAGGATGGAAGCTGCGGGCAATGATGATGATCGCACGACCGAAGTAATAGATTGGCAAAGGTGCGATGTTCCTTGCGGCCATGAAAGCGATGGGGATCGACAGAAGTACACCCCCAAAAGTCGCGAGGATGGCGATTTTCAGGCTTTCCAGAAACCCGTCAATCAACAGGCCGCTGCGTTCGAAACTGGGCGGGAAGGCCCCGTTGAAGATGCGTTGAGCGCGGACAACGCCCTCGGTGACGCGCTCCCAATTGATCGGCAGGGTTGCCACTGTCCAGATGATGTAGGCGGAGAGACCAAGATAGACCGTCCACCGCAGCACAGGGTTGGCGATGAAGGGGGGCCTGCGCCATGTGTCGGGGCGGCTCATGACGCCTGCCTGGCGGGTTCGGCGGTGGCGCGATCGGCTGCCGGACTGCCGGAATAGATCTTCTCCATCGCATCTTCGTCCAGTTCGCCCGGCAAGCCATCGAAGATGATCCGGCCATAGCGCATTCCGACGATGCGGTCGGTGTATTGCTTGGCTTCGTTGACGTTGTGAATGTTGATCAGAACCGGCAGTGACAGTTCACGCGCCAGATCGCGCAGGAGCGCCATGATCTGTTCAGAGGTTTTGGGATCAAGCGACGCGGTGGGTTCGTCGGCCAACAGGATTTCCGGCTTCTGCATCAACGCACGAACGACACCGACGCGCTGGCGTTCGCCGCCGGACAATTCATCGGCACGCTTGTTCGCGTAATGCGCGATGCCGACGCGTTCCATAAGTTCGTATGCGCGGCGAATGTCCTCCTTGGGATATCTGCGGGTCACCGCCGCCCATGTGGAGATATATCCCAACCGACCCGATTGGACATTCTCCATCACCGTTAGCCGGTCCACAAGGTTGAAGCCCTGGAATACCATGCCGATGCGACGCCGTGCTTCGCGCAGGCGGCTGCCGTGCAGACCGGTCAATTCCAGACCGTTCAGTTCGATTGACCCCGAGGTTGGCTCGACCAGCTTGTTGATGCAGCGCAGCAGCGTGCTCTTGCCGGCGCCGGATGAGCCGATAATCGAGACAACGCTTTCGCCTTCGACCGTGAGATCAAGGTTTTTCAGGACCGGATCGCCACTTCCATAGCGTTTCACCAGATCTGTGATCTGAAGCATTCATTCCTCCGCAGAAAGGCCCGGCCCAATGGACCGGGCCTTCGACAGTTGTGTTGACCGGTTACTCGGCAGCCAAACCTTCGGGCGTGTATTCAACGCCGTTGGCTTTCTGGATTTCGCGGATCACCGCCCATTGGTCCTGATATGTGATGGGGATGAATTTGCTGACACCGGTGAATTCTTCGCCAAGCGCTGTTCCGGTGAAATCGAAGCTGAAGAAGGCTTCCTCAATCTTTTCTTTCAACTCGGGAGTGAGGTTGTGGGCGTAGGCGTATGACGTTGTCGGGAAAGGATCGCTTTCCCAGATGATACGCACTTCTTCGGGATCATACAGACCGCGTTCGGCCATGCGATCGACGACCTCGGATGCCACCGGTGCCGCGTCGTAGTCGCCGGCAACAACACCCAGCATCGATTGATCGTGCGAGCCGGAATAGGTGACCTCGTAGTCCTCATCCGGCGTCACACCGAGCGCAGGGAACAGGGCGCGCGGGGCAAGGTTGCCCGAATTCGACGTGGGCGACGTGTGCGCGATGCGCTTGCCTGCCAGATCGGGCATCTCCTGAATATCACTGTCGGCTTGCGTATAAACTTGCAGCGTGTAGCCGAAGCGACCGTCGTCAGACCCCATCAAGGCGAATGGCACCGCGCCCGCAAGGTTCACCGCGAAAGGTGTCGGACCTGTCGAGAAACCGGCGATATGCAGGCGGCCTGACCGCATTGCCTCGACTTCGGCAGAATTCGACTGAACGGCGAAAAACTGCACGTCTTTACCGGTGACCTCTTCGAGATGCTCAATGAAGGGGTTCCATATGTCTTCGTAGATCGCGGGATCCTCGACCGGCGTATACGCAAAGACCAGCGTGCCGGGATCATCCAGTTCGCTTTCGTCGCTGGGGGCGTCCGCCACCAAGTCGCCGTCAGCGTCACAATACATCGCATCCAGTTGTCCACGCTCAGCGCAGTCCTGCGCCAGCGCGGTGCCGGCCATGGCGAGCGTTGCAAGTATCGTTGTGCCGAAGAGATTCGTGCAATGCAGCATTGGTTCCTCCTCCCTAGGAATATGTTGCAAACAACAACATTCTTTTGTGGTTCTTGCAACATAAATGCGACAAAGCTGAGATAAGCTGCAACCATGCAGAGGGCAGGGCGATGCGGAAAGCAGATCGACAGGATCGGATACTGGACGAATTACGGTGGAAACCCCATGTCCGGGCAAATGAACTGGCGGCGCGCTTCGGTGTGTCGACCGAAACGATCCGGCGAGACCTGAAAAGCCTCAGTGAGGCGGGGATGCTCGAACGGGCCTATGGCGGTGCCTCGCCGCTGGCACCGGGTGGCTGGCCAACTCTTGACCAACGCAAGCTGGAACGCGTTGACGAACGCGAGCAGGTGGCTGCGCTGGCGGAAACGATTGTGTCAGATGGCGATACGCTGATGGTTGATGCCGGCTCGTCGACACTTGCGTTCGCTCGGCAAATTGCGAGTTCGGGCAAGCGGCTTCGCATTCTAACAAACAGTTTGCAAGTGGCGGCTGTTGCGGGTCAATCGCCCAAGATCGATGTAAAGATCTGTCCCGGTGACTTTCTGGCGAGTGAGGCGGCAGCTATCGGGCCGGAAACCGTGGACTTCGTGTTTCGCCACAATGTCTCGCTATGTGTTCTCGGTGCCTCCGCATTGAATGAGGACGGAATTAGCGAAACGGTGCCCGGATTTGCCCCGGTCAAGCGCGCAATGATCCAGGCCTCGGAGCGAGCTGTGTTCTTGCTGGATCACAGCAAGTTTGGCCGAGCACATCTGGATAGAGTCGCAGCGCCTCGGCCCGGTATGACGCTTTGTTTGGATAAGGCCCCACCTCGCACGTTGAATACAGCATGGATTGAACGGGGTGCGGAAATACTGGTGACAAGACCCTGATCCCGATTGGCAGGCGGCCATGGCCGGTCTCCTCAGCGGTGTGCTTGTGCAAAACCACTATTTAGGCCGGAGACCCGACAATGGCCACTCGCTGCGTCACATAAGGACTACGCAGGGGGCGATGAGCTCTCTGCGGCGCTCCTTCCGGACATGCTACGGTCCGAAGTTTGTTGTGCATGCACGTCCGGGACTGGATCGGCAGCGGCGGCGCCAAGACCACCAACGTCGAGCGAGGATCACAGGGGGCAATGGATACTACGAAAGCCGCAACGCCTGCTTCTGCGATGGGCTGCGGCAGAAGCAGGGGGCAAGATCCCCTTCTTGCCATACTTCATGTGCACTGTTGCACACAGGCTGCGCTCGTATCGACCTTTCTGTTTTCGCCGCGACAACCTAGATCGTGGCTGGAAATTCAAAGATGAGAACACGCCATGAATATCCTTCACATAGATAGCGCAATTACCGGAGATGCGTCGGTGTCGCGTCTGCTTACCGCCGAAATAGTCGCGAAGCTCAAGGCCGGGCGTCGTGACGCCACCGTGACTTACCGCGACCTTGCCGAGGGCGTGCCTGCCATCGATAATGACTGGTTTCACGCTGTCCGCCAATCGCCGGAGACCCCGACAGCCGATCAACAAGCGCTGATCGACGTTTCGGATCGTTTCTTGGCGGAAGTGAAAGACGCCGATGTGTTGGTGATTGGTTTGCCGATCTACAATTTCACGCTTACGGCGCAGTTGAAGAACTGGTTCGACCAGATCGCACGGGCTGGCATCAGCTTCCGCTATACGGCCGAAGGTCCCGAAGGGCTGATGAAAGGCAAACGCGCGATTGTCGCCTATGCCGCCGCGGGTACTCCGATCGGCTCTGAACTGGATTTTGCGTCCGGCTATATCCGTCACATGCTGGGGTTCATAGGCATCACGGATGTCGAGTTCGTTCCGGCCGACGGTCTTGCCTTTGACCGGGATGCCGGACTGGCACGCGCCCGGACTGCGTTGGACAAGATCGCAGCCTGATTGGCACAGGGGCCAAGGATTCGGGCTGACACATAATCCGCATGTGGGGTGTTTCCTGACCTCTCATGCGGCTGGCCCGCGGCGATAATCGGCGGCGTCGATGACGGTGTAGGGCGAAGCAGCGGAAGCGATTGTGCCCGACAGGTTCGGGGGCCCGGAACGATTTGTTAATTATGCCACACGTGGTTCAATCGTCGCACGATGGCTTGTCGCGTCGCAGTGGAAATTTCGATCGACTGCTCCGAAAGCTGGAACAAACCGTGCAAATGGTACGTCCCCCAAGCAAGCGGTCATCGTTTGCTCACTGCATTCCTCTTATCCAAGTTTATATCACACCGCGTCGGATCGCCTCTGCGACGGCCTGTACCCTGTTGGCGGCATCCAATTTCAAGGTGATTTCCTGGACCCGGCGTTTGACCGTGATTTCTGTCATGGCCAATTGATCTGCGATGTCTTGTGATCTTCCCCCCGCCGCCAGAATGCGCAGCATTTGTACGTCACGTGGACTAAGACCACTGTCACGGCGGATCTGCTGCGTGGCAACGCGGCGGTATTCTTCCATCATGGTTGCGATCAGTTCATGCGACAGTGTGCGTTCGCCGCGGTGCACGGCGCGAATGGCGGATGCCAGCGTTTCGTAGGAATTGGACTTCAGCAGGTAGGCGTCGGCCTGCGCCGCCAAGGCACCGAGAAGGTATTCCTTGTCCTCGTAGGTCGACAGTACCACGCATCCCGGTGGCGAAGGCAGGCTCTTCAGCCGTCGCACGAGTTGAATGCCATCTAGCCCGCCCAACCGGATATCGACGGTTACCACATCGGGACGCATGCGAGGAGCAAGCTCCAGCGCCTCCGCGGCATTGGCGGCCTCGGCAATGACGGTAATATCGCCTTCGTCCTCCAGGACGCTGCGCACGCCCTGACGAAAGATCTGATGATCATCAATGATCATGGCGCGAATGGTCATGCTGCAGTGCTCTCCGGGCTGAGTGTAAAGACAATTTTGGTTCCTCGGCCGGGTCTGGTTTCGAGGATCAGCTCGCCCCCGACGGAACGCGATCGTTCTCGCATACCAACCAGTCCGAGGCCCGGTTCGTCGGTGTCTTCGACGAAACCACGCCCGTCATCCGCGACGCTCACCTGCAACTCGTTGTTGTTGAAATCGATTGCCACCCCGAGATGCGCGGCGCCGGAATGGCGAACGCAGTTCTGGCACGCCTCCTGCACGATCCGGTAGATGGCCAGCTCGACCTCCGGCGCGAGCGTCACCGGCGTGCCCCGGACGTCGAAGGACAGGTCGATCCCGACATGCCGCCTGATTGCGGAGGTATGATTGTCCAGCGCAGCTACGAGGCCCATCTCGTCCAGCAGGGTTGGACGCAGCGCGTAGATGATCTGCTTCATTTCGTGATGAGAGTCGTCAAGCGTCTTTTGGCACTCCAGAATCCTCTGCTCCAGCTTGGGATCCTCGCCGACACGCCGGCGAATGCTTTGTAGCTGGTATGTCGCCGCCAGGATCGACTGGGCCACGCTGTCGTGTAGCTCATAGGCAATACGTTGGCGTTCGGATTCCTGTATCTGCACCAAGCGGCGGCAGAGCAGGCGCAGTTCTTCGGCCTTGGCACTGATATCCTGATGGGCAAGTTCCAATTGTCGGGTGCGCTGCGCAACCTCGCGTTCCAGGCCGCTGCTCAGGTGGCGCGCGCGCTCGAACAGGCGGGCGTTTTCTATGGCCACAACGGCCTGCTCCGAGAAGGCCCTGAGTATGCGCGCATGGTCTGCCGTAAAGAAATCCGGTTCGGGCCAGTCCACGCAGAGCCACCCGACGCAATCACGCCCGTGAACCAGCGGCACGGCGAGCCATGACACGATCTGTTCGGTGCCGGGATGCCACGACCATTGCTTTTCGCGCCGCACGTCTTGGATTACAAGTGTTTCGTGCTGTTCGATCACGGGGCGCGACAGAGGGGCGGAATTCGGCGCGAAGCTGTGACTCATCACCCGCGCGTTGTCGGGAAAGCCCACTGCAGCAACGGCGCGCATCAGACCGTCCTCGCCCTGCAGGGTGACGCGGCTGCCGCGGTAGGGCACGACGCGGCGCAGTTCGCGCAACACCGCGCCGAGCACATGATCCTGCTCCAGCTTTGAGGAAATGATACGCGACACGTCGGCCAGTGTATCCGACAGCTCCCGCTCGCGCCGCTCGGCGGCAAACAACCGGTGCTGTTCGATGGCGGGAGCGATCTGATCTGCGATCGTCTGTAGCAGGACCACATCCTCGCGGGGAAATGCGCTGTAGATGTCGCTTTGAATGTCCAGCACACCAATCACGCGTTGACCAAGACGCAGGGGCAGGGCCAGCTCGGATCGTGTATCCGGCAGAAGGCTGTTGGGCGCGAAATGAGCATCGCTGCGCACATCGGGCGAGTTCCACAGCCGTCCCGACTGTGCCACCCGACCGATGATCCCGTGGCCCAGGGTGGCCGAGCATCCCGCAACGGCGAGCTTCTCCGCATACGGGCCGTCCGCATGCGCAAGTTCGACGCGGCTTGTGTCGTCGTCCGTCAGCAGCAACTGGATGTGTTCGTAGCCCAGGGATTGCCGGATCAGCCGTGTGATTTCGCGAAACAACAGACTGCGGTCATGAATGGTCGTCATCTGCTGACCGAGTTGATGGATCAGCGACAAATGTCCCCGTATATGCGCGATCTGGCGCGCGTGACTCGCCACATCGAGAAAGCCCACCAGATCATCTGCCGCGAGTTCAGCCAATTCAGCGGCATTCTCGGTAGAGCCAGCCGCACGAGGTATCGCAATGATGAGTGCTCCGACTTGAGCCTCGATCGACAGCAATGGTGCGACGACCAATTTGTCGCCACTTGCCAGAGCCCGTTTGCGAACAACCTCTGGTGCGAAGTTGCCCAGTGAGGATCTCAGATCCGTGAGAAGTCGGCGCATGCTATCGGGAGCCGGACCTCTGATAGTCAGTTGGCTGGCGCGCCCGCTGCCAAGCACCAGCGCCCCCCAGCTAGCACCGGCGACACGCAAGGCCCGGTCCAGCCGTGCTGTCAAACCTGAGCGTTCAGCCTCTTCCAGACCGACGGCGCCGATCCGCTGAAGGCGTGAGGCGTGAAGGCCCTCATCGTCATCGCGAAAACGAGGGTGCGCGGCCAGTGTCCCTTCAGGCAGTTCGGTTTCCGTGATAACTAGGCCCATTGGCCTATGCGATTGTGTTGTTCATCCATGTTCTGTTGTTCGCAGCCCATTAGTTTCATGCGGCCCTGATATGAACTGTCCCAGATCAGGCGTCTCAGAAAGCCTGCCATCCTTGAACTAAGTTTGTCCACGCCGGAAAGTTCTGGCGACCTTACCTGCGCACTCTTTTCCGACATAGGCGCTGTGTGCGTTGCGGTATTGAAGATCAGACACGCGAAGACAAAACGCGCAGTCTGGGTCCACGATGACCAAATCCGCATCGCTTCCGGGACGGGCGGTTCCCATACGCGGATATATCCCCATGATCCTGGCCGGGCTGGTGCTTATCATCCCGGCAAGATAGGGTAGCGAGAGACCGTGTCGCACTACACCTTCGGTCAACATCGCGGACAGCACCGACTGGAGGTCCGAAATCCAGCCCCAGAGCATGTAATCGACGAGGCTTTGGTCTGGCCTGACTTTCAGGGCCAGCGCCTGTGTATTAACCGTCGGCGGTACGGCGTTGAGGGGCATCTCGACGGTAGTGCCGTCGTCCATCAGCGGGCTGCCCGAAAAAATCCTGTCGTCGGACATCAGCCTGGTGTTGCGCAGATAGGTGTCGGCGCTGGCCATGATCATTCCATCCCGATCAACCGCGCGGGGTTAGTGGCCGTCATCAGTCGCACTTCTTCGATGGAGAAACCGAAATACAGCAGCATCGAGATCATCATCCGCATCCCTTCGATCGGCGAGGGGAGGACGCGAATGCCGTAATCGGTTGCAAGGACGAACTGCTCCGGGCCGACATCGCGGATTCCCTGTAACCATCGCATAGCCTTGCCGTGTACGACGGAATGCATATCCATCAGTTCCCGTTCGACGTAGTAATGTGTATGCGGCATCGCTGGGCCGCCGAAGTCAACAGCACAGGCTTCGAGAAACACACCTTTCTGAGCCAGAGATTTTTGTTCGTCAACTGACAGGAGCGTCCGGGCAGGGTGCGCGACAAGCACTTTTTCGATCCCCGCCGCCTGTGCCAGTTCGACGATCCGCAGGGCCTCGGGGCCTGACACGTGACCGGTGTTCAGATAGACCTCGGGCCGCTCGGCCACCATGTCCAGGATCTCCTTGAGCGCATCAGGCACCGGACCGTCGAGTGGAATGCGGATGGCGCGCTCCAGCTCCCTTTCCCGGAAGCCGGGGATGGCATCCTTGAACGGCACGAGTTCGCCATCGACGAACGCCGACTCCGCCATCGCCGAATGGTGTGTGCAGTGCGATCCGAAACTGATCATCCGACACCCATCGCCGAGATTCAGTGCAGTGCGCACAGCGCGCGGGTTCATCCCGTCATGACAGGAGTTCATCAGGTAGCCGCCATAGGTCCGGAAATCCTTCATGTAGCGGTTGACCATCCAGGCCGTGCCCGAAGCCCATCCGAATACATCGTAGTACAGGATGCTCCGCAGCCCCGCATCCCGCGCCATCTGTGCAACCTGTATCGGGTCGAAATGACCGGGATTGGACCGAAGCACCGGCCCCGCGTGAACGTGACTGTCGATTGCGCCGACGAGCAATTCGTCGGGCAGTTCCATCGTGCGTCCGTAGAAGGGTTCGTAAGTTGCCATCCCGTGCCTCCTATTCCGGCTCGAGGCCAAGCAGGCGCGCCGGGTTGTGAGCGGTCATGGTGCGGATTTCCTCGGGCGTGAATTCATAATCCAGCAAGGTCGTGATCAGTGTTCGCATCCCCTGAACCGGGGTCGAGGCCGCGCGAATGCCGTAATCCGTTGCCAACACGAAATGTTCCGGGCCGACTTCACGGATATCGGCCATCCACTGCGACGCGGTCGGGCGTTTGCGTGGCATGTCGCCGCTGCGATCCATGTATTCCTTTTCGACGTAGTAATGTGTGCGCGGGGCATGCGGATAGAGCCAGTCCACGAGGCACCCTTCAAGAAACACACCGCGCCGCGCGGCGTCCTTTTGCTGTTCTACGCTCAGTTGCTGGCGGGCGGGATGAGCGATCAGAACCTTCTGGATGCCGAACTCTTCAGCCAGGTCCAGCAGCCTGAGAACCTCTGGGCCGGAGACATGGCCGGTATTGAGGTAAACATCGGGATGGGCGGCGATCATCTCCAGAATTTCGGCCAGATCGTCTGAAATCGGTCCATCGACCGGAATCCTGACTGAACGTGGTATTTCTTCTGCGGCAAATTTCGGAAATGCATCCTTCAGTGGAACGAGTTCGCCATCGATGATCGTCGATTCCCTGCTTGCGGAGAATTCGGTGCAGTGCGAACCGAAGCTGATGAAACAGCAGCCTTGTTCCATGTAGAGCGCCGTTCTGACCGAGCGTGGATTCAGCCCGCCATGGCAGGAATTCATCAGGTACCCACCAAAAGTCCGAATGCCGGGAACATGGCGGTTCACCATCCACGCCGTGCCGGACGCCCAGCCGAACACGTCGTAATAGACGATGGAACGCATGCCCGCATCGCGTGCTTCAACCGCCACTTCGAATGGGTCCTGATGCCCGGGGTTCGAGCGCAGGACAGGCCCGGCATGGACATGGCTGTCAATGGCACCCACGAGCAATTCGGAGGGCAGATCCATCGACCGGTCATAGAAGTTCTCGTGTATCATCGGACCACAGTTTCCTTTCGTTGTCATGGGGTTGGTCGTGTTTTCCCGGCGGCGCGATCCTGCGCGAGCCAGCAAGTTGCAAAGTGATCCTGCCCTACCGACGTTCTGGGAGGGTCGGTGACACAGCGTTCATGCGCGAATGGACAGCGCGCCCTCATGGGGCACTCCCCGGGGCGCACGTTTCCCAGCACAAGTTCTCCGTGAAGGGCCACAGGGTCACGCTCCAGTGGATGGATGCGGGGGGACGCGTCCAGCAAGGCCTGCGTATACGGGTGCGCCGGTGACGTCAGGACGCGCTCGGCGGGGCCCTCTTCGACGATACTGCCCAGGTACATCACGATCACGCGTTCGCACATGTAACGTACAACCGCTATGTCATGGCTGATGAAGAGAAAGGCTGTGCCTGTTTCTTCACGTAGCTGTTTGAGCGTGCGAAGCACCTGGGCCTGAACCGATACATCCAGCGCCGAGGTCGGTTCGTCCAGCACCACCACCTTGGGTTCACAAGCGAGCGCCCGCATGATGGCTACCCGTTGGCGTTCGCCACCCGATAGCTGGCGGGGGAAGCGGTCCAACATAGACGGATCCAGGCCGACCAGCCGTGCAAGCTTTTCGATCCGCGCCGCTTCTTCACGACGCGGCACAACGGCAAAATTTCGCAGTGGCTGCGTCACGAACTGTCGAACGCTCATACGCGGGTTCAGGCAGGTTTCCGGTCGTTGGAACACGATCTGGGTGTTCTTGCGAAACCGGCGCAGATCACGACCATTGAGATTGGTCAGATTGCGGTGTCCGATCAGGATCTCTCCCGTTTCGGGGCGGTCCAATCCGACAAGGCAACGCGCCAACGTGCTTTTGCCGCAGCCGCTTTCGCCGATGAGGCCCACTGTCTCACCGGCAGAGATATCCAAGCTCACGTCACGCGCGCCAACACTGATCGCCTCGGGGTCGTCGGGATTGTTGAACAAGCGCGAAACCTGCCGAACGGAGAGCACAGGGTCCATATTCATTTGCTCACCTCGTCGTAGAGAACACACTGCACGCTTTGATCGCCTCGCCGTATCGAGGGTGGTCGGGCGGTGTTGCAGATCGGCTGGGCCTGTGGACAGCGATGCGAGAACCGGCAACGCGCCGCCCGTGCCGGGCCGCCCCAGACGCTGCCTTTGAGCGGCACCAGTTCATGGGGATTGTCGACGTCCGGGACTGCCGCGATCAGTCCTTGCGTGTAGGGATGAAGGGGGTTTTTGAACAGCAGTGACCGTTTGCCTGTCTCGACGAGCTGACCCGCATGCATGATCGAGATACGGTCGCAATAAACCGATACAAGGGACAGGTTGTGCGCGATCAGCACCAGCGCCATGCCACGTTCGCGGCACATGCCGGTGAGAAACCGCAGCAACTCCCCCTCTGTGGTTACGTCGAGCGCGGTCGTCGGTTCGTCGGCAATGAGCAGGCGCGGCTTCGTGGCGAGCGCGCATGCCATGGCCACGCGCTGCGCCTGGCCCCCGCTGATCTGATGAGGGTATTTTCGGCCGTGGTCGTGGTAGCTCAACCCGACGACGCGGAACAGTTCCTCGACCTCGGCGCGGCGGTCCCTGCCTCGTCCGGCCTTCCCCAGTGCGCGCTCGACCTGACGAGCCACCATCATATAGGGGTTCAGCGCGCCTTTGGCATTCTGGAACAGAAGCGATGCGCCGCGCGACAGCGATCCGCGCAGCCCCTTCTGGTCGCGTGCAGGAAGCGGGGTGGACCCGATGGAAACACTGCCGGCCACGACATCCAGCCCCCGCGCCGCCAAGCCAACGGAAGACATCATCGAGATGGATTTTCCCGATCCGCTTTCGCCAACCAGCCCGTAGACCTCGCCGGGATGCACGCGGAGTGACAGTCCATCGACGATCCGCCGGCGTTCGCCGCCGCGGGTGCTGTCGATGCACAAACCGTCTATGGTGAGCATCGGTTCGGCCATGGTCATCCCTCCGCCCGGCTTGGGTCGAGCCGGCCTTCCAGACAGTCACCCAGCAGATTCAGACTGAAGATCGCGGCAACCAAGACGAGACCGGGGCAGACGCTCATCCACCACGCACCCTGCACAAGGTAGTTCGTACCTTCTGCCACCATCACGCCGAGATCTGGCGTCGGAGGGCGAATCCCGATTCCGAGAAAGGACAGCACCGCGACATTGCCGACCGCAGCTGCAAGGTTCAGGCTTGCGTGCACGATGATCGGCCCGAGCGTGTTGGGCATGAGATGGCGGAACAGGATAGAGGTCTCACTAGCCCCCGAACACCGTGCCGCGTCGATGTACTCCAGGGTCTTTTTGCGCAGCGCTTCGCCGCGAATGACCCGGGCATAGGTTGGGATGTTGATCAGAACCGTAACGACGACGATGGAGAACACGCCGGGGCCCAGCACCAGAACCAGAACCATCGCGACAAGCAAGAGTGGAAAGGACTGCACGATATCGACAAACCGCATGAAGATCTCATCCGCGAGCCCACCGACATAACCGCAGACCAGCCCGACGAAGGAGCCGATCAGGATGGCCCCCGCGACGCCAGTCGCCGCCACGGTGAAATCGATCCGCAGTGACGTGATCGTGCGCGAGAAGACATCGCGACCGAAATGATCAGTGCCTAACCAGTGCTCGGCCGAAGGCGGCTGAAGCGTATCCGGCGTCGTCAGCACCGGATCATGGGTGACCAGTGCCGGGCCGAAGATCGACAGCAGCACCAGGATGGCCAGCACGACACTGCCAATCAGACCGAGCATGTCGCCACCGAACACGCCGCGATAGAGCCGCGTCCACATCGAGCGCCGCGGCGCGGAACCTGCCGCGCGGGCCATGTTGCGTCCCGCCACCATGTCAGTGCTGAATTCGGGGGTCGATAAGGACATAAGCGAGATCCACAAGTAGATTGGTCAGCGCCACGCAGGACGCGATGAGCAGAATACAGGTCGAAACGGGGGCCATGTCGCTGGTCGTGATCGCCGTCACGACGTAGCGCCCCAGCCCCGGCCAGGCGAAAACGGTCTCCACGATGGCCGCCCCGGCCAGAACATTGCCCACGATGAATCCGAAGGTCGTGACGATAGGTACCATCGCCCCGCGTAGCGCGTCGCCCAGAACAAGCCGCCACCAACTCAGGCCCAGGGCACGTCCGAAGGTGACGTAGTCTTCACCTAGTGCCTCGCTCATGGCCGAGCGGGTGATGCGCGCGATGGGTGAAACGACACCGAGGCCGAGGACGAAGGCGGGCAGCATCAACTGATGAAACGCGGTCCGGGCCACGTCCCAGTCGCCGGCTAGCATCGCGTCGATAGTCAGAAAACCGGTGACACTCGGCGGAGCAATGAGCATGGGCGAGAGCCGCCCGACCGGGGTCGGCACCAGGCGCCACTGGAAATACAGGTAGAAGATCAGGACGACGCCGAGCCAGAAGGCGGGGATGGACTGCGCCAGCAGGTTGAGGATGCGCATGATCGTGTCAGCCAGGCGGCCATAGGTGACCGCGCTGACGATTCCCATCGGCAATCCCACCAGCAGGCCGAACAGGATGCCGGCGAGGGCCAGTTCAAGCGTCGCGGGGATACGGATAGCCAGATCGGCGGCCACCGTGTTTCCGGTGCCGAAGGAAACGCCGAAGTCCCCGCGGAACACAGATCCCAGATAGCGTGCGTATTGAACGATCAGCGGTTGGTCGAGGCCCATCTGGGCGCGGATCTCGGCGCGCAGCTCGTCCGTAACATCCGGGTACTTGCTTGTCACCGGATCGGAGGGCAGCAAATAAGCCATGGAAAAGGCGATTGCGCTGACACCGATCAGGACAAGCAAGCTGATAAGAAGGCGACGCAGGACATAGCGCGCCAGCGGAGGTATCGACATGTCTGGCTATTCTTCGTGAGGGAAGGATGGGAGCGGTGTGACGAGCAGCGCCAGGCTGATGCAGATCATTCGCACGGGCGGAGCCAGGAGAAAGCGATCGTTCCCCAAGGGAACTTGTTGACGTTGCAAATATTGTTCGACACCGACATCGACCAGTTCACCTGATAGAGCGGCGCCGCGAGTCGTTCTCCCACGAGGATATCGAGGACGCCGTCCTGAAGCTTCATGTATGCGGCTTCGTTCTCCTGCGGGATCAGAAGGGCCTCTACCACCGCTTGGTCGAGCGCTGCATCGGAGAACTGGATATGGTTCGTCGCGCTGTCGCTGCGATACATCCAGTAGGCCCAGTACATGAAGTCGTTCCACCAGGGTCCCATCGAATGGATTGATACGTCGAGATCACGCTTGCCCCAGGCGATGTCGTCAAACGCGTTCTGGGTCAGGGGTTTGATTTCCATGTCGATATCGATGCTGCGCAGCGCATCCTGGATAATGACCGCAGCGGCCATATGTGTCGAGTTTTGTACGACAGGAACCTCGAAGGAGGGGACATCATCGCCGTAGCTGCTTTGCGCGACAAGTTCTTTTGCCATTTGTTGATCTTGCGTGAAGAGCGGGTCCGGTTCGTAACCGGGTGTGCTGACCCCGACGAGGTTCTGTACCGGTGTACAAAAACCGCGACAGACCTCGGTGACAAGGCGCTCGTAAGGGATGGCACGGATTACGGCTTCGCGGATTCTGGGGTCGTCAAAGGGCGGGTATTCAGGGTCCCAACGCATGACGGCTACATCCTGTTGGGAGGGAACGGAGAACACTGTAGCGTTCGACGAGTTCCGCAACACCGAGTATTCATTCGGTGTGAGGCTTGCAAAACTCGCCTCGCCGCTTTCCATGAGCAACATTCTTGTTTGCGGATCGGGCACCACGCGGAACATCACTTCGGAATAATAGGGTTTGGCTTCTCCCCAGTAGTTCTTGTTGGCAACGGCAGTCAGGTACTGACCCGACTGACGGTCGCCCAACATGTATGGGCCGGAACCCATGGCGTTGTTCTTGATCCAGTCAACACACCAGATATCTTGCTCGGAGCGAGCGGCCTCGCAGGCGGCCTTGGACATGATGGTCAGCGACATGGACGCGAAATTGCGTAATGAGTATCGCCCAAGGCCGTCAGGATAGGTGATTTTGAGTGTTTGCGGGTCGACGATTTCCATCTGCGAGATGTCATAGATCCCGCCCGTTTCGATCTGGGTTGTGCCCCAGCCCATTCGCCCGACAAGCGCGCGTTCGATCGACCAATAGACATCTTCGGCGGTTACGGGGGAGCCGTCCCAGAACTTGGCCGTCGGGTTGAGATGGAAGGTCAGTTCAGTATTGTCGTCCGAAATGTCCCAGCTTTCGGCCAGGCGCGGCACAATGCTCGTCTGATCGGCAACACCGGTTTCGGGGTCGATGGCGTAGGTGACAAGCGTGTCAAACAGTTCCATCGCAAGTTGGCCAACGAAGGCCGAGGTATTTTGCGGATCGAGCGTAGCGGGGTATTCGTGATGCAGATAGATCAGACGCGGTCCGGTGCCGACTTGATCGGCAGCCAGTTCTGAAGATGCGAAGACCTGAGCTGATGCGCCACCATTGATCAGAGCGACTGCGCCCGAGACAAGAAGGATTCTAAGATACGTTGTCGTCTGGTGATATCTCATGTCATTCCCTGTGCTTTGCGAAGCGTCTGCATCAGCCATTTGGCCCGCGCCTCTGTCATGCACTTAGTGTTGCGGGCGGACCTGATGTGCACCAGTTCCCTTTCGGTACAATCGATGATCCCTTGAGATCAGAAATGCGTTCTGATGGCATCTATCGTTACCTGACAGGGGAGGTCCAAGCGCTCGACAAGGCGATGTGGCATTAACTTTGGATTATGGCCAGTTGCAGCGTGATGTGGGACGTGGCGGACGACTGACGCCCGCCTTTGCAACCACCACCATTTCCTACCCGATGTGATCGCTTATGCTGTTTGGCTGTATTTCCGCTTTCGACACTACAAGAAATTTCAGGAAGCAATCCTGAAATTGCTCTTCCGCCCAAGCTGCAAACTCGAGGCAACGTTTGGTCAAAGAAAGTGAAGTCTCTTCCTGGAAACTTCCTGCTTCGATTGTCAGAACTGTTTGCGCTGGATGGCCATAGGTGGGGGCGCCGTCAGAGACCGCTCCGAACATTTGGCCGGCGTACCCCCGGGCTAAAATTATTGCGTGGGCAACATGTCAAGTTACGGTGTTCCGGTTCCGGGCTATCCCATTCTTGCGGCTCGGCGTCCCGAGTTTGCGTAACCCTCGAACGGAGAATGCCGTGGGAGAGACCACCAAGCCAGTCAACTCACCCCGCGATCATCAGGTCTGAACACTGGCCCGAATTTCCGTGACCACATCTCAGCGCGGCTGCGTTGCCAATAAACGAGGGTATTCTGTTCCGGCAATGCGATTGTCGATGACTGGGAGGGCGGGGTAAATGCACTAGCCGCTGGACGAGCGGCCATGTAGATGACAGCCATGGCGAGATAGCCAAGCTCAAATGTCGCGACTGTAGAGGTAGCTTGCCGCGCGATGTATCCTGATCCAGTCACGGCCAGCGATATCGCGTATAATTTTCTGCCACTCCGAATCTGCCATTGGTGCCATCGTCAATTCGGTGTGCGGCCAATCGGTAGCAAACAGGCAGCGCTCAGGTGCCGTCTGAAGCAGCATAGTCGCTATCGCAAGCGCATCTTGATGAGGTGGCGGAAGCGCGGATATTCTGTACGGGGCAGAGAGTTTGACATACGCGCGATGATTGGCCACCAGCCGGGTCAGGCTCTGCATAGCGCTGGCAGCAAGCCCTTTAGGCGGGAAGCCCATGTGATCAATTACGAGTTGAGGCGCGTCCGGTTGATCCAGCAAGTCTTCGATTTCAGGTTGTGCTGCGTTTACTTGGATTTGCAAATGCCAGCCGTTGTCCTTCATCCAGCTCCACCAAGCTCGTGTTTGCTCAAGTTTAAGCCCGCCCGGATTGATCAGGTTGCAGCGGACACCGCACACACCTGATCTGTCTAACGCGGCTAGATCCTGCAGACTGCTTTGGGGTGAAGGGACAGCAACGCCGACGCAACGATCATTCAACTCATCCAGCGCATCAAGAAGACATGAGTTGTCAAAGCCGTAAACACTGGGCTGAACGATGACCGCTCTGTTGATGTTCAATACATCCAAATGATTGACCAGATTATCGACCGTCGCAAGTGGAGGGTCGTAGTTGCGGTCGGGGTTCAGAGGATACTTGTTTGGGTTGCCGATCACATGCACATGGCAATCCCATATGGCAGTCTTATTCATCGTGTTCGTCCTGCGTGACGGCAGTCAGAAAATCAAAATCACAGCCTAACTCCGCTTGCTGCACCGATGTCGCGAACAATCGGGCATAGCCGCGCGACGGTATGGCCGGAGCAACCCAGTCCGCGCGCCTGCGGTCGAGTTCTTCTTTGTCTACCAGCAGATCAAGTGTCCGCGCTTCGACATCCAGGCGGATGCGGTCACCGTCCCTGACCAGTGCAAGTGGTCCCCCGAGGGCGGCCTCAGGAGCAGCGTGCAGCACCACCGCACCATAAGCCGTGCCGGACATTCGGGCGTCCGATATCCGCACCATATCACGCACCCCGGATCTCGCCAGCTTGCGTGGGATGGGAATTGATCCGGCCTCCGGCATTCCCGGTGCGCCGACCGGGCCGGCGTTGCGCAATACGAGTACATGATCAGGCGTCACGTCCAGATCAGGATGGTCGATCCGGGCGTTCAGATCATCAAGACCGTCGAAAACAAGCGCCGGCCCTTCGTGCTGTCTCAGTTCCGGTGACATGGCGGCCTGCTTGATAATCGCCCGGCCGGGCACCAGGCTGCCATGTAAAACGGCGATTGCGCTACCACCTGTCACTGGTTGATCAAAATCGCGGATAACGTCTGGATCGCGCCAGTCGGGCCAATTTGCCAGCACGTCCGCCCAGCTTTGTCCGTCCGCCGCTGTAACGGCCGTGTCGATCAGGCCAGGCTTGGCAAGTTCACGCAGCAGCGCGGGAAAGCCGCCCGCAGCGTGGAAATCCTGCATGTACAGCCGTCCCACCGGTTTGAGATCCGCAAGTATGGGCGTGTGATTGCCCAAGCGATCCAGGTCTTCGAGATCAAGCCGGATACCGGCACGGCCGACGATCGCGGCCAGGTGAATCGCGACATTGGTTGACCCGCCGAGTGCCTGAAGCGCCACGCACGCGTTTCGGACGCTTTCCGGGGTCACTATTTCCTGTGGTTTCGGGCCTCCAAGCCGGGCCATTTCCACGGCACGGCGACCGCTGGCCTCTGCATGACGGAGCCGCTCTGAATGGACGGCGGGAATGCTGGCACCGCCGGGCAGCATGAAGCCAAGCATCTCGGCCAGACACGCCATGGTGCTCGCGGTTCCCATGACCATGCAGGTTCCGTGTGACGCCATCAGCTGTGATTGTGCCGCCTGCAGCTCGTTTTCCGAGATTGTTCCCGCGCGATATTCACCCCAAAGTCGCCTGCAATCCGTACAGGCACCGAGCCGCTGGCCCTTGTGGCTGCCGGTCAGCATCGGTCCTACCGTGACGGACAGGGTGGGCACGTTCGCACTGATAGCCCCCATCAGTTGTGCAGGAATTGTCTTGTCGCATCCGCCAATCAGAACCGCGGCATCCAAGGGCAGCGCTTTCAGCATCTCCTCGGTGTCCATCGACATCAGGTTGCGCAGAAACATGGATGTCGGATGCGCGAAGCTTTCGTGTACCGATATGGTCGGAAACACCATCGGGATACCACCCGCCATGGACACCCCGCGCGAGATAGCCTCCACCAGTTGCGGCGCTGTCGCGTGGCATGGGTTGAAGTCTGACCCGGTGTCGCAGATCGCAATCACGGGCCGGTCCAGCGCTTCGGGTCCATAACCCCGCGCAACCAGAAAGCAGTTACGCAGAAACTGTGCAAAATCATTGTCGCCATAGGCCGTCAGGCGGCGGGCGAAGCCTCTCGTGGTGTTGTCGCTCACGTTCAGGCCGCTTCCCGCGTCAGGCTGTCGACCAACGCACGCGCTGTAGACGTGTTCATCTGCACGAGAGGAGGGCGAACCTGCGCCCAGTTCGACCGCTGATAGCGCGCCGCAAGAACCGCCTTTATGCCGGGGATCAACGATCCGGCGGTCACGATACTGCGCTGCCGGGTGGCTTCGCTTTGCAATGCGGTTGCGTCCTTGCCCGATCTGAGCGCGTTGATCAGTCGGCTTATGCCGCTCGCGTTGATGTTGGCGGTAGCAGAAATGCATCCAGCCGCGCCCAGGGGGATCGCATCGCTCAGATGGGCCTCGCTTGCCGGGAACACGGAAAAGCCCGGAAATGCCTCGATCACGGATCGCGTATGGGCCCAATCACCCGAGCTGTCTTTCAGGCCAACAACCGTTGCCGGGAAGTCTCGCAGTAGCCGCTCGATGAGTTCGAGCGACCATCCGACACCGGCCATTTGCGGAATGTGGTACAGATAGATCCGCAAACCGTCATCGGCGACCCCTTCGACGACGCGCGCGACGTAATCGTACAGCCCTTCGTCGGAGACGCCCTTGTAGAAGAATGGCGGAAGCAGAAGAACGCCTGCGCACCGCGCTTGCGTGGCATGGCGGCTCATCTCGATGGCATCTCCAAGCGCGCAAGCCCCTGTGCCGGGCATCAGCTTCGCGGCCGGGATGCCGCCTTCAAGCAAGGAATCCACGACCAGGCGACGCTCCGACAGCGTCAGGCTGTTGGCTTCGCTCGTGGTTCCGAGCGGGGCAAGACCCGTCGCCCCGTCGTCCAGCAGTGCCTGACAGTGGGCCACAAGGGCTTCGGTATCAACACTCAGATCAGAACGAAACGGTGTGGCCGCAGGGGGCCATAGACCTGAACATCGCATGGCAGTCTTCCTCCCTTTCTTGATGTCAGATTGTCCCGTGCGCCATATGTTGTCAACAATAATAGCGTTAAATCTTGACTAAGGTGCCGTATTGCCACTTTCTGTCGACAAAACAAAAGGAGTTCATCCAATGCCGCCTTTACGGATCGCTGTCGTCGGAGCCGGATGGGTCACGGAACATCACCTTGCGGCCTATCGCGAACTTGGCGATAGCGTCGTGGTCGAAGCGATCGCCGATCCTGATCCCATCACCTGTTCCAAAAGAGCAAGGCGATGGGGCATTCCCCGTTGTTTCTCATCAGATGCCGAGATGTTGTCAGTGATGGATCTTGATGCTGTTGATGTCGCCAACCCGCGCCAGCATCATGCCGCTTCGGTTCGCCTGGCGGCTGATCACGGCTTGCCAGTACTGTGTCAAAAACCTTTGGCCCCAACCTGGTCCGAGGCGCGCGACTTGGTCGACAATCTGCCTGCGGGCGCTCGATTGATGGTGCACGAAAACTGGCGTTACCGGCCGCATTACGGTGTCATCCGGGACTGGGTCCAACAGGGTCGGATCGGAAAGCTGCGGCAGGTGCTGTTGCTCGCGCGAACATCGGGCATGATACCGGACGGATCCGGTTTGCTGCCAGCACTTCAGAGGCAGCCTATGCTGGCAGGTCTTGATCGAATGCTTTTGATGGAGGTGCTGATCCACCACATCGATGCATTGCGGTCAGTCATAGGTGAAATGGAGTTCCTCGCGGCAGTGGTTGGCCGTGATGCCGAAGTCCTGAAGGGCGAAGATCGCGCGACGTTGCTTTTCAAGTCAGGGCAGGCTGCCGTTACCCTTCTGGGCGATTTCATGACCTGGGGCGCGCCGACGGCGCTACTTGATGATCTCAGTCTTCAAGGCACGCAAGGCGCGATCAGGCTGTCGGGCGATCAGCTGGAACTGAGGACGGGGCGGGATACGACCGAACGCCACTCGATCGATCTCGCCGCCGATTACAAGGCGTCCTATCGCGATACCATTGCAAGGTTTGTCCGGGCAGTCCGGGACACGGATGACGCGTTCTTTCATGCGCAGGTCGAAGACAATCTCAGGTCTCTTGAACTGATCGAACGCGCCTACGCTTTGTCGGAGTTTCATTCTCCTCCGCATCCAGCCGGATAAGATATTGCTGCTTGCTGGGGCGAAGATGTTGCACGCAAAGCTCGGACAGGGACCAGGAATCCGTTCCGCTCAGCAGACCGATCATCGCGCGATGCTCGGCCTTCGCCGGCAAGGCGCTCGAAATTGCTCATGGTCGCCGCCCGGATGATATAGGTCATGTCCATGGCCTGTTTCAGCATGTCCCACGAGATAGGGGTTCCTGCACAACGCGAAGAAGCCGACGTGGAACGCGTCATTGGTCGCGTGGATATCCGGCAGGGAGCGGCTTGCAATCGCGGCCTCGTAATCTTCTTGCAGGGCTTGAATATTGGCGATGTCACGGGGACTCGCCGGAAGAGAGATCTTCAGGGCAGCCTGTCGGGTCAGCAATTCACGCAGGTCGTAAAGCTGCCGCACTTCTTCGGCTGAATACGCCCGCACATGAGCACCCTTGTTGCGCTCGCGCGTGACAATGCCCGACCGTTCCAGGATCATCAGTGCCGAACGCACATGGTGGCGCGATGCCGCCTTGTCCCGGGCAATCGTTTCTTCGCGGAGCCGCTCGCCGGGGCCAAGCCGCCCGAAAATGATATCTTGCTCGATTGCGCGGGCGACCGCTTCTTCTTCGTTCACTGAATCCTTGTTCATACTCGCCTTCCCTGTGCGCTTATCTTGTAGATGTTGGAGTACGCCTGGCGCAAGCGGTGGCCGTTGCTTCGCAAGATCCTCGGGGTCGCGCGGACCTGTTCGTCATAAACAGGCCCGCGCATTGACGGTCAGAAATCAATGCGAACCAACCCCACCCCTTGCCGCGGGAGTGTGGACGAGACGCTCAACGAGCCATTGTCGCAGTGCTGCGTCGACTCGGCAATGCAGGGAAGCTCCGACGCCTGTTCAAGTTCCGCGATCTGTTCAGCCGCCGGGTCTTGGGGGCTGCCCATCGACTGCCAGGCGCCGAAAGAATTACCGTGACTTGCGTCCATTCTGAACTCTTTCACCGAAAGATTGCCATCCGGAAGCCCGTCGAGGTCCAGCACAATATCTGCCGTTCCGGCGTCGTCAACGACGTTGTCGTCGTGATAGTTCCAGATCAGAACGCTGATGCCCGTCTCGTCGCGTGTTGCCACGCAGTTGATGTCAGGGGCGCGGCGAACACCCTGATCCAGTATCTGCTGCAGCGGAAGCGCCGCGTCGCTGTCCGTTGCGACCCAGTCCCCACCCAGCATGCCAAGCATACGGAAGGCGTTCAGGACCGGCTTGCCGACGCCATTGGTGGCAAGATCGCGGAAGCCGTCGAACCAGGGCTGACCGTCGAATATGAACGCCCATGTCACCGCGCCTTCGATATGAATGCCCGCATCGCGTGACAACTCGTAGGTCCGTATCATGTTCTCGACGATGTAAGATCCGTAGAGTGGTCCGTTTCGATAGGCATTTTGCGGATGCACGCGCGCGGAGCAGGCGGCACAGCCTTCCGGATCGGATTCACCGATAATGACGGGCAACGATTTCAGCGAAGGATATTCGGCGATGATGTCCAGATTGCCCTTGATATCCAGCAAATGCTTCGCCAGCCCCATCCTGACCTCGCCGTCCTTCAGTTTCGGCTGGCCTTTGGCGTGGAAGGCAACAAAATCAATGGGAAGCTCGTTCTCCACGACATAGTCGAGCACACCGCGCAAGAATTTCTGTGCTTTGGGGTTTTCATGCGCGCCACAGGTGTGAGGGCCGCCAACGCGCGCTTCGGGAAGCACCGACTTGACCGCTTTGACCGTGGCGTCGAACATCGCGCAGTATTCCGGAATCGTCCCTTTCCAATAGTGCCCGTCGGGTTCATTCCAACATTCCCACGGCCAGGCAGAGACTGTTTCGCCACCATATCGATCGACCAGGTGCTGCGCCCAAGCCGCGACAAGGTCGTACCACTTGTTCAGGTCATTCGGTGGGGACGCCCAGCCTGTCATGATCGTCGAATAAGTGTCTTCCAGCGACCAGCTATGTCTGTATGGGCCGGGGTCGTCCGACAGCGCCTCGGGTGTAAAGGCCACCTGCACGAACGGTGTGGTTCCCGTTTCCACATAGGCATCGAATATGCGGTCCATCACGGTCCAGTCATAAACCGGATTGCCGTGTTCGTCTTCGGTGTAGGCGTTGGTCGAACCCCACTTCAAAGCTGCGGTGCCATCGCCGGACGTCAGCAAGTTGTGGGTTCGGATATGTGGCGAGCTATCCGATGCCGCAGCGAGCTGCCTTAAAAGCTTAATGCCGTCTTCTGTGTAGGTGTAGTTCGGTTCGTCGTAACCGAACCAGTTCCACATGGGATGATAGGGTCCCGTTCTTTGGTCGGCGTGAACTGTCATACGTACTTGTCCCTTATCGGACATGTCTCATTCCTCCTCCAGCATCGATTGCCGCGATTCCCTTGTCCTTCAGCAGAACTGCGACGGTTCATCGCGAACTTAGATGCGGGGATTAAATTGTCAACAATATACCGGATTGTTAACATGCTTCGAATATTTGTTTATAGAAAAAACAGCTAGTTATAGCTATGCCTCTATAATTTTTGTTGTCTGATTGGTATTTATTGTCAATAAATGCGGGCATTGGGCGTCCTGCAGACACCCTTTCCAGGAGGAAGGTCAGAGCCTCGCATTTTACGAGAGCCGGATCTTAGGGAGGATACATGAAACTTCGAAAGCTCATTGTAGCGACGATAGGGGCCTTTGCCGTTGCCGCGCCCGTTGTCGCGCAGGATTTCATCGCGGGCCTGCCGCGTGAAGAAACACTCATAATTCAAGGACCTGCCGCGCAGAATGCCGATTGGTTCAACCTTTGGGCGCCCGGCGGAGGTGCGAACCCGAACGGAAACCAGCAGTTGTCGGCGGATACCTTGTGGTTCATCAACCCCGAAGGCTCCGGCGACACGGCCTGGCAGAATGCGCTGGCCGCAGCACGACCCGAATATAATGAAGACTTCACGCAGATGACGGTGACGCTGAAGGACGGGATCTTCTGGAGCGATGGTGAGCCGTTCACGGCCGAAGATGTCGTCTACACCGTCGAAACCCAGATCGCACACCCGGGTATGAACTGGTCCGCACCGTTCACCATCAATGTCGATAGCGTGGAAGCCCCCGACGACCACACGGTGGTCTTCAACCTCAAGGCGCCGAATTCGCGGTTCCACACGCTGTTTACCGTGCGCTGGAACGCGGCATGGATCATGCCGGAGCATGTCTTCAGCGCCGTCGAAGACCCGCTTACCTATTCCTTCAATCCGCCCGTTTCACTGTCAGCCTACGAAATGGAAAACTACGACGCCAACGGGCAATGGGCGATCTGGAAGCTGCGAGATGATTGGGAACGTACGTCGATCGGGATGACCCTGGATGAGGCGCCCGATGTAAAGTATGTCGTTTACCGTACCGCCGGAAACCCCGACGCGCGCGTGATCGAACAACTCAACCACAATCTGGACGTGATCAATGACATTGCACCCGAGGGCATGTTCACGATCGCGCGCGACGCCGCCGAGAATACGGCCCAGTGGTTGCCCGGCTTCCCGTTTGCCCACCCCGATCCGACGCTTCCGTCGGTGATCCTCAACAACCAACTGCCCGAGCTTTCGGATCCGAAGGTGCGTTGGGCATTGGCGTTGCTGATCGATATCCGCGCGGTCTCGATGGGATCGTATCGCGGGGCGGCCAATATCGCTGCGCTCGCCGTGCCTCCCACGGGGACTTCAATCCCCGACTACTACGAGCCGATGCAGGAATGGCTCATGAACTACGAGCTGGATACGGGCGAGAGTGTCATCAAACCCTATAATCCGGACATCGCCGACCAGATCGCAAGCCTTGTCACACCGCAATGGGGCGACACGATCCCCGAAGACCCGGACCTGCGCAAGCGCATGTTCGGCTTCGGATGGTGGCAGCAAAACGCGGATGCGGCGGCTGAACTGCTGCGCAGCGCTGGCTTTACCCAAAACGGAAACGGCTGGACGACACCGGACGGCGAACCTTTCGAGATGCGCCTTCAGGTCGAGGGCGACAACATTCCGACGCTCGCGCGGGCAGGGACGATCATTGCGCAACAATGGTCCATGGCGGGTATCCCGACCGAGGTTGTCGTGGCCGGGCCCACCCATTGGCAGCGCATTGATGTAGGCGATTACGACGCGGCCATCGCCTGGACCGTGGAAACCTGGGGTGGTCATCCCGATCTGAGCTTCTTCCTGGAAAGTTACCACTCCGACTTCCTGCGCCCGATTGGCGAAACCCAGCCGCCGCGCAACATGCAGCGGTGGGAACACCCGGAACTGGACCGGATTGTCGAGGCCAACCGAATGGTCGGATTCGACGCGCCTGAAGTGATCGAACTGGGACAGGACCTGCTGAAGCTTGCCGTCGATGAAATGCCGATGATCCCGCTCATGGCATACAACAAGTTCGCTCCCTTCGACACGACTTACTGGACTGGGTTTCCCAGCATCGAGAACCCGTACTCCGCCTCCGGGCCCTTCTGGTCCAACATTCGCTACATGGTCGTAGAGCTTGAAAAGAACGGCAACGACTGAGCCATTGATCATTTCCGATGGGCGCGAGGATTTCATCGCGCCCATCGCGTCTCGGCACTTCAATCAAAGGCGACGCAGTAAATGAGCAGTCTGACAGCCTATATTCTGAAAAGGTTGGCGCAGTTCGTCTTCGTGATCTTCACGGGGGTGACCTTGGCTTTCCTGATAACAAATCTATCACCGGTCGATCCGGTCGAGCAATCCTTGACACAGCTTACCAGTTTCGGGGCAAGCGATCCGCGCGCCGTCGAAATGATGCGCGAGTCCCTGACCGAACTATACGGGCTGCAGGGCAATCTTCTGGAACAGTACCTGAATTTCTGGGGGCGCGTGCTGCACGCTGATTTCGGACCGTCGCTATCGGCCTTCCCGACACCTGTAACGACCCTTATCGCGAATGCCGCCCCGTGGACGATCGGGTTGTTGCTGACCTCGATCCTGATCACCTTCGTTCTTGGAAACCTGATCGGAGCCCTGGCAGGATACTTCCGCAATTCGAAACTGCTCAAGCTACTGGGCATTGCGATCATGACGATCAATCCGGTCCCGCACTATTTCATCGGGCTGATCCTTCTGATCGTTCTGGGCTATGTGTTCCCGATCTTTCCGATCTCGGGCGGCGCACGCATGAACATGGAATCGGGATTGAACTGGGCCTACATTCAGTCGGTCCTCTATCACGGCTTCCTGCCGGCGTTCTCACTCGTTCTTGCGGGTCTTGGCGGCTGGTTCATCGGCATGCGCTCGCTGGTGTCGAACGTGGTGACCGATGACTATGTCATTTACGCCGAACTTGCCGGAGTAAAGAGGCGTAAGATATTCAGCCAGTATGTCGCGCGCAACGCGATGCTGCCGCAACTGACCGGTCTCGCGATGCAACTGGGCCAGATTTTCGGCGGCACCGTTATCGTGGAATTCCTGTTCAACTATCCGGGTATGGGCCGTTTGCTGATCCAGGGCATTTACAGGGGCGATTACAGTCTCGTGCTCGGTGTGACCACGATCTCGATCTTTGCGGTCGCCGTTGCGGTTCTTCTGATCGACATTCTCTATCCGCTCATCGATCCGCGCGTAAAGCTGGGATAATCAACATGTTCAAAGTCATTCGGGACCTTCTGCGCTACAATGTCGAATTCCTCGCCGGGTTCACCCTGACGCTGATGGTCCTCATATTCGCCGCCGCCCATTTCTGGACACCGTATCCGGGATACAACCTGTATCTGCTGCCCCCTGACCTGCCGCCCTCCGGCGAGCATTGGTTCGGGACGACCTCGCGGGGGCAGGATGTGTTGTGGCAACTGTCCGAGGCTGTCTGGAACACCATGGCGTTTGGTCTCACCGTCACCATCCTGAGCCGGCTTATCGCGATTTCGGTGGGCATGGTATCCGGCTATCTCGGTGGACGGGCAGACCGTATCCTGATGTCGATCAACGACACTTTCATCGCCCTGCCCAACATCCCGATCCTGCTGCTTGTATACTTCGTGCTCCGCGAACAGATGACATGGCCGTTGCTGGCCGTTTGCGCCGCGCTTCTGGGCTGGACCTACGACAGCCGGCTGATCCGTTCCGTGTCCATGAGCCTGCGAACACGGGAATTCACCCGCCATGGCGTGTTTTCGGGGATGAGCACCTGGCGCATCCTGGTGCGCGAGCATCTGCCCTATGTTCTGCCGATCATCTTCTTCACGGCGATGAACAACCTCATTTGGGCAATCAGCCTGGAGGTGACCTTGTCCGTGCTCGGCTTCACCGACATCAACCGCCCGACCATCGGGGGCATGATCTACTGGGCAAACCAGCATCAGGCCATCATTTCGGGCATCTGGTGGTGGATCGCGTTTCCCATCCTTGCCATCGTCCTGCTGTTTCTCGGGCTTTTCCTGCTGGCGATGTCCGTGAATGAATATGTCGATCCGCGCAGCCGCCTGGATCGCATGGGAGGTGTCGCATGATGGAAATACGCGAGCATCCGGTCGCACCTGACGACGTTCTGACGGTGGATGACCTCAGGGCTTACTACATGGTAGACGGCTACGGCATTTCTCGGCAGGTGAAGGCCGTTGACGGGGCCACGCTACGCGTCCGGCGGGGCGAGGTTTACGGGCTGGCCGGTGAATCCGGGTCGGGGAAGACAAGCCTCGTGAAGGCGCTTGCCGGCGCGATCCGCCCGCCTCTCCAGATCGTGGGGGGCAGTGTCAACTACAACTTCGGTGGCAAGCACATCGACATCTACGATCCGGCCGTGGACATCAGGTCGCTGCGATGGCGTCACCTGAGCTACATCATGCAAGGGTCGATGTCCGTGCTCAACCCGGTAAGAAAGATACGCCAGTCATTCTATGACTTCGCCTTTCCGCATATGAACATGGGAAAACGCGAATTCTGGGACACAGTCGAGCGGCACCTGACGAAGCTGCAACTCGATCCCGCGATCCTCATGTCGTATCCGCATCAATTGTCGGGCGGGATGCGTCAGCGAACGACGATTGCGCTCGCCACCGTCTGTCATCCGGAATTCATCATTGCGGACGAACCGACAACGGCCCTTGATGTCATCGTGCAGCGCGACGTGCTGCGCATGATCAAGGAGGTTCAGCTTCAACAGGGATCGTCCATCATCTTCGTGACCCATGACATGTCTGTCCATGCGACCATCGCGGATCGGATCGGCATCGTCTACGGAGGGCGGCTGGTGGAAGAAGCCCCATCGCTGGAACTGTTCCGGGCGCCAAAGCATCCCTACACGACGCATTTGATATCCAGCCTTCCCCGGATCGGGGATGACCGCCCGCGCGACAGCTTGCCGGGTCGGCCGCCGAATCTTGCGAACCCGCCAAGCGGTTGCCCGTTTCACCCGCGTTGCCCCCTGGCCGTGGACAAATGCAAGACCGATGCACCACCGCTCGAAGGGAACCACGGTGAAAGTCGCGTTGCCTGCTGGAGGGCCGGGGAGGCCGAAATCGCATGACTCATGTACTTCAACTCGATGATGTTTCGAAGCAGTTCCGCAGTGGTGGTCTGTTTTCGGCGCGAACCGTGAACGCGGTTAAACATGTCAGCTTCACCCTGGACGATGACATCCCCGAAGTCTTCGCGATCGTCGGTCAGTCCGGCAGCGGGAAATCGACGCTGGCAAACATGATCCTTGGGTCGGAAAAGCCAAGTTCGGGGTCCATCAGCGTGCTTGGCGAAGACATCACGGATCGGCGGTCCGGCCAAGAAAAACAGCGCTTCATGTCACGTGTCCAGCCGATCTTTCAAAACCCGTTCGAGGCCTTCAACCCGTTGACACGCATAGATTCCTATCTGTTCTCGACGGCAAGGAGATTTCGCGGCGCGCGATCTCGGAAGGATGAAGAAGCCCTTTCCGAAGAGTCGCTCCAGCTTGTTGGCCTGTCCATGGACGAGGTGCGGGGCCGCTATTCACATGAATTGTCCGGCGGCCAACTTCAGCGGATCGCTGTGGCACGCGCGTTAATACCGAAACCCGATCTGATCATCGCCGATGAACCCGTGTCCATGGTGGACGCGTCTCTGCGCATGTCGATCGTGAACTTGTTTCGAGAGCTGCGCGACCAGCTGGGTGTATCGATCATTTATATCACGCATGATCTTGCCACGGCATACTACATATCGGATCGGCTCATCATTATGAAATCCGGCGAGATTGTCGAGTCAGGGTTGGCGAAAGAGGTGTTGGATAACCCCCAACATCCATATTCACGAGCCCTCAAAGAGGCCGTGTTGCCACCAGACCCGGAACGTGCCCACGAGGTAATCCGTCTTGGATAACATCACTGTCAGTCCATTGCAGAGTGATGCCATACCTCGGTGGAAACCGACGATCATGGTTGGTGATTTCACGTAACCTTTGGCCGTTATTCCGCGAGCAAAGCGCCTGGCGAATGGAAACCCAGCATCGTTCGCTCCCGTATTCGAAGCGGGAGCTGACTGTTTTTTCCACGATTGCGAAGGCCCTTGTCTGACCAATGGCCAAGCCCGGACGCTATCTCGTGGGGCCGCGCCGTGAAAGAACTGGACCGCCCCACTTGGGTGGCCCATTCTGAGAGTTTGTGCATGGTTGGCCCTTAGTCCTTCGGGACGATGGCCTCGGGCGCTGGTGGACGAAAGCCCAAGGTGCTGTGTGTACGTTTAGTGTTCCCTCCATTTTTGATGATGATCTGGGCATCCCGCAGCGAATAGAGGATTTCTCCCTTTCGCAACTCGCCGTGCATTCGTCCGTTGAAACGGGGCAAGACCAGGCACGATGAAGCGGTGGCCGGAGACGTGGTTCAGCTTCGCCGTAACCGTTTACCAGGCCAATCCCGACCGTAGATTACAAACATTGGCAAATCGGCAACGTGCATCGCCAGTTGTCGGGCATTGCGCTTTGCCTGTGACACTATCCTACGGATCGACAACTGCGACATCGGCGAACTAAGGTGCGAAGCGTTCCGTAGCCAAACTAATGTCACTATATGTCTGCTCCCTTTCCCATTCCATCGTTGGTACAGCGGGTACAGGCTGCCAAGGAGCGGCTAGTTCTGCTGAATGCCTTGCCCGGCACCGGCAGGACAACTCTGTTACGGTGCTACCAGCGCGCGGTGCCGGGTGTCCAAAGGCATATCCACGACCTTGACGTCGGAGCGAATACAAAGCTCGCACCTGCGGACGAGGATCTGCTTGTCGCGGGTCGTCCTGATCAAATTCAAGGCTTGGATCGGTTGCGCGTCTATGGAGAAGTTCTCGAGATCGGGAATGCCGAATTTTTTCTTACCCGCGAGCAAGCGATCGCTTTTGATCAATCGGCGGGATGGCCTGCTCTCGATGCATTCTTTGCGCGAGAAGGGGCTACTCGTCGAAGTGCCGTACGCTATCTGGCTGAAGCGCTGACGTCCTACCCGGCCATCGTGCGAGACATGTTGCACGCGCTGTCGCGAGCCGGGTCGGGAATTCCAAGGGACCGGCTGATACCCGATGAACGAGACCTCACGACTTGGCTGGGACCGGTCTGCGCGATTGAAAACGATCATATCAGGATTGCAACGCCTGGCCTGGCCGAGTTGCTTCGCGAAGCGAGCGAGGCGTGGCCGGTGTCGTCACGACATGCGGTCTTGCTCGGCCGGGTGCTCGATCCGGCAGAAGGTATCGTTGCCGCAGTCAGAAGCGGTCGACGCGATCTCGCGCGCAGCATGCTTTGCGATGAAGGCGGGCTATTCTTCATGCATCTTCATGGGAGGGCGGCAGGTCAAAAGGTGTTGGACGCGTTTCGCCTCGATCCCCATCCTGACGTGATCGGCTTGGCGTTCCTCGTTTCAGCCAAGATGGGAGACACCGAGCGTGCGGCGCATCTGTTGGCAGAGGCCGCAGGCGCGCGGTATCTGGACCTGTCGGAGACCCCCGAGGGATGGGAGCAAACGGCGCCGCAACTTCTGTTTTGTCGATTGATGTACGCGATCTATCGGTCGGGGAACGTTCGGCAGCATATTTTTTCCGAAGCTTCGAACGTGTTGGCGCGGCTGCCGGCGGACGATCATTTGCTGCGCGGCGGGATTTATAATGCGGTGCTGGAATTGCATATCCGGGCAGAGCGTTTCGTCGAGGCCGCGGAGGCGGCGAGCCGATCGCTTGCCCATTACCAGCAGGCGAACGCGCCTTACCTGGAGTTTTTCATCCACCTTCACCGCGCGATAATCCAAGTGCGGACCGGCTTCCCCGCGCGGGCTGAAGAGCATCTGCAACACGCCAAGGCGGCACTTGCAAAGACGCCGTTCGAGACACCGCAGGATCAAAGGTTTATAAGTCTTCTCAACGCTGTAGCCGTTTATGAGCGTGGCGATGCGGAACCTATGTCGGAGTTTTCCTTATCGACATTTCGTGACTTCACCTATGGCGAGCTTTGGCCATCGCTGGCGGAACTGGCCGTGGCAATTGGAGGCGATGCGCTTTTGCAGTTGCATGGCAAAGACATCGCGATGCGTTTTGTGGAAGGCTGGAACCTGCAATCCTGGAGAACCCGGCGGTTCCAGTTGCTGATCGAGCAGCGCCAGGTTGCGGTTCTTCAGGGCGCGCGACGGTGGCGCGACGCGCGGCTGAGACTCGATGCAATGGCTGCGAGGATTGGGCGTGTCTGGATGGAGAGCGCTGTACACAACCTGTATGATTTGCGTACACCGGAAGATATTCTGCAGGCCATGCTATGGTTGCGGCAGCAATGCTTCGAGCATCCACGCGACAAGGACTTGCCGGATCGGCTTGCCGCGCTCGAAAAGAACCCGGCGACTTCGGAAAGGCAGAGGATCTGCTTGCGGATATGGCAGACTTGGGTCGCGCGGCGGCAGGGCCATGTTGTCCGGGCCAGGCAGTACCTGCTGGACGTCTTGCTGCATTGCGATCGCCGTCATTGCGTCGCGCCGATCCTGGAGGAGCGGGTGTTTGTCCTGCCGCTTCTGGAAGACGCCCGTATGATGACGGCAGAGCTGCGCGATGCGCCCGTTCCGCGAAACATGCGGCGCGGCGCACTCGCCGCATTCGGTACCGGCCCTTTGTCGCGGCAGGAGTGGCGTGAGCTGCTTTTGCTGGCGGAAGGCTGTTCGAACAAGGCAATTGCGCGGGAGATGGAGCTGAGCGTTCCAACCGTAAAGTTTCACCTCAAGAATCTTTATCGAAAACTCGATGCACAGAATCGAAAGGATGCCGTCGAACGGGCCAGAGTGCGCGGATTCATCGCTACCTGACAAATAACCTATCCCAAGTATAACAAAACCTATCCCTTGGCTGCCTAGATAAGACGTCACGTAACTGTCACGCTGCCAGCAACTAGGGGAGACATTGTCGGATGACATCAGGTTTTGCAGAGTTTCTTCTGCGCCGGATCATCGGTTTCGTCGGGTGCTTCTGGTGCTGGCGCTGATGATCTTCGTGCTAGCCCGGGTCGTGCCCGGAGACCCGGCCCGGATTGCATTGGGACCAACGGCTTCACAGGAACAGGTCGACGCGTTGCGCACGGATATGGGGCTGGACGATCCCTTACCCGTTCAATTCGTCAACTTCCTGTCGGGCGCCGTTCAGGGAGATTTCGGCAATTCGCTGATTTCAGGCAAGCCGGTCGCGCAGGAGATTGCGGGGCTCCTTCCTGCCACACTCGAACTCGTCATGACAACGCTGGTCATCATGTTGATTGTTGGTGTGCCGCTTGGTGTATTGGCCGCGCGTTATCGCAATAGCTGGATCGATGCTGTGTTGCGGATTGTTTCGTTGATCGGTGTGACGATGCCGAGCTTCCTGTTCGCGATCCTATTGCAACTTTGCGCGGCTTATTACCTGAGCGACTGGCCGCTTTTGGGACGTATTTCGCGCGATCTTGCCGATCTCAACGGGCCCACCGGGCCTTTACACGATCGACGGCATTCTGACAGGGCGGCTGGATGTCACGCTGGACGCCTTGCGGCACCTAGCATTCCCGGCGCTTGCGCTGGCAATGTCGGGGATCGGCCAGATCATGCGGATCACGCGGTCGGCAATGATCGAGCATCAACGTCGCGATCACGTGCAGACGCTGCGCAGCTTCGGTGTTCCGGGGCGGGTCGTGACCTTTCGCTACCTTCTCAAGCTGTCGTCCATCGCGCCGCTTACCATCATGGGCCTGGAGTTCGCATCGCTGATTGGAAACGCCTTCGTGGTCGAGATGGTCTTTTCCTGGGGCGGCTTTGCCTCTGCGGGGCTGGAGGCGGTCATGCAGAAAGACCTGAACGCGGTGATGGCCGTGGTGCTGGTCTCGGGTTGCTTCTTCGTGGTGGCGAACCTCCTGATCGATATCGCCATCGGCTTTCTGGACCCGCGTCTCAGCATCAAGGAGGGCCGCTAATGTCCGCAACGACCGAACAGCCTGATGTGCTATCGGCACGCCAGATGGCCTGGATGCGCTTTCGTGCCAATCCGGTCGCCGTGTTGGGTGCAGTCATGGTCGCGTCCGTCATAATCTGTGCGATCTTCGCGCCACTGATCGCGCCTTACCCTGACCATGCGGGGGCAGCCATCAATTTCCGGGCCAAGCATCTGCCGCCAGATGCGGAATATCTGCTCGGCACGGACAAGGTGGGCCGGGATATCCTGACCCGTGTGATCTATGGCTTCCGGGTGTCGCTGATGCTGGTCGCAGGCGTCCTTCTGGTTGCAGTACCGGTTGGCGGTGCGCTGGGGTTGCTGGCCGGGTATTTCGGCGGCTGGACCGAACGGCTGATCACGGGTTTCACCAATGTCATGCTGGCTATCCCACCGCTGGTGATGGCGCTGGCCGTGGGCAACGTTCTGACCCCGAGCCTGACCAATGCGATGCTGGCCATCGCACTGCTGTGGTGGACATGGCATGCGCGGCTTGTCTACCGCGTATCCAAATCCGTGGCCGCCGAAGATTTCGTCGAGGCCGCGCGACTGGCCGGGGCGTCGCATCTGCATATCCTGTTGCGCGAGATCCTTCCCAACTGCATCGCGGTGATTTCGGTAAAGACCACGCTGGATGCGGCCTTCATCATCCTGTTTGGTGCGACGCTGTCATTCCTTGGACTCGGCGTTCAGCCACCCACGCCGGACCTGGGCACGATGGTTGCCGATGGGCGGCAGTTCCTGCCCGAGAAATGGTGGGGCGTGCTGGCCCCCGGTCTGGCGATCTTCTACGCGACGCTGGGGTTCAACCTGCTGGGCGACGGCCTGCGCGACATGTTCGACGTGGAGGTGTGAGCGATGGATCTGCTTGATGTACGCAATCTGAACCTGAGCTTCACCAGCTATGGCCGCAAGGTGGATATCCTGAAGGACGTGTCGCTGAAAATCGCGCAGGGGCAACGTGTTGCGCTGATCGGCGAGACGGGATCGGGCAAGTCGATCACCTCGAAAGCGGTGCTCAACACGCTGCCCGGCAATGCCGATATCACGGGCGGCGAAGTCTTGTGGCGCGGCGAAGACTTGTTGAAGAAGTCCGATGCGGCCCGCGAGGGCCTGAAGGGCATCGAGATGTCGGTGGTCATGCAGGACCCGTTATCTTCGTTCAACCCGGTCTTCACCATCGGGCGACATCTCGACGATGTGTTGTTCTGGGCGGATCGGCGCGCGGGTCGCAAACGCGGCCGTGGCGAACGGCGCGCACATATTACGCAGGTTCTTCGCAAGGTTCAGCTGTCCGATCCCGATCGGGTGATCCGGTCTTACCCGTCGCAGCTGTCGGGCGGTATGCGCCAACGTGTGCTGATTGCGCTGGCGCTGATGAACAAGCCGGCGCTGCTGATCGCAGACGAGCCGGGAACTGCGCTTGATGTGACCACGCAGGACGAGATCCTGAAGCTGATCAACGGGCTGGTTCGGGATGAGGGCCTGTCGCTGCTGATGATCACCCATAATCTGGGTGTTGTGCGAATGACGGCGGATTATGTGTATGTGATGTGCAAGGGCGAGGTCGTGGAACACGGGCCGCTGAAGCGCATCTTCGAGGCACCGCAGACGGATTACACGCGGGAGCTGATCGGTGCGATACCGCCGCTTTACGGTGCGCAGGTCAAGGATCAGCCGGTCGCGGCAGGCGAGACGATGATCCATCTGGACGGTGTCAGCAAGACCTTCACCGAAAGCCGGTTGTTGCGACCCAACCACCAGACCCATGCCGTTCGAGGTGTCGATATCGATATCCGGACGGGAGAGATTTTCGGGCTGGCAGGCGAAAGCGGGTCCGGCAAGACAACGGTTGCGCGGATGGTGATGGGGATCATGAACCCCAGCCAGGGCCGCGTGACGCTGGACGGCGTTCCGCTTCAGGAGATGGCCGAAGGGCGGGCGGATCGTTCGCTGGCGCAGATCGTCTACCAGAACCCGGGCACCTCGCTGAACCCCAAGCGCACGATCGGGCAGACGTTGTCCGTGCCGTTGAATTTTGCCGGGTTGGATCGCAAGGACCAGTCCCACCGGATGGACGAGTTGCTGGAACGGGTGGATCTGCCGCGCAGTTTCATCAGCCGCTATCCGCATGAACTGTCCGGCGGGCAGAAGCAGCGGGTGGCAATCGCGCGCGCACTGGCCGCGAATCCGCGATTGATCGTGCTGGATGAGCCAACCTCGGCGCTGGACGTCTCGGTGCAAAAGCGCGTCATCGCGTTGTTGGAAGAGCTGCGTGACGAACTTGGGCTGACCTATCTGTTCATCAGCCATGATCTGTCGCTGATGCGCAACTTCTGTTCACGCATCGCGATCATGCTGCGGGGCGAGTTGGTTGAACAGGGCACACCGCGCGAGGTCTTCGGCGATCCGCAGCACCCTTACACGCGCGCGCTGATCGCGGCGATCCCGGTCATCACCGATGCCGAGGAGGCGGCGAAGCCAAGCGTCACCCTCGAAGAAAAACAACAATTCCTCGTGTCCTCAGCGGCATGAGCCAAAGGAGAAGAGTATGGTTCTGAGACTAGGCATTGATGTCGGCGGCACCAATACGGACGCCGTGATCCTGCGGGACCGGGAAGTGCTGGCGGGTGTCAAGAGTTCCACCACCGAAGACGTGATGAGCGGGATTTCCAATGCCCTGGAGGCCGTCATCGAAAAGGCGGGCGTTGAACGTGACGCGATTGACGTCACCATGATCGGAACGACGCATTTCACGAATGCGGTGATCGAGCGGCGCGCGCTTGATCCCGTGGCGGCGATCCGTCTGGGACTGCCCGCCACGGCCTGCCTGCCGCCGATGGTGGACTGGCCCGAGGACCTGGTCGAAATGGTTGGCGGTCATCGCTACCTCGTGCGCGGCGGCTATGAATTCGACGGTCGCGAAATCGCGGCGCTCGATGAGGACGAGATCACCCGCATCGCCAAGGACATCGCCGACAAGGGGATCAAGGCGGCGGCAATCAGCTCCGTCTTCTCGCCCATCAATCAGGACATGGAACTTCGGGCACGCGATCTGCTGCGCGAGGTATGCCCGGACCTGCCCGTGGTGCTGTCGAGTGAAATCGGGCGTATCGGCCTGCTGGAGCGCGAGAGTGCGGCAATCATGAATGCCAGCCTGCTGAGCCTGTCGGATCAGACGGTCGAGGCGTTTGGCAACGCGCTGAAAGGTGCCGGACTGACCTGCCCGTTCTTCGTCACGCAAAATGACGGGACATTGATGGCGGCGGATATGGTGCGCAGGTTCCCGGTGCTGACCTTTGCGTCCGGGCCGACCAATTCCATGCGCGGTGCCGCGTTCCTGACTGGCGTCAAGGAAGCCATCGTGATCGACATCGGCGGCACGACTACAGATGTGGGCGCCTTGCAGCACGGTTTCCCAAGGCAGGCGGCCACGGTTGTCGATGTGGGCGGTGTACGCACGAACTTCCGGATGCCGGACGTGTTTTCCGTCGGCCTTGGCGGTGGGACGATGATCGCGGGCACAGCCGACAATCTTCAGATCGGTCCGAAATCGGTGGGCTACCGTCTGACCACGGATGCCCTGGTGTTCGGGGGCGAGACCTTGACCACGACAGATATCGCGGTGCGTGCGGGCATGGCAGAAATCGGTGATGCCTCCAAGGTGGCGGATATCGACCCGGCGCTGGTGGAGGCGGCCAGGCAGGGCATTGCCGACATGCTGGAAATGGCCGTTGAGCGCAGCCGGATCAGCCCGGATCCCATCCCGGTGATTGCCGTTGGTGGCGGGTCGATCCTTGCGCCCGACCATATCGGTGATCTGGAGGTGCTGCGGCCCGAAAACTTCGCCGTGGCCAACGCTGTCGGCGCGGCCATTGCCCAGATTTCAGGCGAGGTCGATCGCATCTTCGCGCTGGATGGCACAAGCCGCGAGGAATGCCTTGCCGCAGCCGAGAAGGAAGCGAACGACGCGGCGATTGCAGCAGGCGCAAAGGCAGACACCCTGACGGTAATCGAGCGCGAGGATGTGCCGCTGGCCTATCTGCCGGGCAATGCCACGCGCATTCACCTGAAAGTCGTCGGAGAAATGGGAGACGTCCATGCGTGACCTGAAGGATCAATGCTGGGTTCTCACTGAAGAGGATATCGACGCGCTGGAAATCGGGTCCGGAATCCTGGGCACCGGTGGGGGCGGAAACCCCTATATCGGAAAGCTGCGTGCAAGACAGGCGCTGCGCGAAGGCTATGAGCTGAAGGTTCTGCCGCTCAATGCCATTGCCGATGAGGCGATGGTCGTGCCGCTTGGGGGCATAGGCGCACCCTTGGTATCTTTCGAGCGGCTGAAGGAAGGGCGTGAAGGGTTGCGCTGTCTACGGTCGCTGGAAGAACGGCTGGGTTTCAAGGCCGATGCCGTCGCCTGCGAAGAGATCGGTGGTCAGAATTCCATGGAGCCGCTGATCACCGGGGCCTTTGCGGGTCTCCCCGTTGTCGATGGCGACGGGATGGGGCGTGCCTTTCCCGAGATGCAGATGACGACCTATTCCATCTATGGGCATCGTTCGACCCCGTCGGTCATGTGCGACCCCCATGGCAATGCGGTCGCCTTCGAGAATGCCATCACTGAAAAATGGCACGAAACCATGGCGCGGGCCTGCGTGATCGCACAGGGCGGAGCGTCGGTTCTGGCGTCGGCACCGATGAGCGGGGCCTATGTCAAACGCTATTCCATACCGCACACCTACACGCAGGCCATCGGGCTGGGACGTGCGGTCATGGATGCGCGCAAAACACATTCCGATCCGATTGCAGCGATTTGCGAACGCGAGGGTGGGCAGCACATCTTTTCGGGCAAGATCAACGATCTGAAGCGGCATTTCAAAGGCGGCTTCAACGTGGGCGTTGCCAGCATAGAAGGGTTGGACAGCTATCGCGGATCGATCGGACAGATCACCATCCAGAACGAATACCTGATGTTCGAACGTGACGGTCAGATGGTTACCTGCGTGCCGGATCTGGTTGTCGTGCTGGACCTGGATACGGGCCTGCCGATCACGACGGAAATCCTGCGCTACGGTCAACGGATCGCGGTTCTGGCGCTTCCCTGCCATGAACTGCTGCGAACACCGCAGGCGCTGGATGTGGTGGGGCCAGCCTGTTTCGGGTTTCCCGATGTGATCTACAAGCCACTTGCGGAGGCGGCATGAGCGGATTCACCGTCACACAGGAGGACATGGAGGCCATCGCGCTTGGCGGTGCCTTCCTTGGAACAGGCGGCGGCGGCGACCCTTACATCGGCAAGCTGATGGCGGAGCGTGCCATGCGGCAAAGCGGTCCGGTCACGGTTATCGATCCCGCGGATGTTCCCGATGATGCGTTGTGTGTGCCCGTCTGCATGATGGGTGCGCCCACTGTCATGTTGGAAAAGCTGCCAAATGGCCACGAGGCCTTGGGAGCGCTGGCCGCGTTGGAGGCCTATCTGGGTCGAAAGGCGGACTACCTGATCTGCATCGAGGCGGGCGGGCTGAATTCGACAATCCCGTTCGCCGTTTCTGCCGCAACGGGGCTGCCGCTGATCGACGGTGACGGGATGGGCCGGGCCTTTCCGGAACTGCAGATGGTCAGTTTCACGATGCACGATGTGTCGGCCACGCCGATGGTCCTGGCAGACGACAAGGGCAACAGCAGCGTTCTGAACGCCATTTCCAACCTTTGGACGGAACGTCTGGCTCGTGCGCAAACGGTCGAGATGGGCGGCGCGGCACTGGTCGCGCTGTATCCGATGAGCGGAGCCGAGATGAAGCGCGGTATCCTGCGTAACACCCTTGGGCTGGTGCTGGAAATCGGGCGCGCCATCCAGTCGGAACGTCGGTCGAACCGCCACCCCGGCGATGCGCTGATAAAGCGGTGCGGCGGATATGATCTGTGCACTGGACGTGTCGTCGATATCGAACGCAAGACTGAAGGCGGGTTCGCACGGGGGCGGGCGATCCTGCGCGGGCTGGAAGATCAGCAAGGCAAGGAGTTCTACCTGTCATTCCAGAACGAGTTCCTGTGCCTGGAAGACGATGACGGGGTGCCACTGGCGCTGACGCCCGACCTGATTTGTGCGCTTGATGCGGATGGCGGGCTTCCGGTGACCACGGAATCGCTGCGGTTCGGCTTGGCCATCCGGCTGATCGGCCTGCCGGCAGATCCGCAATGGCGCACCGATGCGGGACTTGATCTGGCGGGTCCCGGATACTTTGGCTACGCGCATGCATTTTCCCCGATTGAAGACCTGACAAACGCGTCAAAGACATAACCACAGGAGGTTGAAGATATGAAAAGACTACTTGGAGCAACGGCCCTTTGCGCGCTGACGGCAGTGCCCGCGATAGCCCAGGACGACCAGGTGGCGATCACGGTGAACGCCGTGCAGATATTCGGCACGATCGATCCCGCGAAGATCAACGACTACACGGAATACATGGCGGCGGTGAACCTTTATGACGCCCTTACCACGGTTGATGGCAGCGGCCAGGTCACACCCCAGCTGGCCGAAAGCTGGGATATTTCGGATGACAGCCTGACCTATACCTTCCATCTGAAGGCGGGGGCGACATTTCAGGACGGATCGCCGGTCACCGCGCAGGATGTGGTCTATTCGATCAAGCGGCTGATCGGGATCAATGAAGGTCCGGCATATCTGTTCAGCGATCTGATTTCCGAAGACAGTGTGACCGCGCTTGACGACCAGACGGTCGAAATCAAGCTGTCCAAGGTCTATGCGCCCTTCATCTCGATCACGCCGCTGCTGCTGGTCGTGAATGAAGATGCGATCGAGACCGCCGATGGAGATGAGTGGGGCGAGACGTTCCTTGCTGATTCCAGCGCGGGGGCCGGTCCCTACAGCCTGCAAAGCTGGGATCGCGGAGCACAAATGACGCTGGCGCGCTATGACGGCTATCATGCCGGCTGGCCCAACGAGAAGCCGATTGACGAGGTTCGCTTTGTCATCACCCGTGACGAGGCAACCGTACGCGCACTTGCGCAGCGCGAGGAACTGGGGATCTCATCGCAATACCAGTCGCTGGAAACCTATGAAGGGATCGGCGCGCTGGAAAACTACCGGGTGATCACGGCCCCGACGGCGACCGGATTTTACATCAAGATGAACAATCAAGTCGCGCCTACCGATGACGTCCATGTCCGCAAGGCAATCGCCATGGCGATGGATTACGACACGATCCGCGAGGTGATTTATCCGGGTGCCATCATGAAGGGGCCGCTCGCCGATGTCTTCGAGGCCGCCATCCCGGATGATGCCGAGGCGCCTGTCTATGACCTGACAGCCGCACAGGAAGAACTGGCCCAGTCGGAATATGCCGGGCAGGGGCCAATCAAGCTGGTTCATACCTATGTGTCGAACACACCGTTCGAGGAAGAGATCGCCCTTCTGTTCAAGGCGACGCTGGACAGCATCGGGTTTGACGTCGAAATCCGCCCGGAGCCCTGGAACCGGATCACCGAGCTGGCTTCATCCATCGAGACCACGCCGCACACGACGCAGGTGTTCTACGGTCCGACCTACCCATCGCCGGATTCGGTGTTCTATGTTCAGTACGATTCCGACGCGTCGGGGACGTGGTCCGGAATGGACTGGGTGGAAGACCCGGCAATCGACGAGATGATCGAGGCGTCGCGCGCGGAAACCGACACGGACGCGCGCAACGGGATCTATCAGGATATCTATAGCAAGCTCGTCGAAGATCAGCGGTCCGTCTGGCTTCTGGCGCAAGAACGTCGTTTTGCGGCGCATGAGTGCCTGCAAGGCTATGAATGGGTGCCGATGCAAAGCTGGGATTTCGATTTTTCACGCTTCAGCTGGTCCTGCGAGAACTGACTTCAAGCGGGGCAAGCGTCGGAACGCTTGCCCCTTGCATGCCTTGTCTGATCTGGCGGACAAGCACGTCCAGAATGAGTGCGGAGGTGGCACACTGGAAGGGCGCGGCTAAGGCGTCGGGCAATGTCGTCGAAAAGAAAATAGCGCGGCTCGTTGTCGGAAAGTTTCTACAACTTCGTCAGCCGATGTTTTCCAAGAAATCCGAGCAACAATGCCTTGGCGCGCCCGCGATGAGCGTGGTGCGAGGCCCGCGCCATTTCTGCGTTGCCGACGACGATTGCGTCGAACACTGCCCTGTCGATATTGCTCGGCTTACTTCGGAACGAGGACAGTGTCGACGACGTGGATGACACCGTTCAACTGATCGACATCCGCGATTGTCACGCGACTCGCATTACCGTTTTCGTCGTAGATGTAGACGTTGTTGCCCCTGACCTGAGCCGACAAGGCGTCACCTGACACCGCGTTGAAGTGATAGAAGCCGTCGGAGGAGGCCCGCGCCTGTTGTGCTATCTCTGCGGCAGACCAGTCGCCGGCGACCACATGCGCGGTCAGGACCTTAACCAGCATGTCCTTGTTCTCGGGCTTCAGGAGCGTATCGACTGTTCCCTCGGGAAGCGCGGCGAAAGCGTCGTTCACGGGTGCGAAGACGGTAAAGGGCCCCGGACCCTGCAGCGTTTCGACCAAACCTGCCGCCTCGACGGCGGCCACAAGGGTCGTGTGGTCAGCCGAGTTCACCGCGTTTTCAACGATGTTCTTCGTCTCGAGCATGGGGGCGCCGCCGACCATTGGGTTTTCTGCGTTCGCAGCAGTTGCGATGGTCAGCGCCACGGCGGCGGCGGTCAGTTTGGAAACGATCTTCATCTTCTTCTCCTCTGGTGGTTGCCCGCGTTCATTTGCGGATACAGGGGAGACACGGCAGGACCGGGTAATAAGTTTCAGTCGATTACAGAATTATACGTCGAAGAACTCGTCAGTGGCCAAGATCGTACCCGTCGGTGCACCCGTCGGCGATCCGCCTTCCGGTTCGTCGGAAACAGCAAGTGTGCCGCCTTCGATCAAAGCGGCAATCTCTGGGCTGATCTCGAATGTGATCTCTCCGTCTGATGAGATCACGCCAAGCGACACCGGCGCAGTGGCGTTCTCTCCGATGACCCATAGCTCGAAGTCACGACCGGGCAGCGGCTTGCCCTGTTCCGGGATCACCTTGAACAAGCTGCCGTTCGGGGCATACCCGGCTTCGATATGCACGCTGCCGTCGTCAGAAATCAATGTAGCGTGGAACGCCGGATCGAAGGCAGGGGCGCGCAGGATCGGGCTGAAGGCGAAAAATGCAGCGATCACAACCGCCACCAGCCCCGGCAACGCAAGCCATCCCCGCACCCAGCCAAACCGCGGCGCAGTTACCTTACCATTCAGTTCAGCGAGAAGTCCCGACCGGACCGACGACGACGGCGTTTCATCCGGGAGGTCTACTGCCAGGTTCGCAAATTCGCCTTCCCAGAACTGCACGCGCGCCCGCAAGTCGGGCTCTGACTGAAGCCGTGCCTCCAAGGCTCGCTCCGCATCTGCGTCCAGCAGGCGCAAGACGTACTCAGCGACCAGCGCCTCGTCTTCGCTGATGTCCTGTTGGTCGCTCATCGCGAAAGGCACTCCTTCAAGGATATCAAACTGCGCCTTAGCCAAGTACGCATGGTGTTCAGTGGGACGTCGAAACGGGCCGCGAGGGTCTGATACGTTGCGCCGTCAAGATATGCAGCACGTACAGCAGCGGCTCGATCGGAGGGCAGCTCATCGAAACAGGCGCTGATCCGGCGCTGCTCTGATGCAGCGATACTTGTGGCTTCTGGATCCGGGCGCGTTTCGACCAACTCGCCCGCACTGTCGAGGTCTACGTGCTTGGCCTTCGTCGCGCGCAGCCGATCAATCGCCAGATTTCGTGCAACGGTGATCAGCCATGTCATCGGGCTGTGACCAGTTACGGCGTAGCGATCCGCCTTGTGCCAGACGCGCATATAGACGTCTTGTAGCGCGTCTTCAGCTGATGACCGGTTCTTCAATATCCTCAGGCAGACCGCGAAGAGCTTGCCGCTTGTTGCGTCGTAGAGCGAAGCAAAGGCGGTCCTGTCACCAAGTGCAACTTTGGCAATCAGCTGTTCGATGTCCTCATGGTTTGTCATTCTTGCGCGTAGCCATCGAAAACCCTGCCTTCCGCTACTTCGTCGCACAGGCGGGTCCGAACGGCAACCTCTTGCCGCCCGGACCCGCCAGCACTCAACTCTGACAACTCGTACCTTACGATCAGGGCCTACATGCCAAGCGATGCCGCGAAGCCCGTGAAGCCCCCCATGCCGAGATCGGCCTTCATCGTGGCGGCACCAGTTTCGAGGTCAATTTCGTAGAGCCCGGCAATCGAAGCACCTTCAAGCTGGAGGATGGCTAGGCCCATATTCTCACCTTCGTTGGGCGAAACGATGTCAAACCCGCCCATTGGGGTAAGGTCGACTGGCGTTCCGTCGACTGTGATCTTGCCTATGGTTTCAAGCGCCCCGGCGTTGTTGGCAAGGCTAACGAGCGTATCGGTATCGGCATCGAGCGCATATTGGAACGTCGTTTCAGCCGTCTTCCCGTTAATCGCGTTTGTATAGGCGTTCGCGAAGATCATCGGTGTCATGCCCTCCATCGCATCCCCATCCGCATAGGCCAGGCTGGTGAAACGACGCACAGACCCTGCGCGCTCGTCGCTGTCGCCAAAGCCGTCGGGGAAATACACCAGGTTGTCGCCCGCCGATGTCACGGCGCGCGCGGCGTCAATCTGGTTGTTGAAGTCGAAGCCGACCATCGCGCTGTCCCCGATCATCGCATCGTCCATGAAGGAGGCACCCAGATCGGTCATTTCGCCTGACATCGGATCAATAGTTGCGATCATGCCGTCAGCGAAACCCAACAGCTCACCGGTGACCGGACGCCATGCGATCGCTCGAAGCGGCGATGACAGGCCTTGCGTGGTCGCGTCGGCGGGGTTGTCGAGGTCGCTCATGATAACCAGCGTCGCGCCGTCGTCCGCCAGGGCGTAGCCAGAGATGGCCGCATGCCCGTCAGCAAACACCGGGCCGGCGGCGAGGGCGATCAGAGAGGTTACAAGAGCCGGATTTTTCATAGTGCTACCTTTCGTTTTTTCAGGTCACACGCCGAATTGCGTATGCTCTGATCTCAGCCACGAAAGGCGGTGCCCAAAAGTTGCACGGCATAGGTACTTTTTTGTCCTGTCGATGAGTCGTAGACAACCATGTAGATGCACGGCGAACGGGATGTTCATCCGCTACGCAGAATTGAGGGCACTGTGTTCCAGTCATGAGATCACGCGCAGTCGACGCATCATCATGGTTTGGGCGGCGGCAGTACTGCCTCGCTGCACGCATCTTTTGCCATGGGTGACTGGATCGTCGTGTCAAAACCAAACCAACGACGGAAAGCGCCGTGTTTTTATAGGCTTGACGGCCGCTGTGCAGCACACAGCATTCTCACAGCGGGCAGTATCCCGAGGCGCTATCGGTGGTCAGAATTGCGGTCAATGGCTTGACGATATCGCCCGAAGGACTCCCCAGCCTCGCAGGCGAGTTGGCAATGCCCGGTTTGGCCCTAAAGCACCTCGCCGCCATCAATTACGAGCGCCAAACCGGTTACAAAGCTCGACCTGTCAGAGGCCAGATAGATAATACCATCCGCGATTTCTTCCGGGCTGGCCCACCGGCCCATAGGGATGGTGTCGGAAACATAATGTTCCAGCTCCGACCGTCCACCCATCTGTTTTTCAAACCCCGCATTGAATGGCGTGTCGACAAAACCGGGGCAGAGCGCGTTGAACCGGATGTTATCGCGGGCGTAGTCGGCTGCCATCTGTTTGACCATCGCGACGGCAGCATGTTTGGTCGTTGCATAGCTGATCATGCCGCGATCGTACTGGCATCCAGAATTTGATGCGGTGACGATGACCGAGCCGCCGCCCTGATTGCGCATCGGACCCACCACCGCCTTTGACAGAACAAAATGCGCGCGTACGTTCAGCGCCCAGGCTGTGTCCATTTGCGCGGCGGTTACCTCTTCGAGCTTTCCGGGGATCTGAACCCCTGCATGGCTGTGCAGCACATCGATTCGGCCGTAAGTATCAAGAGTGCGAGTCACTTCCATGGCAACCGCGTCATCATCGGTCACATCAAGCGCCCGACCGTCGGCCGTGCCGCCCTGATCGCGAATGGCCGATGCGGTGCTTTCGGCCAGGTCCCCGCGCAGATCCGTGACGATCGTCGTCGCGCCTTCCCGGGCCATTGCAATAGCGCCGGCGCGACCGATACCCGACCCTGCGCCCGTTACCAGAACGATGCGGTCCTTGAGCATGTCTTTCTCCTGAAACTGGTTATTGTCCGGCGGTCTTTCTGCTGCGTCGCAGCAACAGTTGCGCACCGATGAGGATTGTCAGCGAAGCAGCCATCACCATCGTGCCGATTGCATTGATTTCCGGGGTCACGCCTCGCCGGATCGACGAGAATACATAGATCGGCAGCGTAGTTTCCGAGCCCGCCACGAAGAAGGCGATGATGAAATCATCGAAGCTGAAGGTAAAAGCCAGCAGGAACCCTGCCAAAACCGCCGGGGCGATCAGTGGCAGCGTAACCTGACGAAAGGTGGCGAAGGGATGAGCACCCAGATCGGAGGAGGCTTCGATCAACTGACGATCCAGCGTTTCGAGCCGCCCTCGGACCAGAAGGATCACCAGCGACATGGTGAACATCCCATGCGCACCGATCAAGGATCCGGTGCCCAGCGAAAGTTTCCAGCCAAGCGCAGACTCCAGAACCGGGTTCACGATATCGAAGACGGACACGAGCGCGATCAAGGTGGCGATGCCAATCACGATGCCCGGAATCATCACCGCGACCTGGACCATCGTGTCGAAGACCATCCTGATGCGCCCCTGCATCCCCGTCAGCGCCAGCGCCGCCATCGTGCCGACCACCGCCGCGAGCAGGGCCGAGAAGAAGGCGATCCTGACCGAGGTCCACAGCGCCTCCATGACGAAGGGATTGTTCAGGGCGCGGCCGTACCACTGCACCGAAAAGCCCTGCATCGAGGTGGCCGATCGGCCCGCCGTGAAGGAAAACAGCGCGATGGTCGCGATGGGCAGGTAGAGGAACAGGTAGACGAAAGCGGCGTAAATTCTCATTCCGGCCTCACATCAGGCTTACATCGTCGGGACCGCTGGCAAAGCGTCCCAGGGCGCGACGATAAAGACCGACGCAGATCAGCATGATCACCACCAGCGCCACCGCGACTGCCGATCCGAAGGCCCAGTTCCGCGATTGCAGGAACAGGTCCACCAGCGCGTTGCCGACGAAGAACACCTTGCCGCCCCCCAGAAGCGCGGGGATCAGGAATTCGCCCATCAGCAGGATGAAGACCAGCATAGATCCGGTCAGGACGCCGGGCATGGACAGGGGCAGGGTGATCTGCAGGAAACTGCGCCAGGGCGGCGTGCCCAGATCGGCCGAGGCCTCCAACAGCCGCTTGTCCAGCTTTTCGAGGGCGACATAGATCGGGAACACCATCAACGGCAGATAGCCATAGACGATGCCGACCAGCACGGCGAAGGGCGTGTTGATCATCCGGATCTCGGGCAGCCCAAAACTTTCCAGCAACGCGGGCAGACCGCGGCCGCCCAGCAGGAAGATCCACGCATAGGACCGGATCAGGATCGAGGTCCAGAACGGCACGATCACCAGAACCAGCAGGGTCGTTTTCCACTGCGGCGACACCTTGACCGCCAGGAAATAGGCCAGCGGGTAGGCGATCAGCAGCGACGCGAGCGTCCCGAGCGGCGCAAGCGTCAGCGTGTTCTGGAAGGCCGCCAGCCGCGACGGCAGGTTGGCATACTGTTCGAAGGTGAATCCGGGAGCGTAGCCGCCGATGGCGCTACGCTCGCCGAACGAAAAGATCAGGACGACGGCCAGTGGCAACAGCAGGAGCGCCGCGTACCACAGCCCCGCCGGTGTCAGCAGCAAGGCCCGGGTTCGTGCCTTTGTCATGGCCATCGTCCGCTGGCCTCAAGCCGACTTGAAGCGTGCCATCAGCTCGGCCCGGTTGGGATCGGTCAGCGTGACCGCGGCCCCGAATTCGAGCGCGTTCAGGCTTTCCGCCGCCGGGTAGAGAATGGGATCGTTCAGGAGTTCCTCGGGCAGCAGCGCGTTGGTGCGGCTGTCCGCGACGGGATAGCCATGCGCCTGCGCCTCGAGGGCGTTCACCTCGGGATCGAGAAGGTAGTTGATCAGCGCATAGGCCGCTTCCTTGTGGGGCGCGTCCTTCGGGATGGCGTAGTAATCCGACCAGATTTCGCCGCCTTCCTTGCCAAGGGCAAAGCCGATCTCGGGCAGGTCGGAATTCAGCTGCTTGCCGTCACCGGTCCAGCACATCGTCAGCCAGGCATCGCCATTGCGCATGGCGGGCTGGTAGTCGGAGGAAATGGCAAACAGGTGCGGCTTGACCTCGATCAGCAGTTTCTCGGCATCCGCCAGTTCGGCCGGGTCGACCGAGTTGAAGGAATGGCCGAAATAGACCAGCGCGTTCCCGATGGTCGTCAACTGGTAGTCATGCACCATCACGCGGCCATCCCACTGGTCGCGCGCGCCGTCGAAGAAGGATTTCCAGCTGTCCACGACGCCGCCGGTCTTGTCGGTGTTGAACGCGATGCCGGTGGTGCCCCAGTTCTTGGGGACGGCATAGACGGTGCCGTCGATCGTGCCCGCATCCGCGAACCGCTGTTCAAAGGCCGCGGCGTCGTAGTTCGGCAGTTTCGACAGGTCCAGCGGTTCGATGAGATCGGCTTCGACATAGGTCGGGATCGCGTAGTTCGTCGGCACGAACACGTCCCAGCCGGATCCGCCCGCCTGAATCTTGGCCAGCATCTCTTCGTTGGAGCCGAAGACATTCACTTGGCTGTAGACACTCGTATCAGCGGCGAAATTGTCGAAATTGGCCGGATCATGATAGTTGGGCCAGGTCGCAAGAACGACACGGTCGCCCAGATCCTGCGCGCGCGCCCGGCCCGGCATCAGCCCCGGCACGGCGCCGCCCATGACAGCCATTGCGGTGCCAAGCCCGGTCACCCCCAGAAAGTGGCGACGTGTCACCGAGCCCTTTTCATAGCGGCGCAGCTCTTCCATGAACTGTTTGCGCGAAATGGTTTGATTGCCTTGTGTCATATTTTGTTTCCCTGTTGATTGATATTTCTTGTTCTATCAGTCTTCAGCGAGCACCAGCGCTTCGCTGGCTCTCCATGATACGTCCACATCCTCACCGACATTGAAGTTAATCGGCAGCCCTGATGTCTGTCGGGACATTTTGACCTGAAGATTTCCGACCGGGCCCGCGTCCAGAACGTATTCGGCGTGATCGCCCAGGAATGTCCGATGGGTGATGCGTGCGGGCAGGGCGGTCCCGTCCTCGGGCAATGGGCTTCCCTTCGTCGCAATCGAGAGGGATTCCGGCCTGATGACAACTTCAACAGCATCCTTGGCAGGTAGGCCCCGAACCCGGGCCAGCACTTCAGTCCCTTCGGCCAATGCAACCCTCGCCAGCCCGTCCGATGACGAGATGAGCGAGGCCGGCAGTATGTTCGCCTTGCCTACGAAGCTCGCGACGTAACGGCTTTCGGGAAAATCGTACAACTCTTGTGGCGTTCCGATCTGCGCAATCTGGCCCGCGCCCATGATGCAGATACGGTCTGACATCGACAGCGCCTCTTCCTGGTCATGCGTCACCAATACGAACGTGATGCCGAGGCTGCGCTGCAGGTCCAGCAGTTCCATCTGCATCTCGCCGCGCAGCTTGGCGTCCAGCGCCGCCATGGGTTCGTCCAGAAGCAGAAGCTTCGGTTCGTTCACGATCGCCCGGGCCAGTGCCACGCGCTGCTGCTGTCCGCCCGACATCTGCCAGATGCGCCGGTCCTCGTAGCCGTCAAGGCGCACGGTCGCGAGCACGCGCGAAACCTTTTCTGATATCTCTGATCGCGACAATCGGGGGCGCCGCTGACGAAGGCCATAGCCGATATTCTGTGCGACCGTCATGTGCGGGAACAGGGCATAGTGCTGGAACACCATGTTCACCGGGCGGCGATAGGCCGGAAGGTTCCCGACCTCCATGCCGTCGATGAGGATCTGCCCTTCGGTCGGACTTTCGAAACCGGCAAGCATCCGGAGCGCTGTGGTCTTGCCGCAGCCGGACGGGCCGAGAAAGGACAGGAATTCACCGCGCTTGATGCTGAGATTCAATCGGTCCGCAGCCACCACCTTTCCGAAGCGCTTTGTGGTATCAACGAATTCAGCAACCGTGTCGCCTGGGCGCAACGTGCCGCTCTTGTCGACTAGGCGAGAGTGTGTGGTCGTCATTCGCTTGTCCCGGGCTTCATATAGCACTTTTGATCTATGCCTTCCTGAACTGCCGCATAGAGGGTCTATGCCTTTGTTCGGTAAACTGGTAAAAAAAACTACGAAACCTGTATATACCCTAAAAGGCATAGATGGCGCTAAGACAACAATATTCAGACTGGGTTACGACCAGTGCGAAGGCAGTTGAAGAACTGGGTACGCCGGGTTTTCCGCAAGCGCTTTCGACCGCAATACGCAGTGTGGTTCCTTATGAGTTCACGGTGATCTTCGCCTATCACAAAGACAATGAACCGATTGATCTTTATGATGATTTTTCAGCTTCCAAGCGTAAGGTGATGGTTGATGACTACCAGGAAGGGCCATATCTTCTGGATCCCTTCTATCTGCATTCTCAAGCACCAACGACGACCCGCTTGGTCCGGCTTCGGGATCTTGCTCCAGATCGCTTCTACCAGGCGGAATATTTTAGAAACTACTACGTTCAGACTGGGCTTGCCGAAGAAATAGGCTTTATCGTCGACATTGGTGATGAAGTCAGCGTTGTAATTTCAGCCATGCGTGAAACGCGGGTGTTTTCCGCCAAAGAATTTCGGGATCTGGAGGTGCTGATGCCATTCGTTGCCGCGGCGACGCGACAACATTGGCGGGGGCTGATCGGGCAGTTTTCGGATTCAGGCGAGACCCCCGGCGAACGCCTTCCACAACTCATCGAGCATGCGTTCCAGAGCGTCGGCCGAAACCTTCTCACCGCTCGGGAGGCCGAAATTGTCGAGTTTGTGCTGAAAGGCCATTCATCGGAAGCCACTGCCAGAGCCCTGGGCATCTCATCAGGAACCGTTCGGATACATCGCCGCAACATCTACGCGAAGTTGCATATCGGGTCACAGGGTGAGCTGTTCTCACGCTTCATTTCTGCCCTGGCGGATGCGACCGCTTGACCGGGCAATGTCATATAGACCTGGCTTCCTTTCGGGTCGGTTGGTTTTGGTATACCGGGATCGGATGGTCGTTGGCTGGTTCGGCAACAAACGTCACCGGGTTCCGCATCAGATCATTTTTGGCGCGGCGTGGCTCTACGCCCGTTTCAGCTTGAACCTGCGCGACGTTGATGCCGTGCGAATCATTTCATTCCGTTGCACCCGGAACGAGTGGATCCGCTACCATGAGGCCAGTGATTTCGATACGAATCTCATCGCTGGAGAAGACACGAGCGGCGCAATCGACTTGGCCCAGGCGTGCCGCCGGATCGATCAGCCAAAAGGCGTGAGCGCGGATTTTCCGCCTTGGGCGTAACGCGGCAATCGCTGATCGGGTTGTGGATCACTGAACGCCTCCTGTGAAACCGGCGGAAGGAAGCGCTCACGCTGAGCACAGGGCGCAGGTTTTAGTCGTCGACGCAGGTTTGCTTCTGCGATCCCAGGCCCTCGATGCCCAGCTCGATCACGTCACCCTTCTTCAGGAAACGCTGCGGGTTCAGGCCCATGCCGACGCCCGGGGGCGTGCCCGTCGAGATGATGTCACCCGGCTGCAGGGACATGAAGCGGCTCAGATAGCTGACCAGATGCGCAACGCCATACACCATCGTGTTGGAATTGCCGTCCTGCATCTTCTCGCCATTCACGGTCAACCACATGGCAAGGTTCTGCGGATCGGCGATCTCGTCCCTGGTCACCAGCCACGGGCCGGTCGGGCCGAAGGTGTCCGCCGATTTCCCCTTCGTCCACTGACCGTGATGCTCGATCTGGAAAGCGCGTTCGGACACGTCATTAATCGTGCAATAGCCCGCCACGTAATCCAGCGCGTCTTCCTCGGACACGTATTTCGCCGTCTTGCCGATCACGACGCCCAGCTCGACTTCCCAGTCGGTCTTCTCGGACCCGCGCGGGATACGCACATCGTCATCGGGGCCGCAGATGGCAGAGGTGGCCTTCATGAAGATGATCGGCTCGGCCGGAACTTCGGCGCCCGTTTCGGCGGCGTGGTCGGAATAGTTCAGCCCGATGCAGATGAACTTGCCCGTTCCGGACACGCAAGGACCGAGACGCGGAGTGCCGTCCACGATGGGCAGCGTGTCGATGTCCAGCCCGCTCAGCCGGCCGATCCCGTCCGGAGAAATCGTTTCCCCCGTGATATCGTCCACCACGCCGGACAGATCGCGGATATTCCCGTCATTGTCCAGAAAGCCGGGACGCTCCGCACCGGCATCCCCAAATCTCAGCAGTTTCATGTAGCTCTCCTCTAGATAGTCCAGCCGCCATCAATCGCGCAGGCCTGGCCCGGGTGATGGCTCAGTTTCTTGAAAATATGTCACGGTATTCACTAGGCGAACGTGTGTTGGAACGAGACCGCACGGTTGCCGGGGCAGGAAGTTCTTTCATGTAGCTGTTGATGACCATGATATGATTGGTCAGTGCCTCTTTGGCTGCAGCGATGTCGCCTGAGGCCAACAAGTCACGGATCTGGTTGTGCTCGTCGAAAGATTGTTCGCGAAAATTGCCTTCGCCGCTTTGAAGCCGCACGCGCAACGCTTCGATCGCCGACGAGGTAAGCATGTTGGCCCTGATCAGGTATGAATTCCCGGAGCTTTTGAGAAAGGTCTGATGGAATTCCCTGTCAGCTTGTCCGTACTTCTCATAATGACCGGCATGAAGGGCCGCCCGCATTTGGAAGAGGGCGGAATCCAGGCCGGTGACGACCTCATGCGGGTCACGGGCCATTGCCAGGTCGACTGCCGACGTCTCAAGGACAGCGCGGAACGAACTCATTTCAAAGACGTCCGCAGTGCTGGGGGCAAATACGTAAGTGCCGGCTTGCGGAACGATCGTGACAAGTCCCATGTCCCGCAGCTCCGCGAATGCCATGCGAACAGGTGCCTTGCTCATGCCCAATGCGTCGGCAATCGGAACTTCGGAAAGGCGCTCACCCAAATCAAGCGCACCAGACAGGATGGCGTGGTGGATTCTTTCAAAGGCGACTGAGCTAAGTGACATGGTTGTCCTCCCGACTGCCCTGTGTCCAGTGACGTCTGTTCATGTTCTTGCGCAACCCGTGTCGACTACGAAATCCAACAAACTTCTGAAACGAAGCATTACATGGGTTGACAGAAATTGTGAAGTCTAGAATTCTAGTTCTTGCAGTTTGAACAATCGGAGATCCCATGGCGAGTTTTCATATCCTGACCCCCGATGCCCAGTATGCGGATGATGCCACGGTCGAAAGGGCGGTCGCGGGATCACAGGCAAAGTGGAGCATCTTCAGGGAACGTGACGCGGCCAAGATATCCAAGGACGTTTGGAAGAACTGCGATGCGCTTGTTGTCTGGCATGAAATGCCGCTGGATGCTCAGACGATTGCCCGCCTTGATCGCTGCAAAATCATTGTTCGGGCCGGCGTTGGCTTCGATCATATCGATCTGGAGGCTGCCGCCGACCGAGGCATCCCCGTGTGCAACACACCAGATTACGGCACCAGCGAGGTCGCGGATCACGCCATCGCCATGATGCTGAATTTCAAGCGCGGCCTGACCAGCTATCACGGGCACCTGCAACGTGCGCCAGGGGATGGGTTCAATTTCAGGTTGGCGCCTTTGACGGGGCGCCTGCGCGGCAAAACACTTGGTATCGTCGGTTTAGGGCGGATCGGCGCGGCGACGGCTTTGCGGGCCAAAGCATTCGGAATGAACGTGATTTGTTTCGATCCCCATGTCTCGCGGGGGGCGGAGATTGCGGTCGGTGTTGGACGGGTTGAAAGTCTGGATGAACTTCTGGCCGCGAGTGATGTGGTCAGTTTGCATTGCCCGCTGACCAGCGAAACCAGGAACATGATCAATGATGCCGCGCTGAAAATGATGCGCCCAGATGCCTTGCTGATCAACACAGCCCGCGGTGCGATCGTGGATGTCCCCGCTCTTCTCTCGGCACTGCGACGCCGCGAAATTGCCGGGGCGGCGCTGGACGTCTTGCCTTCGGAGCCGCCGGAGCCGACAGACGCAATCGCGGTCGAATATGGCGATCCGGAAAGTTCACTCGCAGGAGAACGGCTTTTACTGTCACCGCATGCGGCCTGGTCCAGTCCGGAAAGTGTGGAAGACGCGCGGCGCTTAGCCGTTGAAACCGCGCTGATTTACCTGCGCGAGGGCCGCCTGCGCAATCTGGTCAATAATCCGACGGAAAGATCGGAAATCGAGGCGGCATGAACGGTCATCTGGGCGCCGAGCAGATGGAGGAGTGGTGACCCCTGGCTCCGACGACGCGAAGTCCCACACATCAGCCATTTGAGTATCCAAGGGAGGAATAACATGGCACAGAAACTTACGACCGCTCTCAAAGCGGCCAGCATCGCCACGCTGCTTTCATCGGCGGCAGCGTATGGACAAGACTTTTCCTTTACATTCCAGTCCGTCGATCCGGCGGGGAATCCGAACTTTGCCATTCAACAGGAATGGACCGAACTTGTGAATGTGATGAGCGGCGGACGCATCGCGATCGAGCTTCTGCCTGTGGGAGCGGTTGTTGAGTACAATGAAACGCAAGATGCCGTAGGTGCGGGTATCCTTGACGGTCATATTACCGATGTCAGCTATTTTGCTGGCAAGGATCCGGCATTCGGCCTTATCGCGAACCCGATCGGCGCATGGTCCGACCCCAGCGAAATGTTTCGCTTCATGCGCTACGGTGGCGGTTATGAGTTGATGAACGAACTGGAAGAACCCTATAATCTCCATTTTGTCGGCGCGACAACGACCGGTCTGGAAGGGTTCGTTTCGAAAAAACCTCTCGAGGGTGTCGATGACCTGAAAGGCTTGAAGGTTCGGGCGCCTGAAGGATTGGTTCAGGAAGTTTTCGCGGCCGCAGGCGCCGCACCCGTGAACCTGCCCTACGCCGAAGTGTTCACGGCACTTGATAAGGGTGTGATCGACGCGGCCGACTCGACGGTTTTCTCGACCAATCAGGATCAGGGGCTACACGATGTCGCGCCGCACCCGGTGTTTCCCGGCTTTCACTCGATGCCACTTGTCGAGGTGTCGATGAACCTAGACAAATGGAATGCCCTGCCAGAGGATCTGCAGGCCATCATGACCGTCTCGGTGCGGGATTTTGCGGAAGACGAGGTTGCGCAGCTTGCAGCCAAGGACATGGAAGCGGCTGCAGCTGCCAAGGCCAATCCGGAAATCACTGTTCACGATTGGCCGGCAGAAGAACGGGCACGTTTCAGGACCATTGCGATGGAGCAATGGGAAGCTGTCGCCCAGCGTTCCGACAACGCGCAAAAGGTCTACGATACATTGACGACCTATCTGAGCCAGCAAGGTTTGCTGAACTAGCGTGAGCGCAGCGGGCAACAATCCGACGTTGCCCGCTGCTAGATACGCAACCTACATCCCCAGCGTGAGATCATGAGCAAAGAACTGCCCGACGGCTCAGTGCCGCAGCCCCCTGACGTACTCGATACGGCCAGAAGAACCCTTCCGGAAGCCGGTCTGCTCGGACGATGGATCGGCCGCATGGCGAATGTATTCGCCATCGGCATCGTACTGGCGATGTGTGTGCTCGTTTTGGAGGTTGTCATGCGGTACTGCTTCAATGCGCCAACGGCATGGGCGCATGAGACATCTACGTTCCTCAGTTCGATTACTTTCATTTTTGGCGGTCTGTTCTGCGTGGCGCGTAACAGTCATATCCGTGTCGTGCTGGTCTACGATCTGATCCACGGGCGGAACAAAAGGCTGTTGAACGCCGTGATCTCTCTGATCTGTTTCATCTCCAGCGCCTTTTTTGTCTGGGCCGCGACGATAATGGTCAAGAAGTCCCTGTTTCGTCCGAACGGCGATTTGTATCTTGAAACAAGTGGTAGTGCCTGGAACCCGCCAACACCCGGATTGACCAAGGTTTTCCTCTTTTGCGTCTTGGTGGTCATGTCCGTTCAGTTCCTGATCCTGGCGATCAACTACCTGCGGCGGCCCGCCTCCCACGCATCAGGAGCCCGCTGATGGAATTCCTTGACGCGGTTCTGAACCTCAAATCCCTCGGGATTGGCTGGGGTACGGTTGTCATGTTCGTCGTGCTGGTCTGCCTGCTGCTGACAGGTATGCCATTGGCGCTCGTGACATTGTTGGTCGCCCTTATATTCGCCATCGGCTGGTTCGGACCAATGTCCGTCCCGTTGATCACCAGCCGTGTCTATTCCTTCGTATCGTCATTTGTTTTTGTCTCCGTGCCGATGTTCGTGCTGATGGCTGCGATCCTGGATCGGTCAGGTATTGCGCGGGACTTGTTCGATGCGATGCGCTTGATTGCCGGCCGCATCCGCGGAGGGGTTGCGGTTCAAACAATTTTCGTCGCGGTTATCCTGGCCGCAATGAGCGGCATCATCGGGGGCGAGATCGTACTGCTTGGCCTTGTGGCGCTACCGCAGATGTTGCGGCAGGGTTATGATCGCAGGTTGGCGATCGGCGTGGTGTGTGCGGGCGGATCGTTGGGGACGATGGTACCACCGTCGATCGTCCTGATCATCTACGGGTTGACGGCGAATGTTTCGGTTGGCGATCTGTTCACGGCGGCCTTTGTGCCGGGGCTTATGTTGGCGGGTTTCTACGTCGTCTACGTCCTTTTCCGGTCGTATCTCGATCCGAATGCCGCACCCGCTCCGTCGCCGGAGCGGATGCCCGCAGGGGAACAGGTACGGCTGTTAAAAGGGCTGGTACTGCCAATCCTTGTCGTCATTTTCGTTCTGGGCTCCATATACGGCGGCATTGCATCCGTGACCGAGGCATCCGCCGTTGGGGTTGCCGGCGTTATACTGTCCACGATCCTGAGGCGAGAGTTTTCGTTCAAAATGCTCCTGGAGGCGGCCCGGCACACGCTTGCCACGGTCGGCATGATCGTCTGGATCGGCATTGGCGCCAGCGCGTTGGTGGGCGTCTACAACCTGATGGGCGGGATTGATTTCATATCGTCGCTGATCGCGGGGGTGTCAGAAAACCCCACGGTCATCATCCTGACCATGATGTTGATCTTGTTCATCCTGGGCATGTTTCTCGACTGGGTGGGGATCGCCTTGCTGACCATGCCGATCTTCGTTCCGATCATCCGGGACTTGGGCATGGATCCGGTCTGGTTCGGTGTTCTGTTTGCGATGAACATGCAAGTGTCGTTTCTGACACCTCCCTTCGGTCCCGCCGCGTTCTATCTGAAAAGCGTAACCCCTCCGGATATTTCTCTGGGCGAGATATTCCGGTCACTGGTTCCCTTTATCTGCCTTCAGGTTCTGGCGGTCGGGCTCCTGGTGGCATTCCCGGGATTGGCTTTGCACTAATCATCACGACCGCCAAAGGGACATTGGAATGCGAGAACTGGACGGCACTTATGACTATGTGATTGTCGGGGGAGGAACGGCAGGCTGTGTGTTGGCCAATCGCCTGTCCGCAGATCCCGGCATTCGCGTGCTGTTGCTGGAGGCCGGGCCGAAAGACCATCATCCGTGGATACATGTTCCGGTCGGCTATCTTTACTGCATGGGAAACCCGAGCACCGACTGGATGATGCGGACCGAAGCGGAGCCCGGTCTGAACGGTCGATCACTCGCCTATCCAAGGGGTAGAGTGCTGGGTGGGTGTTCATCGATCAACGGTATGATCTACATGCGCGGCCAAGCCGCAGACTACGACCATTGGCAACAGCTCGGGAATATCGGCTGGGGCTGGGACGATGTGCTGCCCTACTTTCTCAAGTCAGAAGATCACCACGCCGGGGCGACAGAACTGCACGCAGCGGGCGGGGAGTGGAAGGTTCAGAAGCAACGTCTGCGCTGGCCCATTCTCGAAGATGTCCGGCGCGCCGCGGAAGAAATGGGCGTACCAAAGACGGATGACTTCAACCGTGGTACAAATTTCGGTTCAGGGTTCTTCGAAGTGAACCAGCGAAACGGGGTGCGTTGGAATACGGCCAAGGCGTTTCTTCGCCCTGCGCGGGCCCGGTCGAACTTGCGGATCGTGACCGGCGCTCTTGTTGAGAGGGTGTTGATTGAAGAGGGGAGGGCAGCGGGTGTTCTTTTCAGGAATGGAACACGATCGGTGACCGCGAGGGCGACGCGCGAAGTTGTTCTATCGGCAGGCGCCATCCACTCGCCTGCCTTGCTGGAGCGATCCGGGATCGGCGATGCGAAGCGATTAAAGGCGCTCGGTGTAGATGTCATCGCCCATCGGCCTGAGGTCGGGGAGAATCTGCAAGACCATCTACAGTTGCGGATGATTTTCCGGATTTCCCATGGCCGGACGCTCAATCAACTTTCGCACAGCTGGACCGCAAAATCGGCCATGGCACTGCAGTACCTGATAAGGCGCAGCGGTCCGCTGGCCATGGCACCCAGTCAACTGGGTATATTTACAAAAAGCAGCGATCGGGTCGAGACACCCGATCTGGAATATCATGTGCAGCCCCTGTCTACTGACAAGTTGGGCGATCCTTTGCACCGTTTCCCAGCGGTCACTGTTTCGGTTTGCAACCTGCGACCTGAAAGCAGGGGATCAAGCCATCTGACAAGCCTGGTGGACGGGGCATCGCCTGAAATCAGGCCCAATTATCTGTCAGCGGAAGCGGATCGACAGGTGGCTGTGGACGCGATCCGACAAGCCCGCCACCTGATGACCATGCCGGCGCTCAGTCATTACGCACCCCAGGAAATGCTGCCGGGGGTGGACGTAACCTCAGACGCAGATCTACATCACGCCGCTGGCGATATCGGCACCACAATCTTTCATCCTGTCGGCACCTGTCGGATGGGCGCGGATGATGCAGCCATCGTTGATCCGGACCTGAAGGTGAAAGGCCTGGATGGACTACGCGTGGTCGATGCGTCGATCATGCCGCGCATTGTGTCGGGTAATACTGCATCGCCAGTGATCATGATAGCCGAGCGAGCGGCTGCGCTGATAACCCGGCTCTCCTGACGAGTTGCTAGGCGGCGGCGTCCAAGCCGTCCAGGCTGGTCTCTGGAACTTTCGTGCCGACACTATGACACTGTATGAAACTGTGGCGTCGAATCGCCCGGACTGAATCGTGTTAACTGTGCGTGTCTGCCGAGATCTCGGGCTGCAGATTGTCAAAATCTGCCGACGATGGCGGATGTATCAGGCCTTGTTGTACCGTTAGAGCCTTCACATATTCATCAAAGGTATATACTATATGTACTGAAGTATGTAGTTATCTGATGGTCGGACTAACTTTAGTTGACTCGATGCAGCAGTACCGAGTGACATTGGATGGAACCGAGTTCCACGCGTCTCAGGTAGGAGGACTTGGAATGACAACGAAAAAGAACCCTCCGACGTCCGAACTGCGTTCCGACGAACTGGCTGCCTCGGACAACGCGTCCGTGTTTTCAGATAGCAATCGCATTGGACGGGTTTCGGGGTCATTCGGCAATGTAGGCGCCACCAGCGCTGTCGGCATGGGCCTGTTGATGCAAAGTGCCACGCTGGAAGGCCAGATGGCACTGGCAGCATCCGTTGCTGTCCCGGACGACTTCATGCAGCCGAACGTGGAACCGGCGGACGAGACACAGTTCGATCCGCAGGTGCAAAGTGCGACCACTTCGCAAGAGGAATCCGAAGCGGGGGCGCAGCAATCACAGTCTGCTGCGCATGATGCTCAATCCGATCCGGATTCGACGACAACAATTGTGTTCGGGCCAGCAGGGACGGCGCGCTCCGGCACGATAGGCGCTTCCACACCCGACCCGGCAGCTTCGCCAAGCCACGATTCAGATGTGGAACAAATCGCCGCGTCAGAACATCAGGGGCCTGCTCCGACCGCGTCAGCGGCCATGGGCACAACCGGCGCCGCCATAGGTGGCATTTCGCTGTCGGATTTGGACGCGCGTTCCGGCAACACGGTATCTGCCGTTCCAGAACCGCAGCTTTCAGAACATGCCAATCTAACGCCCGACAGTATCGATCCATTGCCAACCGATACAGCCGGTAGCTTGCCTGAGCCAAGCGGTGACCTGCTGGGTGCGGTGGTTGACGATGGCGGTCTTCTGGACGGTCTCACTGGCGAAGACGGCGTGGTCAATGGCGTTGTCGGGGGGCTGGTCGGAGAAGACGGGCTGGTCGCGAATATCGGAACCGACGGTCTGTTGCAGCCAATTCTCGGAACGGGCGGTGCGCTGGACACCATCCTGGGGGACAGCGGCCTTCTGGGCAATATCGTCGGCGAGGACAGTGTTCTCGACAGCGTTCTTGGCGCGGACGGGATCTTGGGCAGCGGAAGCGACGTCCTTCTTGATCCGCTGATCGGAGAAAACGGCGCCGTTGACAACCTGATCGGTGGCGACGGCGTCGTGTCCGGCCTTCTGGGGGCAGAGGGTGTTCTTAACGGTGGCGGTCTCGAAGCTGTTCTGGATCCGGTTCTCGGGGATGAGGGCTTGTTGTCCAACGTTGCCGGTGGCGATGGTGTTCTGGGAAGCGTCGCAGGCGACGAAGGGATCACCTACAGCCTTCTGGACCCTGTGCTTGGCGAAGACGCCCTGCTCGGTGACGCCGGAACTGCTGTTTTGGACGGTCTTGCCGGCGACGGCGGAATCCTTGATGACCTAGTCGGAAACGACGGGCTGGTTGACGGGCTTGTCGGCGATGACGGCCTTCTGGACGGCGGCGGCATATCGGCGGTCCTTGATCCCGTAATCGGTGAAGACGGTATTCTCAACGATGTCCTGGGCGGCGACGGGCTTATTGCCGGCTTATTCGACAACGATAGCGGCCTGCTGAGCGGCGCTGCTGAGAGCGGTGGGCTTTTGGGCGGGCTGGGCCTGTTGTCATCATCCGATTCCGTCGCAACTGATGTCTCCACCCCGACCGCAAGCACGACATCTGACGCGGGCGGAATGAATGAAGACATCGGGTCAGCGGATGACGGGCTGCTAGACAGCTTGCTTGGCAGCGAACCCGATACGGTGCTCGGCGGTTTGCTGGGAGACGGTGATCCTTTCGGCATCTCGGTTTCAGAGGACGATGCGTCAAGCCCGGCCTCACCGGAAGACGATCTCTTCGCGGGGCTGTTCGGTACTGACGCTCTTACCGGGACGCTGGCCAACCAAGGACTTCTCGAAAATGCAGCAAGCACGCTCACGGCCGAGGCAGATCACGAAGTTGACCAGCTGTTGACATCAATCCTCAACACCAGCGGTGGTGATGCTCTGGGCGGCGATAATGCCTTCAACGCGCTTCTGAGCGATAGTAACGACGCCGACATGTTTGCTGAAACTGAACTGGATAGCGCGCTCGACACGTTGTTCAGCGATGTGGGCGATGCAGGCGCATCATTGCTCGATGCGATTGAAACCGTGAGCAGTGATGACGAAATCGGCTGAACCTGACGGTATCAGGTAGCAGCACTGTCTCACACTGGTTTGGGAAATCGGACCATTCGGGTTGGCGAGACTCCGGCTTCATGCAGCCATTCCGCCGAACCCCTCCGCAGTTTACTCACACAAAATTGAAAAAGTAGTTGATCATGGGCTGATAACTTTCCATGATTGGAAACAATGCGTCGCGCGTTTGCGAGAGGATTTCCGCAATGAGAAACAATGCGATGCGTCGTACGAAGTAACCATAGCCCGCGCTCTGACCTGGAGTGTCGTGTTGTGCAGGTGAAGATTGTCGTCAGGGGGCGCTGCATATTATGTCCCGCGTAGCGTTCACGCGCTCTTTTGGAAACACGGAAGCCGCCATGCGGCATTCGGAGTCACGGATTGTGCTCGATCAGCCTGCTGATGTGTTCTTTGAAAGTGGGGCACCGGCCGTAAGCCAGTTCGACAAAATAGGTGCGGACCTGGATCTCGTTTTCGAAGACGGGCAAAGGTTCTACGTTCAGGACTTTTTCGTGATCGGCCCTCAGGGTGAATTCAGTCGTCTCCTTGGACAGGGCGATCAACCTGAGATCACGGGTTTGATGGCTCCTGAACCTGATCGACCTGGCGAAGTCCGGCTTTCCGAAACATCACACGAAACAATAGACGCCGATGCGACGATTGTCAGCCGACGCGATGGCCCCGCTTCCGAAGACCTGAGTGTCGCGGCATTCGACGAAGGCGCAACAACGGCAGAGAACAGTGATGATGGCTGGGCCAACCCCTTGCTGCTGACGGGTGCCGGCTTGGCGGCAGGTTCGTCGTTTTTTGATTTCGACATGACCAGCAACACGGACTCAGGGAACTCAAGCCAAGAACACGTCGACAATGGTCAACGTGCCGATGGTTCCGACGCTTCCGATCCGGCAGCACTCGCGCAGGACATCGATGATCTGACTGTGGATAACGAGAACCCTGCCGTCTTGGAACCACAGCTTTCGGGCGTGACGGCAACCGATACTGTAGAATCCGAGAGCCTGCCTGATCCCGCGGCGGGCCACAGTGTGGATGGTGCGCCCGTTGCCAGCGGTGGTGCGATCTTCCTGGACGATACCAGCCCGTCGTTCATTCCAGAGCCAGTCACTGAAGGTGACGCATGATTTGGCGTGCAACACAAACGAAAAGGACCAAGATGACGATCTATGCAACCACTATCGCGTTCTTGGTTGGCCTCGCAGTTGCCGGCGCCGCGCAGGCGGATATCACCTTGCGAGATGCCGTAAGAATTTCGGCAGAACGCGACCCTAATGTCACTGCCATGAGACAAAGAGTGGCACGCAGAACCGTGGATATCCGCGCCGCTCGCGACGAGTACTATCCCAGCCTCAGCTTGCAGGGCGACACGAACACCACCGACGTCGACGGCGCCAATGTAACCTTGACGGTATCTCAAGTGCTCTATGATTGGGGGATGATCCAGAGCAAAATCGAAGCGGCCTCGCAAGAACGTGTAAAAAGCGTTTCCGACCTCAAATCGGCGGTCGAAGAACTGACATTGCAAATGTCAGAGCTTTTCATCGAAGTCGAAGTTCTGGGCCTCAAGATCGCACGTACGCGCGACTATACCGCTTTTGCACAGCGCGTTACGGGTCATGCCGAGCGGCGGGCCGCAGGGGGGCTGGGGGACAACGCTGAGGTCGCGCGGGCCCGCCTGGAAACTGCCCGCGCCGAGGACCAGCTGTCACAGCTCGAAGGCGATCTGCGCATAGCGCTGGCCCAGATCGAATTTCTCGCGGGCATCGCGCCGGGCAATCCCGCAGCGGCCCCGGAGCTAAACTTCGGTGCGCGCTACGGACAAGCCGGAAAACTTGCATCCGCAGTGAAGCTTGCACCCGATTACATCGCCGCGCGTGCAGAGAAGGATGCCGCCAATGCGGGAATAAAGACCGCCAAGGCGTCGCGCCTGCCAACGATTACGCTTCAGGCTCAGGGTCGACAGGATCTGGACGGCGGACGCAGCAGAACCGCGATCGGCATCGCCGCCGGGATGGATCTCGACTCGGCCAGCTTGGGCGCACGACAGATTCAGGCGGCACGATTGGAACTGGAGGCAGCGACGTCTTCAATGGCCGCGGTGGAACAAGACCTGCTCAACGAAGGTCAAAACGCTCTGGAACGCCTGCAGATTCTGCGCGCTAACGAAAGCTCGCGCGAACGACAACTGGTACAGGCGCAGCAGGTTCTCGACAGCTACGAACAGCAATTCGCGGCGGGTCAACGCGATCTGATCGACCTGCTGACAACAGGGCGGGATCTCTATGATGCGCAGATCGACGCGATTAACACATTCGATACGCGTAAGAGGACAGAGTACGAGGCGGCCGAGGGTCTGGGCGTGCTGGGCACCCTGATCCTTGCAGCGGGGGCCACGCAGTGATGCACGCCCGCATGATCGCCGAGGGGAGGGGAAAACCATGAAGCAAGAGGATATATCCGATCCGATCGTCTTGGGCCTGATTGCGCTCTGCCGTGTCCATGGTGTTGCGGCATCCAGCGCCGGGTTGACGGACGGGTTGCCCCGCGACAACGGCAGCGAGATGACACCTGATCTTGCACCTCTTGCGCTCCGGCGATTGAACATGAGCTGCCGTATCAGTCGCGAGCCGTTACGGGCTTTCCCGGAACAGAGCCTGCCCGCACTGCTTTTCATGAAAAACGGGCGCACCGTCATTCTGGAACAGCTGAACGGTGACTTGGCTCAGGTCATGCTTCCTGACGCAGGTGGTGGCCGGGCGATATGGTCACTTGCCGATCTCGAGCAAGACCATGACGGGCGCATTCTTATTTCCAAACCGCTTGATATCGTAACCGATCGGTTGGACACACCTGACCCGGACAAGCGCCACTGGTTGCTCGGGCCGGTCTTCGACAATTGGCAGATTTACCGTGACGTGATTTTCGCGTCATTCATCGCGAACGTATTGGCGGTCGCGACTGCGCTGTTTTCCATGCAGGTCTATGATCGTGTCGTGCCGAACAAAGCGTTCGACACGCTGTGGATTCTCGCAAGCGGCGTTGGCATTGCCATTCTCCTGGAGCTGCTCCTTCGGATCATGCGCGCATCGCTTGTTGATGTTTCAGGACGTGATCTCGACTTGCGATTGTCAGCACAGCTCTTTGACAAGGTCACCAATATGAAGCTGGCCCAACAACCGGCCAGTACCGGCGTTTTTGCCAACCAGGTGCGCGATTTCGGCACTGTGCGAGAATTTTTTACCTCGGGCACGATCACGGCCATCTGCGACCTGCCTTTTGTCCTGATCTTCGTTGGCGTCATCTGGTTGATCGGTGGACCCATCGCTTTCGTCACCTTGGCCGGCGTGCTCCTGACAATCCTGCCCGGACTGCTCATGCAAAAGCGTTTGGCGCGCGCCTCGCGGGAAAACACGCGAGAGGCGGCTGCCCTAAACGGGCTGCTTCTCGAAACCATATCCAACCTGGAGACAGTCAAAGCAGCGCGCGCCGAAGGGCGACTGCAACGCGCCCACGCCCAACTATCTGCCGCGATGGCCACGACTGCGGTAAAGACGCGCAATCTGACGACGCTTATGACCCAATCGGTCACCACCGTGCAGAAACTAGCATATGCTGGCGTCATCATCACAGGCGTCTATCTGATCAGTGCCGGACAGCTGACCGTCGGAAGCTTGATTGCCTGTACGCTCTTGTCGAGCCGGACCATGTCGCCGATGGGCCAAGTCGCCGGGCTCCTTGCACGCTGGCAGCATGTACGCGCCGCCATGGAAGGGCTGGACGGCATCATGAAACTGCCGGTTGAACGGCCTTCTGATCGGCATTTCGTGCGAGCATCCGACATGGCAGGCGCCTATCGGCTGGAAGACGTTTCCTTCCGACACGATCCGCAAGCTCCTCCTGTGTTGGCCATTTCGAATCTTCAGATCAAGGCGGGTGAAAAGATCGCCTTGCTCGGCGGCAACGGCGCGGGCAAGTCAACATTGCTTCGGCTGCTTGCCGGTCTTACCGATCCGCAATCGGGAAGTGTTCTGGTGGACGATCTTGCACTTGGGCAGATCGATCCCATCGACCGCCGACGCCAGGTCGGCTACCTGCCGCAAAGCGTCGCGCTGTTTCATGGAACATTGCGTGATAACCTGCTGCTCGACCATGGACTCGCGTCAGACGACGAACTTCTCGAGGCTCTCGACGCCGTTGGCCTTGGCGCATATGTCCGCCGGCACGTGCGTGGGCTGGACTTGCAGATCCACGGCAACGGCAATGTCTCAGGCGGACAAAGACAGGCCATCGGGCTCGCTCGAATCCTTCTTCAGGACCCGCGCATCGTCCTGCTGGATGAACCAACATCGGCCTTCGACCACATCACCGAAGCCAAGGTCATCAAGCATTTGAAGACATGGCTTGACGGAAGAACGACGGTCATATCGACGCACAAACGCGAGCTTCTCAACCTTGCGGAGCGTGCCGTGGTGCTGAAGGATGGTCGTGTTGCGCGTGACGGTGACCTTCTGCAGATTCTTAACGCCGCACGGGCGCAAACGGCTCAACAACACACGGTCCAGGCCGTAACCTGACATGTCCAGCAGCGACCTATTGACCACCAGTCACATCGACGGCAGCTATCGCCGTCAGGCGCTGCGCACTGCCCGCCTGACCATCCGGGTGACCGGGCTGACGGTGGTTATTGCCGTGGTTTGGGCCGCTATTGCCCAGATTGACGAAATCACCCGCGGCGATGGGCGCGTGGTGCCCTTGCGAAGAATGCAAACGATCCAGAGCCTCGAAGGCGGGATTCTTGCCGAGCTTCTGGTTCAGGAAGGCGACATCGTGGAGGCTGGCCAGGCCCTTGCCAAGCTTGACCCGACCCAGTCGCAATCAGCATTCATGGCCACCCAGTCCGAGATAGATTCGCTGACAGCCGAGGTCGAGCGTCTCGAAGCCGAGGTGCTGGAGCATCCTGAACTGGATTACGGCCCCAACCCCAGCGAAACCCAGCAAACCGAGCTGCGGCTCTTTACTGCGCGTCGTACCAAGCTGGAATCCTCAATCGGTGCGTTGAAGGCAGAGCACAATGCGATCCAGCAACAGATCGACATCACCAGCCCGCTTGCAGCGGGAGGATCTGTAAGCAGGATCGACCTTTTGCAGCTTGAGCAGAAGAAGGCCGAACTCGAGGGAAAGATCAGCGAAACCCGTAACGCCTATGTCCAGGACGCCTACAAGGATCTGGCTGCCCGGCGCGCAAAGCTGACGACCCTTCAGCAGGATCTGATCCAGAAGCGCGATGAATTCGAACGCACGGAGGTCCGTTCCCCCGTAACCGGCAGGGTCAACAACATAGATATCACCACGCTTGGCGGAGTCGTTCAGCCCGGCGAGCAAATCATGGAAATTACGCCGATTGACGACCAACTGATGATCGAAACGAAAATCCTTCCGCGCGATGTTGCCTTCATCGCCCCGGGAATGCCCGCCAGCGTCAAGATCACGGCCTATGATTTCTCGACCTATGGGGATCTGCGCGGAACCGTCACCCAGATATCAGAGGACACTGTCGAAGAAGAAACATCCAGAGGGCCACAGGATTTTTACCGGGTCATGGTGCGGACGGACCGAAACTATCTGGAACGCTTCGGCGAAGAATACTCCATACGGCCGGGCATGGTCGCGCAGGTGGACATTGAAAGCGGAAAGAGATCGGTGCTGAGTTACCTGACCAGACCGCTCTTGCGCGCCCGGTTACGATGATAGGCGGGCAGCATCTGATGCCTGACATCGTCCACAGACGTGACATCTTCGCGCCCTGCCATAGACGGCAAAAGATACACCGCCGCACGAGAACCCTGTAAGTTATTGAAATACTGAGGAAACAGAGACTTTTGTCGATTTCGTCAAGGAAACCCATGCGCCTCGCTGCCCTGTTTTTG